>NZ_JBITMQ010000007.1:374262-410306 GCF_044466355.1 Actinophytocola sp. NPDC049390
CGGGGGCCCCCGGGCCGGCCCCGGCGCGGGGCCCCCCCCCGCCCCCCCCGCGGGGCCCCCCCCCCCCCCGCCGGCGGGGGGGGGGGGGGGGGGGGGGGGCCCCCCCCCCCCCCACGACCTGCCGCTGCTGCTCGGGCACGGCACCACTCGGGCACACCTGCCCCAGTCGCTGCGGGTGCTCGCCAGCCTCGACGAGGCGCTGGACGAGTTGGAAGCCGACATCCTGCGCCGCGCCCGCGAGGAGGACTCGGGTCCGTGGCCCGCGATGCTGGTGGTGGCACGGCCACCACACCACAATCACCAGCGGCTGCAAGCCGTCCTGGACAACGGAGCGACGTTCGGGATCGTCGGCGTGCTGCTCGGGCAGTGGCAGGCCGGCGTCACCGCCTACGTCCGCGAGGACGGCACCGTCTCCGCTACGGGCCCTGGTCTGGGCGAGGCACTACGGGGAACGCGGATGTTCCGCGTCGGCGCCGACGACGCGACGGACCTGCTGGGGCTGTTGCGTCGCACGCAGCCGGAGACGCCTTCCCTGGATGCGATGGTCGGCTCCCGCATGCCGGGTCCTCGTGCCGTTGCCAGGGAGCGGGCCGATGAGGACGCG
Source organism: Actinophytocola sp. NPDC049390 (assembly GCF_044466355.1). Taxonomy (NCBI): domain Bacteria; kingdom Bacillati; phylum Actinomycetota; class Actinomycetes; order Pseudonocardiales; family Pseudonocardiaceae; genus Actinophytocola; species Actinophytocola sp. NPDC049390. The sequence goes on from NZ_JBITMQ010000007.1 coordinate 374,867, forward strand.
ATCGTGCGAGATTCCGCGCCCCACGGGATCGGTGGCGACGGTGTGGTGGCCAGTGATGCTGTCCTCGCTGCGGACACCGAGCTGGAAGTGACCGCCGTGGCCGGTCCGCTCGACCGGTCCGACACCGGATTGGAGATCATCGAGACGCGAACAGGCCCACCGCCTGGTGCTCGGCTCCGAACAGCCGGGGTCACCACGCAGCCACCGACCTCAACCAGCGCCGACGTCCACGATCACGAGGCGGCAGCCACCGACGAGGGGCATAGCACGGAAGCGGCCGAGCCCGGTGACACCGCGAGGGCAGACAAGGTCGATCGTGCAGCGGTCCGGGTCCGGCTGACGGTCCTCGGCCAGCCGCGGGTGCACTGGCGCCCGCAGGCCGACACCACGGAGGTAGATGTCACCGGCGCGTTCCAGCCTCGGCTGCGGGAACTGCTGGTGTTCCTGGGCGTGCACCCCGACGGCGCCACCCGCGAATCACTGATCGGGGCGCTGTGGGCGGACAGCCCGCCGGAGAAGACCACCAGCGCGCTGAACACCGCACTGTCGCGGCTGCGCGGCGCGTTCAGCAAAGCCACCGACGGGGCGCTGACCGACATCATCGTCGCGGGGGAGGGCAGCTACCGGCTCGATCCCACCGTGGTCGACGTCGACTACTGGCAGTTCGACCGCGCCGTGACCCAGCGCCGGTCCGCCACCACCCCGCACGAGCGGATCGACGCCTACCGCGACATCGTCAACTCCTACACCGGGCCGCTGGCCGACGGGATGTCCACTGACTGGATCGAGTCCGCGCGCGAGGCCATCCGCCGCGACGCGCTGGACGCCGTGGCCGCGCTGGCCCGAGCGTTGGTTGACGACGACCCCGAGCAGACGCTGGACCTGTTGGAGATGGCGCGGGCGTTCGATCCACACAACGAGCTGCTCTACCGCGACATCATGCGGCTGCAGGAACGCCTCGGCCGGCTGGACGCCATCCCCCGCACCCTCACCCTGCTCACCACCCGACTGGCCGAGGTGGACGACCAGCCCACACCCCAGGCGATCGACTTGGCAGCCCGGCTCCGGCAACGCCACGAGACGACACCCCCCGCCGCCGCGGGCCTGCCACGCCGAGGCGAGCGGGATCCTCGCGGCCGTGGCCGCAGTGCGGCGAGCTGACCGGCCATGACGCCGCCGGACCCGGCACCCGCGCGCGGTTCAGACCAGGCCGCGGCCCCGAGCGCTGCCGGGTTCGTCGTCCACCGTGTCTTCGTCGTCGTCCAGCTCGGATGTGTCCGTGCCAACTCCGCCAATCCCGAGCAATGCCTCGACATCTTCATCTTCGCCGTGGTGCCGGCTGTATGCCTGCGCCTGGCCGATGAGTTTGGGGTTTCGCCTCACCCAGTCGACGAGAGGCTCGACCAGTCTCATGAATTCGGCGACTTCTGGTGTCAACGAGTAAAAGACTTTTGGCGGGAAAGTCGAAGTGTCGCGTGTGCGCACCAAAAGACCCTCTTCGGTCATCTTCCGCAATGTCCGCGTCAGAATGCTATCGTGCAGGACAGCGGGTTTACCCGACCATTCTTCGCCGAGGGAATACGACGTGATGGTGGAAAGAATCTCAGCGCGCCGCATGGGGCCGTGCGAAAGCGTCACGTTGATCGCCGGTGCCCACTTGTCGCCGAAGAGGTACTTCAAATTGTAGAGATCACGAAGGAACTGCTCGTCCCCCAGGAACTGCTCGTCCCCCACTGTCATGACGCCTCCCCGTATGCATCGGCCCGGCCCCCTCGCCGCGCCCGTGTCGTTCCACCCCTTGCCGATGCGCTCCACGGTCGCCTGGGTCGTCATCGGCCCCGTCGTGCCTGTTCAGCAGCACGTCGTGGTCTCCGTACCTCCTCGTCTGCACGTGATCGAGCCTTCAACATTACGCCGAACGGCGCAACGGACCCACTGTATTCCTACTCAAGTCGATCCTACTCCTAAGTGTTACGGAAGGTAGCTGGATCGGTGGAAGCGGACACGTACAGTGACTTCCGTTGGGGGTTCATATGGGGGATCACATTGGGGATCAGGTTGGGGATCCTGTTAGAACGCCACCCCCTGCGGGCGACGAAGGGGCCGGTCAGGCCCCCTGTAGGGGGATCCGCTGGTATCCCAGACTCGCTTGCCCACAAGCCGGTGAACACATCGGGGCGGGCTGGTGGTCGCGCCCGTAACTCACGGCGTCCGCGGTACCTCCGTCGGGCTGCTCGCCTTCTGCTGTCCCACTTCCTTTTCTTTGTGATTATCTATTCTTCTTTCCTATTCGCTGCCGGCTTTTCGTTCCGGTCGCCCTTTTGTGCGTTTTTCCACGCCGCTGACCTGCGGGAATGCTGCCGCGTGGCGGTTGATAATGTGCGAACGCGCGCCGGTCCAATGGTCGCGGGAATGGCGGTTAGGTGACCGCGTGAAAAGAGTCTTGAAAATGAGCTGTCAAACCTATTGCATGGCGCGCGGCGCAGAGTCATAATTGAATTGTCGCCGGGGGGAACCGGAAACCACAACGAATACCACGCCCGGCGCGAGCCATGTCGAAAACAATGGGGAGCCGATTATGTGTTACGCCGACACCGCCAACAATGACGACGGCACCGCCACCGCGTTTTGCTACTGCGGGTGGTCGGAAGACCACGGCACCCCGGAAGCGGCGGACGCCGCCGCCGAACGCCACCAGACCGACGCCGACGCCGCCGAGTCTGTCGCCGCCTGACAACCCGCCGCCCGCTACCCGTTCAGCCCGAAAGGACAACCCGCGATGACCACGCCCACCCCGCCCGCCCCGGCATCCGCCGCCGCGCCAACCACCCCGGCGGGTGCGTCGGGCTCCCGACTGCGCAACGGTGAACTCCGCGCGATGGTCGCCAAAGTCCTGGTCGACAACGCGGGCACCGCCCTCACCCCGCGCAACATCGCGCACACCCTGAACCGGTCATCGGGCGCGGTCGGCAACGCCTGCAAGGTGCTGGCCGATCGGGGGGAAGCCGAGGTCGTTTCCACCACACCGCTGACCTACCGCGCAACCGCCACCACGGCGTCCGCCGCCGCGTCCACGATCACCCCCGCCCCACCGCGCACACCACGCCCGAAGACCCCCAAGCCGCCCGCCGCCGCGTCCGCCGCCCCCGCCCCGTCCGCGACGGGTGGGACCGCCGCCGCCGCCGGGTCGGCGGGCAGGGTGACCGGTCCGGTGAAACGCCCGAACGGCATGGACTACCACCCCCGGATGCTGGCCGGAATGCCGGACGTGACCGCGCTGCGGCGGTTCCGGGACGCCGGGGTCGCCGCGCTGTTGTACGGACCGCCCGGCACGGGGAAGACCTCGGTGGTCGAGGCCGCCTTCCCGGACCTGTTGACCGTACAGGGGGACGGGGACACCACGGTCGCCGATTTCGTGGGCGAGTACACCCAGACCGACGACGGCCGCTACGTGTTCGTACACGGTCCCCTGGTCCGCGCGATGCGCGAGGGCGTGCCGCTGTTCATCGACGACGCGACGCTGATCCCGCCGACCGTGCTCGCGGTGGTGTACCCCGCGATGGACGGACGCCGCCAAATCGTGATCAAGGCCAACGGCGGCGAGGTCGTGGACGCCGCCGAGGGGTTCTACGTGGTCGCCGGACACAACCCCGGCGTGCACGGCGCGATCCTCACCGACGCCCTGTCGTCGCGGTTCTCCGCGCAGATCCACGTGTCCACCGACTACGACCTCGCCACCCAGCTCAACATCGACCGCCGGGCGGTCAAGGTCGCCCGCAACCTCGCCACCCGACAGACCAAGGGCGAGATCGGATGGGCACCGCAACTGCGGGAACTGATCGCATTCCAAAAGATCGCGGGCGTGGTCGGGGCAGAAGCCGCCGCCGGGAACCTCGTGGGCATCGCCCCGGAAGAGGACCGCGAGATCGTCGCCGCCACCGTCAAGGCCGTATTCGGCACCACCGTGGCACCCCTCGCCCTCGGTGCCCGCATCTGACCAACCCGCCCCCACCACCGACCAACCCACGCCGCCACCGTCCCGAAAGGACAACCCGCGATGACCACCCACCTGGTAGCCGACCCCGACGCGACCGGTGCCGCCGTGTTCCCCGCCCGCCCCGAATGGCTCACCCTGTCCACCGCGCTCGTGGACGAGGTCGAGGTGATCGCCGACCGCGAGGACCTGTTGGTCACCATCGCGCCCGGCGCAGGCGGGGGTGCCCCGGCGTGTTTCTACCCCGCCCGCGCGCTGATCGAGGTCGACGGCACCCACCTCGGGGTGGACCCCGCCACCGTGGACCCCGCCAACCTCGCCGACCGTGCCCGCTACGCGACCACATGGGGACTGCTCACCCACGAGTGCGGGCACGCCAAACACACCGCCTGGGACGTGCCCGAGGGCACCCCGCCCGCCGTGGCCGCCGCCGCCATGCTGCTGGAAGAGCCCCGCATGGAAGCCGCACAAGTGCGCCGCCGCCCCGACGACCGGCACTGGTTGCGCGCGTCGGCGACCAACCTGATCCTCGCCGACACCGACGCCACCGACCCCGCCCGCGCGCCGAAGATGACCAAGGCGGACGCCGCCCACACCGCCGCGCTGTTGCTGGCACGGGTGGACGGCGGCATCCTCACCGCCACCGAAACCGCCCCGGTCGCCACCGTGGTCGAGAGCATCCTCGGTGCCGACCTGTTGGCCGAGTTGCGCGGGTTGTGGCAGGAAGCGCTGAACACCGCCGACGACGACGCCGACACGATGATCGACCTCGGGCGACGGTGGTGTAAGGCCATCGGCACCGACCCGGACAACCCCGACCCGGACCCCGGCGCGTCCGGCGACCCGGACCCGTCGGACGAGTCGGGGGTGCCCTCACCGCTGACTCAGGCCATCGGGCAGGCGTTGGCGAACGTCGCGCGGGCGGTGGCGAAAGAGACCCCGCCGCAGGACCCCGCCGCCGTGGCGGCGGCACAGCAGGCCGCCGAGGACGCCGCCCACGAGGCCAACGAGGCGACCGCGCGGACCGTGTTCTCCGGCGCGTACTACAACCCCAAGGGCTACGGCGCGACCGCCACGGCGGGCACCCGCAAGCCCACCGCCGACGAACGCACCGCCGCCCGTGTGCTCGCGCGTGCGCTGTCCACCGCCGGGGTCCGTGACCGGGTGGCGGTCAAGTCCACCTCGCCGGTACCGCCGGGGCGGTTGCGGATGCGGGGTGCGCTTGCCGCCGACGCCCAACGCGCCGCCGGGGCGACCGTGACCGCCGAACCGTTCACCCGCACCACCCGGCGGGTCGCGCCCGCTCCACCGCTGCGGCTGGGCATCGCGTGCGACGTGTCCGGTTCGATGGGCTACCTGCGCCGCCCGGTCGCCTCGACCGCGTGGATCCTCGCGCACGCCGGACACCGCGCGACCGTGCCGGTGACCACCGCGACGGTCATCTACGGCGCGCACGTCCGCCCGATCACCCACCCCGGCACCGTTCCGGACCTCGTGACCGAGTTCGAGGCCGACGACGGCTCACACGACATCGCCGCCGCCGCTGCTGCCCTCGACGGTGCGCTCGGGCTATCCCAGCCGGGCGCGGCGCGGCTGTTGGTGATCGTGTCGGACGGGCACTACGACCACGACGAACGCGCCGCCGGACGCAAACAGGTCGACCGGTTGCGCGCGTCCGGGTGCGCGGTGCTGTGGCTGACCACCGACGACCGCGACGACCCCTTCGACGGTGTGACCGTGCACCAGTTGACCAGCCCCACCGCCACCGCCCAAGCCATCGGACGCGCCGCCACCGCCGCCCTGCGCGCCGCGCGCTAGCCGCCCGGTCCGGGGCGGCACCCGCCCCGGACCCCCAACCAACCGCGACCACTTTGGAGGTGTCCATCGTGAACGACAAGCACGTCGCAACCGTGGGCGAGCTGATCGCCGCCCTCGACCGCTACGACCCCACCACACCGGTCCGGCTCGCCACCCAACCCGGCCACCCCATCGAACACACCCTCGGCCAGGTCGTGTGCACGCCCGACGACGCCGAGGGCGACGGCACCCCGCGCACCGACCCGCCCGTGGTGTGGCTCGGTGAGGGCGAACAGATCGGCTATCTCCCCGGACTCGCACGCAACGCCCTGGGGTGGTCACAGTGACCAACCCAGCGACCACGACGCCGAACACCACCACGCCCGGACTCGCCGGACTGGCCGAGCGTGCCGTGCACGCCGCGCGCACCTACCGCACCGCCGACCGCGACGGGTTTTACCGCCGCCACGACACCCCGGAGGAGTGGAACCGGTGGGCACGTCGTGCCCGTGTCGCCCGCACCGTCGCCGCCGTCCTGCAGGTCCCCGTGGACGCCGTACTCGTCACAGACGACCCGCACCGGACCTACCGCACCCGGACCGGACCGGTTCCCGGTGACCTGATCACCGTCACCGACCCGTTAGGCGGACGCGCGTGGCGGTTCATCCCCGACTTCACCACCCCCGGCGACGGGTGGCTGCTGCTCGACCGCTGCCCCGACTGCGAGGCCGAGATCCCCGCCACCCGCGTCGCCACCCTCATTGACCTCGGCGAGTACCTCGACCCCGACGGCGAGATCTGGCCCGCGGACGAGGCTCGCGACGAGTCCCTCCATCAACCGGGGTGCACGTTCGCCCTCCCCACGGTCGGCGACTGACAACCCCACATCCACGCACACCTACACATGACCAGGAGACACCGATGCTCATCGAACAGGGCTGGAAGCCCGGCGTCTGGATTGACGGCCAGCCATCCACCAGCACGGACACCGCCGACGCCTTCGGCATGTTCGCTCACGACGTCCACAGCGACCTGCTCGCGGCTCGTGAGGCCGGACGGATTCCGGCGCACGTCGAGACCACGATCAGCGCCTCGACCATCACGCCGCTATGGGCGACGACACCCCGATCGCGCTGCTGTTGCACATCCGGTTCACCGGACTCGCCGCCCCCGAGCACGGCACCGCGCGCGACGAGGTCACCGCCGAAGCCATCGCAAGCCTCGACCGCCGTGGAGCCGAGCACCTGGCCTCGGACCAGTTCGGCAAGTACGCCGGTGCCCTGTTCTTCGTCGACGAACACGACCGGCCGTACGACGCCATCCGGACGCACAAACTCCGCCGCCCGAGCCCGCTCTCACCGTCGAACGCCCTCTCGACGGCGCGACCGTCCACCTCCTGACCCACCAACACTGCCCGCCCCGCCATCGGGCACGCCTACACCCTGACCGCCCGGTCGAGAACACGAGGTGAATGACGATGACCGACACCACCATCGCGACCGTGGGCGAGCTGATCGCCGCCCTCGCCGCCTACGACCCCGCCGCGCCCGTCCGGCTCGCCACCGAATCCGCCGAGTTCATGGATCACACCATCGGGCGCGTCGTGTGCACCCCCGGCGACAACGACAGCGACTGCGTCCTGCCCAACGACGCGCCCGTGGTGCGGATCAGCACAGGTGACTCGTCCTGCTGCCTTCCGGACAGTGCTGCCGACGCCCTCGGGTGGTCGTGATGACCGCGACCACCACAACAGCCACCGTGCGCGGCGAGCTGCCCTCGGCCGGCGAGGCCGCGGCGCGCGCCGGCCGAGAGGCGGTGGGCTGAGGGCCATGTCGACCAAGACCGACTTCTACGTCGGGCGCGGCCATGAAGCCGAGTGGCTCGGCTCCCTGCAATGGGAATGCGATCCCGAGAACCTCCTGCGCGTCCCGCCCGGACGCCTCGCCCTCACCGCGACCGATGAGCCCACCTACCGCGCCGCCGTCGCCGACCTGTTCATCACCTGGGAGACCGAGGAGATCGGCGCGGCCTACCCCCGCCGAACCGGGTGGCCATGGCCGTGGCCTACCAGTCACGTGAGCAGTTGGATCGTCACCTTCGACCCCGCCGACAACGACGTGTTCGTCACGGTTGGCGGTGGAGTGCGCTGGGAACGGCTCGACCCGCGCAACCCATGCGAACCCTGCACCGACGACCTCGGACCGCCGGACATCGAGGCGTGGCTGCGCGCCCCTGCCGAACCGCCCTCGGTCCCGCTTCCGCTCATGCGCCACCCCGGCACCGGACTACCAACCGCCGCCGGGCGAAGCCTCACCAACCCGCACGACCCCCAAGGAGAAGACCGGTGACCGCACACAACCTGCTGACTGCCCATAACGCGACCGACATCGAGATCGTCACCCGCAGCTTCACCGAGAACGGCTGCGAGGTGACCGCGATCGTCGCCGACCCTGCCGACGCGCAACAAACCCTGTACGGCGTTGTCACCCGCGACGGCGTGCTCGTCGGCAGCTACTACTGCGCCGACCGCATCCGCCAGTCCGACTGGCGCATCGTCACCGCCCTCGGGCGTCCTCTCACCCTCGACGGCCAGCCCGTGAACCCGGTCTCCGAAGGTGCCGCCGTCTATGTGCTGACCACCATCCTCACCGCCCGCGACAGCTACGAGGCCGAACAGCGGCTCCGCGACGCGACCCGACCTCCGCAATGACCCAACTACCCGCCCCTGCCGCCAGCCACTGCACTCCAGCGCGTTCCTCGGGCACGAGGCTCACAACGTCCCGTGGCGGGGCCGCCCCTTCCCGGCCCCGCCCGGCTCGAGGGACCTCACGAACTCCAACCGTCGCCGATCCACCAGGAGGCCATCGTGACCAGCCACCACGGCACGACACCAACGCCAGCCATCCCCGACGCCTTGCCACCCGAGACCGTGCTGCTCGCCCCGGCAGCTCCACACGCAGTGCCGATGCGCTCACCCGCCGAGACGTGGGGGCTCGTCGTCGCCGCCGTACGCACCACCGACGCCGCCGGAGCCCCGGTCCGCTTCGTCGGGGACGCACCCGCCCCCGACCCCGTCCACACCGACACCGCCGACCTGCTCGCCGGGATATGGCTACCCGAACAGCCGCCCGCCGACCTGCACGCCGGGGACGTCGTGGTGCGCCTGCACGCGCCCGGCGGTGGCGATCTCGATGACGACCCCGCTGTGACCGACGTCGAGGTCCTCGCCGCCATGCAGGGCGAATGGCGCACCGTGCGCACGTGGGAGGCGCTGAACGCGCGGTGGCCGCACGAGATCGCCATGACGGTGCTCGTGCACATGCGCTACCTCGCCGACGCCGCCCTCACCGACGCGCAGTGGGCGACACTGACCGGGCCGATCGCCGCCGCCATGCCCGACTGGCTCTCGCACGGACTCGGACTTGCCGGCGAGCCCGCGGGCTCGCCGGCTCGCCGCGCACCCGACGGCCTCGCCGAGCTGCTCGAGGCCGGACTGGTCAAGGAGGGCGAGCAGGTCAGGTTCGACAACCACACCGCCACCGTCGGCGCAAGCGGAGTCCTGCACCACGGACCGGACGTCTTCGCCGTGTCGACCGTCAACGCTCTCGCCACCCACCTCTGCGGCTACACCGCCAACGGCTGGCACCTCTGGCGACGCGCCCGCGACAACCGCCTCCTGGCCGACCTGCGCACCGAACTCGCCACCCACTGAACTCACCACCGGGGAAGGAGACCGTGATGACCACCGCCATGACCGACCGAGACGAGACCGCCGGAACCACCCCGCACAGCTACCACCACACCCGCACCGTCGAGATCACCGGACGCACCGTCCGAGCCCACGTCGAACGCGACTTCTACATCAACCAGAGCCGCGCCGTCGCCGAGGTGCTCAACGACCAGATGACCTGGACCAGCCTCGCCGCCGACGCGCCCAGCGACTGGTGGCACAACACCCCGACACCAGGACCCGACATCGACGACCCCACCCGGTTCCTCAGCCCCGTCACCGAACGCCTCCTCCAACGCGCCGCCGCGATCCTCGCCGCCCCGCCGACCACACAAACCATCTCGCCTCACCTGCACGGCGCGATCAGCGCGCTGCTGGCCACCAGCCACGGCTACGACGCCGAACACCGCATCGAGCCCGACGACATCACCTGGGCCTACACCTGGGGCGGCGCGCTGCACATCATCGAACACCCGGACGGCAGCGTCACCTTCACCAAACACCACCGCGAGGACTGCCCGTTCATCACCAGCCGGGGCGTGCAGGAATGCGACGAGGACTGCTACTTCCCGCTCCCCGCCAAACGGAAGCTCGGCCAGTGATCCCGATGACCGCCGACTTCTACGACGAGACCGGACGCCACGCCCGCTGGCTCGGAGCGCTCCACGGCAACGCCGATCCCGAGAGCCTGCGGGGACTCGATTGCGGACGACTCATGCTGGAAGCCACGGACCCGATGACCTTCGCCGACGCCGTACTCGACCTGCTCGACGTGTTCACCGGTGAGGGCCTCGGACAAAGCCACCATCCCAGCGACGGCTGGCCGTGGTCATGGCCAGACAGCCGCAGCACCGACTGGGTCTACACCTTCAACCGTGGTCGCGCGTGGGTCATCACCGGCCGTATCTGGAGTTACTCGATGCCCCGCGTTGATCTTCCATCACGCCGACAACCCGCTGCAGCCGCGCACACAGAACCCGAATCCACCTAGGGACCGGATCGAAAGGCACGGCGACACATGCCGAATGCACGAGACCTGCTCGCACCACAGCCACATTGCCCGGACTGCGAGGTCGCCATCGGCCAGCCCCACGTCGAGGGCTGCGATGTGGCCAGGTGCCTACGCACCGGACTTCAACGGCTGAGCTGCGAGCGCAAGCACAACTGCGGCAACGACACCTGGTCCGGCCGCTGGCCCGGCGAAGCCGACTGCGAACGCCTCGGCTGGATGATCGGTCCCGGCCTGCCCGACCTCAACCGGCTTCTCACCGAGGCGACGTGGAACCCCGCCACGCGACAGTGGGACGCCCGCGCCTGACCAACCCGCATCCACCCAGCACACGCACAGGGCAGCCACCCGCCCTACCCACCAAGCGACCCCAGCCGGGTCGCTGGTCGGCTCGTACGGCAAAGCCCAGCAACACTCCGGCCCCGTCCAACCAGGTCGCTGGCTGATCTCCGGGTGAGCCGCACGGTGCTCGAACGGATGTCCCGGATGGTGCCCCCCGAGGGGCTCCCACAAGTCCAATCGGGTTCAACCGGTGCGGCGGTCTCGTGCATTGGCTTGGAAACGGGAAACACCCAACCCGCCTAGCCAAGCGGCAGGTATGCCGACCGTCGCGACAGCGGGAACCGCACACAGCCCACCGGAAACCCAAACCCACTACACCCCTCACCGCGCCGAAGGGGCACAAACTGGGTGCGGTCGGTCCTGGTCGAAACTCGTAACCCCTGCTGGAGTAGGGGAACACGCGCGTCGCGAACCCACGGCCGGGTAACCGGGAACCGGACGCAATCGTGCCTCCAACGGCCAACCGTTGGAGGCACGAGGCAACAACGTAGCTACTGGCGGAGGACGGGCTACTCCGCCGACGTAGCAGCGAGAGAGTACTTCTTGGGCTTGTCGCTGGTGCGCACGGCGTACCCGCTCTCCACCAGCTTCTCCAGCGCGTTGTGCACGGCACCGGAGGACCGGTTCAACGCCTTGCCGATCGCGTTCGGGCTGAACTCGCCTGAGTTGTCCCGCAGGTAGTCCTCGACCATCCCGCGCAACGCTCCCGGTGCCAACCGCTGAGACTTTTCTGGCTGCTGCCCCGAATCCGTGCCCGACTCCGTGACCGCAGGGGGCTGGTCGTCGGTCGGCTGGTCGTCCGTGGGCTGGTCGTCGGTCGGCTGGTCGTCGGTCGGCTGGTCGTCGGTCGGCTGGTCGTCCGTGGGCTGGTCGTCGTCGGTGGCGGTGATGGACCAGCGGTCGGCGGGACGAGAACCCCCATCGGCGATCCCGGCGGTGCGAACGACGAGGCCGTCCTTCTCCCAACGGGTAAGGATCTTGGGTGCTGTCGACTTGCCGATCCCAGCGGCGGCGGACAGGGCGGCGGCGGTGCTGCCGGGGTTGTCCTGGAGTGCCTGCCACAGCTTCTCCTCGGTCTCCGTGCGCGGCTTCGCCGGGTCGGTCGTCGGGGTCGGAACTGCTCGCAGGGTGCGGTTGGTGGACATGACTACCTCGCATTGGTGACGTGTTGGGTGAGTGGTCATGCCCCGGCCGGAGCGGGTGCGGCCCCCGGTGCGCATCCGGTGGGTTTTCGGGCCACACGACTATGGACGCTTCCTTCGGTGCATGAAGTCAAGCGATACATCCAAAAACCCTTGTCTCGTGTGGACGTTCGCTGGTCCACGTTGCGCCGCTAGTGCAAACCGGTCGACTTCGCGCCCGTGCCGCGCACGGGCATTGACACCTCCGCCTGCATGAAGCGTCCATACACGTCGACCCGACAAACCATTGGAAACAAAGGGGGTTGAAGGATGCGCACCCCGATCGTCCTCGCGCTGCGCACTGGCCGGCCGAGTCGAGCCCGCGGTTCGCACAGCTCGGACCGGCGCCTCGGACGCAAGGGCACGCCATGATCGCTGTGACGGCACGGGATGTACCCGAACTCCGCGCACGGATGACCGACTGGACACGCGACCCCGGACTCGACGGCGCGAGCAACTGGTTCCGCTTCTTCCTGGGGCCGAGTCCTGACGGAGCCACCGAATCGCGGGTGTTCGACCGCATCGACGATGTGGGAGCCAGGATCGCGGGAACCCTCGCGGTCCAGCTCCCGGCGGCGGAGTTGTTCTACGTCTCTGCCGACATGACCGACCTCGCGCGTCATGCCGCTGACACGCTGACCGACTACCGGCTGCATCCCGAGGACTTGCCCGCGCAGATCGGGCTCATGGTCTACGAGCATCCCCCGGTCGAGGAGACTGCCGCCGCGCGCCACAACGCCGTCTCGGTCGTCTCCTGGGGTCCGGGGCGCGGCGGCTTGTGGGTGCACACCTGGGCGACCACATCCACATCACAGCAAGGAATCATCCGCATCGGACGCACACTCGCACAGGCACCCCACGAGGAAGTGCTGGCACGAGCGAGAACAGCCGCCGCCCGAGACCTTCCCGAACCGACGCCCGACAACAAGCCCTCCGAAAGCGAGGAGGTCGCCGAACAGGTCGCCGACCACGTTCTCACCCTCTTCTTGCCAAATCTTGAGCGCGCCCCGGTTCCACCGTCATTCGTCCCGCCGCATGGATACGAGTGGTGCGCGCTCACGCCCATGGAGTTCACCGAGATGGAGGGCTGGCCAGGCGGGGTGTCGGACGGCGAGTCCTCTGTCGACACCGACGCCACAATCGCCTTGCAGCGCACCATTCTCGCGACATGGCTGCTGATGGGGCAGACCCTGGTCCGCTCGGAGCCGATCAGCGCGCCTCGCGCCGCCCGTCGTCGGATCGAACGTCTCGACCCGGTGTTGGACCCAACGGTGCGCTACATCGACCTGCGGCGTGCACGCACCGAACCTTCTGACCGGCCAGACGACGAATTCGGGAAAGGCACGCGCGAGTACCGGCACCGCTGGATCGTGCGTGGGCACTGGCGCAACCAGTTCTACCCCAGTCGAGGCGACCATCGTCCGATTTGGATCGATCCGCATTTCGCCGGTCCGGAAGACAAGCCGCTACTCGGCGGCGAACGCGTCAACGTCCTGCGCCGATGACCCCCGACCATCCAACCCTGAAGGACATCACCATGACCACTGGATCCGACGCCATCCCGCCCCACCAGTCGGCCGCTGCCGCATCGAACGCCGACCTGCCGACTAATGACTCCAGCGCACAGGCCGGGACGCCACAGCCCGACGAAGAGTCGGAAATGCTCCAGCGAGAAGGACTTCCACCGGATGCGATGATCCTCGCCCCATCCGTGGCGGCCACCCCGATGCGTCACCCCGAGCAGGTCTGGGCGATGCTCGTGCTAGCCGTGGACGTCCTCGACGACACCGACCCCGACCGGGAGGGGGAGGTCGCCCTGTTCGCGGGCTGCTGGCTTCCCGATCAACCTCCCGCCCGCTTCTGCGACGGTGACCTCGTGCTCGTGCTGACCGAGCCCGACGACGAGGCACTCGAGGACGATTGCGACGACCGGGTCGATGTGGAGATGCTGCTCGCCCACCGCGACCGATGGCAGCGAGTCGGCGAATGGCCAGCATTGGACCCGCGCTGGCCGTGGACCATCGCACCGACCGCTGCGGCGATCATGAGCCTGCACACCGAGGCGACGGAATTCGCCGCCCATCACGCCAGCGTGGCTTCACCGTCGGCGCGGACCTTGCACGGCTGGGGCGGCAACGTCGGCATTGTGGACCTGCTCACCGCCGGGCTGGTCCAGCCGGGCGAGGAGTTCATCTGGGACCGCCCCGGTCGCGGTGCCCGACACACCGCCCGAGTCCAATCCGACGGCACGCTGCTGCTCGCCGACGGCCGGATCTTCATCAACCCCTCCGGAGCCGTCACCGCACTCGGTGGCAGACACCAGAACGGCTGGAAGGCATGGAAACGGACAGCAGACGGGCGTGCTCTGGGTGACCTGCGCGCCGCACTGCGCGCGCAACGCGGGCTCCCGATCGAACCCCGACAGCGTTGACACCTACCCGCAGTTGGACTGCCCGACTCCAGTTTGCGGGCAGTCCGGCAGGCATGCGAGGAAAGGCTTACCGTGAAGGACTTCCTGCCCACAGCAGACAGTTCGATCGTGCGCGGTGCCCACGCTGGGGACGGTCCCGGCTACACCTTGGAAGCCATCGCCGTGCGGGTGTCCGCCGACATCACCCAGGCACGCCAGCACGGCGACATCCCGGCTCACACCCGCACCGTCGTCACTATCCTGCCCCGCCAGCGGACACTCGAGATCCGCGTCGAGGGCTTCGACACCATCCCGGACAAAACGACGACCCGAGCGGTGATGGCCGCACTCTTCGAGCTGGTGAGCAGCCACAACATCATTGCCCTCGACGCGGTGACACCACCGTTGTTCACCCAGCACATCCTGCTCGTCGACTCGTTCGGCCAGCCCTTCGCTGCTATGGTGGGTGCGGGTGTGGGTGAGCCGGAACCCGTTATGCCGCAATAGAAGCGGCCGGGCGGGTCGCCCCGGCGTAGTCGTCGCCGTTGTACCGGTACTTCTCGATCTGCACTGGTTGCCCGAACGTCGGCGCGTTGATCATCAGGCCGCCGCCGATATACAGACCGACGTGGTGGATGTTGCCGGGTGTGCCGTAGAAGACGAGGTCGCCCGGCAACAGCGGCTGCCCGGCCGGGACGCGCGGGCCCGCGTTGAACTGAGTCTGAGCGGTGCGCGGCAAAGTGACTCCGGCGGCGGCGTATGCGGCTTTGGTCAGGCCGGAGCAGTCGAAGCCCGCGTGCCCGCCGTCAGGCCCGTTGCCGCCCCACACGTAGGGCAGTCCTCGTTGTCCGCAGGCGTAGTTGATCGCGGCCAGGGTGATCGCGTTGGGGGCCTGGATGGCGTTGCAGTCGCCGTTGCCGACGCTGGTCGCGGCGGCTTCGGCGTATTTCCCGGCTTGTTCGAGGACGTCGTCGACGTACCAGTCGGCGTGGTTGTAGGCGAAGATCGCCGCGCGTAGGTCGCCCCGCCGTACTCCTTCGTCGCAGAGGAGGAAGCTGGCGGCGTGGATGGCGTCGTGCGGGTTGTATCGCGAGGGTGGTGAGGCACCGCCCGGCGGGATCTGGTGCGCGGCGATGACGTTGTTGAAGGTCGGGGCGAGGAACTGCATGGGCCCGCCGGCCCCGGCGGAATTCTCGCCCTCGTGGACACCGGGCAGTTTGGAGCGGCCGTGGTCGGTCTCGACCTTGCCGATGGCCGCGAGCACGGTCCAGTCCAGACCTGGGCAGTTCGGGGCGGCGGTGACGTAGAGCAGGCAGTAGTCGGGCGGGATGTCGGCGATCGGTTTGGTGCAGTCGACGGTGGTGTTCGACGAGCTGCCGAACAGCGCGTCCACCACCGCACTCACGCCCTGACCGAGCATGATCGGGATGAACAGCAGCACCGCGGCGGCGCCGATCGCGAGTTTGGCGAGCACGGCCTCACCTCCGTCCCGGCCGGCCCGCTCCCCGCGGTGCCGCGGGCGGCGGCATCGGCAAGGGCGGCGGGGACACCGGGAGCGGCGAGTCCGGCCCGAGCGCGGCCTCGCCGCTGGTGGTGACCGGTGGCGGGACGTGCGGCCAGGCGTCGACCAGCCCGGACAAGGCCCGCCGTCGAGCCCCGCTGGCCGCAACATCCAGCGGCAGCCAGACCTCGTCGGCTGGACTGGGGTGAGCGGCCTCGGGGTTGAGCAGCTCGGCCGCCGCGGTGGCGACCGGCACCGAGCGCGGATCGTCCAGCTCGCGCCAGGCCCGTGCCAGCAGCCGGCGCGCGGTCGCCTCACGGCGCGAGGTCGGCAACCAGACCAGCAGCGGGGTCGTAATACCGGTGGCCTGGGCGAGGGCGGCGTAGCCGGCCAGCTTCCCGGCGAGCTTGGCCAGGACCTCGGTGCCGAAGTCGTACTCGAGGAACCACTCGATCTGCCTGTCGCCGTCGCGCCAGCGGCCGTAGCCGTCGGGCTTGATCAGGTCGCCGAAGTGCTTGGCGCAGCGGGTCTCCGACCACCACGCCGCCAACGCCACCTGCTCGCCGGGGCGACGGTGGCGAGCGCGGTCGACGAGAGCGGTGAACCACTCGTTGACCCCGACGGTGTGTGCGAGCCGCAGGCTGTGGGCGACGCCGAATACGCGGTCGTGTCGGTAGCCCATCTCTTTGACGTCCAAGCCGTCCTCGGCGGCGAGCACGGCGGCTCCGGCGGGCGCCAGGACGTAGTGCATGGGGGCTGTGCCGACGGTGACGAACGGCTGGAACCGGTCCACGACGCCCCAGGTGTAGAGCTCGCGCAGCCGCATCCGCCCGGACCGGAACGACGGGAACGCGAGGGCGGTGATCTGGTGGGCGGTGAGAACCCGGTGCTCCCACAGCATCCGGGCGATCCACTTGTCGCGCGGGGTCAGCCGCCACGCCAGCACGGCCTGGTGCTCGGCGGTGTTCGCGGCACGCGGGTTGGGGCGGATGGGCTTGTGGCCGCGAAGGGCTCGCTGGCGGGTGGGGTTGGTGATCATGTGGCACCTCCGGGCGGGCAGGGCGAAGCCGCCCCGGCGTGGGCCGGGGCGAGATAGGCGGGTGAAAGGGGCGAAGGGTGAGCGGGTCGGTCAGCCGTTGCGGCGCGGATCAGCGCTGCGCGGGTGCACCACGGGCTCGATCCGGCTCGTGGGTCGAGGCGGGCGTGACGGTCCGCGCGGTGGTCGGGTGCCGTCCGTCTGCGTGGTACCGGCGGCCTTACCGGTGCGCGTCCGCGCCGCGTGGCGTGCCACGGCGCGGATTTCTCGAGCGCGGCCGGGGACGGCGGGCGGAAGCGGCTGGGTGCGCATGGTGAACGGCTGTGCTTCCTCGCCGTTCAGTACGAGCCGGACGGCGGCGTGGTAGACGCCGAGGTGCGCGAGGTCGTGGTCGGACAACCTTGGTGCGGTGTGCCGGGACAACTCGCGGGCGTCTTCTGGTGAGGCGTTGAAGAAGATCTTGCTGCGGGCGTTGGTGGACATGCCCTCGCGTAGTTCGCGGGGGAGTTGGCCGAGGTGCTGGTGGGCCAGCGTCATCGCGACGCGGAACCCGCGGGCTTCGGCGAGCATGTCCTCGATCGGGTACGGGAGGTTGAGGAAGTTATGACACTCGTCGATCACCAAGCTCGCGTCGCGACGCTGACGCTGCGGTACGCGGGCCCGGCCGGTGGTGGCCTGCCAGGTACGGGCGACCACCAGCGACCCGACCAGCCGGGTGGTCTCCTCACCCAGCGAGCCCTTGGGGATACGCACCAGGCAGATCCCGCCGTCGAGCACCTCGCTCATGTCCACTGTGGAGTGGCCGCCCGCGATGGCGTCGCGGACGAACGGCCGCAGCAGGAAAGCGCGGAGTTTGTTCATCAGCGGGCTGATGACCTGCGAGCGGGACGAGTCGGTTAGCTCCTCGTACCAGGCCCAGAAGCCGCGCAGGACGGGGTCGGTGATCCCGGCGGTGACCCGACTGCGGAACGCCTCCTCGGCTAGCAGCTTCGGCAGGTCTGCCAGGGTGGCGACGCCTTCCTGGGTGCGCAGGGTGAGGCAGGCGGCGCGCATCACGTCGTCGGTGCGCGGTCCCCAGAACGCCGAGTACACCCGGCGGAACACGCTGACGAGGTTGTCCACCGTCAGATCTGTCTCTCCGCCGTCAAGCGGGTTCAGGCAGGGCGGCCGGGACTTGCTGTCCGCGTCGAAGATCACCACACGGTCGGCTGAGGACTTGGGCAGACGCGAGAGGACATCGGTGACGAGATCGCCCTTGGGGTCAATCAGCACGATCCCGCGACCGGCCTCCGCATCGGCGAGGATCATGTTGCCCAGCAACGTCGACTTGCCCGAGCCGGTCGCGCCGATCACGTGCAAGTGATGCCGGGCGTCCGGCACCCACAGCGCGACCGGGCGCTGGTGACCGGTGTCGGTGACCCCGATCGGCTTGGCTTCCGGCCCCGGTGTGGCGACGCCGGGAGGAGGAGCGATCGCTTTGGCTCCGGCACGCTGGATACCGGGAATGGCCTCGTCGGTCGGCAAGTGCGCGATCGCCGCCAACTCCGCGACCGACAGCAAGTCCCCATGCCCGAGACGGCGGGAGTCGATCACCCTGCCGGGCCGGCGGATGCGGTGGCGGGTGTAGTGGTTGTGCTCGGTGTAGGAGGCGAAGCTCGCGGCCAGGGCGTGGGCCCGGCCGCGGGCGACATCCCGCGCCTGGCGGACCTCGCCCTCTGCCGCGTCGGTGGGCAGCAGGGTCGCCACGGCGTAGCGAACGACGGTCTCGAACTGGCTGCCGCGTTGTTTGGTCACGATGGCCCGGTTCTGCGCGGAGAATTCCAGCGAGGTTTGCGGGCCGCTGTGCAACGCGCCCGTCTTCGTCCACCCCGTCGCCGCCCGCCGCGAGCGGCCCGCCGTGGCTCCGGGGGTGACCGCGTCCAACAGGCGGCCCATCAGACGGATCGACCCGCCGGTGTGGACTCGCCGCGCGGCGCGGCGAGCGCGCTGGACGCGGCGGCCGGTGACCGGGCGGGCCAGGACCTGCACGCAGGCGTACTCGTCCCTGCTGAGTCCGACGGGTGCGCCGATGAGCGCGCGGATCGGGTCGGCGTCAAAGGTGCTGCGGATGGGCAGCGCCTCGGGGCGCGCGAGGCGCAGCTCGCCGCCGACCACCAGGCGGCGCTGTCCTGCGGCCGGGACGGGGAGCGGTGGTTGGGCGGGACCGACGCGGGTGTGCGCGCCGGGCCAGGCAGCCTCGATCGCGCGCTCAACCAGGCCGGGCGGGATGAGACCGGGCACCCACACGCGGATCGCGACCCCGGCCTCGGAGAAGGTGTACTCGCAGGCCACATGCGGCTGGCCGGTGAACCACCGCCGCCACGCCGGCCGCAGCAGCCCGACCAGGTTGGACCACAGTGCCGCCCCTCCCGCGGGATCCACGTTGGGTGGGGCGAGGACGGTGACCTGACGAGCATCCGCGAGCAGCCGTTCGTGGCAGCGCCGCGCCCACCACCGCCGGCCGACCACGACCGCGGCGGCGAGGACGGCGAGCACCGGGGCCGCGATGGGGCCCCAGTCCAGCGCGAGGTCGCGGAGCCGGTCCAGCATGGTGAGCAGGGCACCGCCGGGGTCGCGCAGGTAGTCCTCCAGCCACCCGGAAGCCAGAACGGACGATCGCGCGGAGCGGGCGTGGAAAGGCGCTTCTGGTGGCTGTTCGAGGGCAGCCGGTATCCAAGGCAGCATGACGGTGTCCTTCACGGGAAAGGCGCGAAGCGCGCGGAAAGTGGCGCGGAAAGGGCTCAGGCGGCGTCGAGGGTGATCTGGTCGTCCTCGCCGTCGGAGCCGAACTCGTCGCCCTCGGCGGGCTGTGTGAACTGGTCACCGAAGCCCAGGTCAACGAACCCGGCATCGTCCTCGTCGGTCGTTTCGGTCGTGTCGGCGTAGGCGGCGAGTTCGGCGGGGTTGCTCGTGACCAGGTAGTGCTCGGTTGGTGAGGCGATGCTCTGGAACGCGACTCTCTGCGTCCCAGCGGACAGCAGTCCCTGCCCCCGATCGGCCGACAGCAGGAAGGCGCGTTCCCCGGCGGACAGGTCGAAGGTCTGGGTGATTTCGTCGATCGCCTGCGATGCCTGGCGCAGCAGGATCTGAGTCGCTGCGTTCGCCACGACCGCCTTGCCGAGTTCGCTGCCGAGCACGTCGGCGGTGTCCTGGGTGGCGACGGTCAACCCGGCCCAGTGCTTGCGGGACGCCTTGGCCATGCGGAACAGGAACTCGGCGCCGGAGCGCTCCTTCATCAGCAGCCACGCCTCGTCCACCACGACCAGGCGCGGGCGGCGGATCGCCGGATTGGACACCCGCCGCCACACCGCATCGAGGACCAGCAGCGTGCCGATCCCCTTCAACTCGTCGGGTAGATCCCGGAGGCTGAACACCACGAGATGCCCCTCGGGGTTGACGCTGCTGGGCCCGTCGAACAACTGCTTGAACGCGCCTTCGACGAACGGGTGCAGCCTCGCGGCCAGCTCCGCGGCGGCCCGGTCGCCGGCCTGACCCGCATCCGCGAGTTGGTCCCGCAAGGTGCGCAGGGTCGGCGACGGGCGGGTCCAGGTGCGGGCGTCGGCGGTGATGCCCACGCTCTGGTAGGTCGCCGCGATCGCCCGGTCCAATGCCGCCCGTTCGGCCGCTGTCGGCTCGCCGCCGACGAGCACAGCGATCACCGTGTGCAGGAACAGGCTGCGCCGGACGAGGGCGTCTTTGGGGGCGGTGCGGCGGCCGTCGGCGCGGGTGTGGATGGGCAGGTCGAACGGGTTCAGGCGCACGCCGCGCGCGCCGAGGTGGACGTAGGTGCCGCCCACCGCGGCGGCCAATCGGGCGTACTCGTCCTCCGGATCGACCACGGCGATCTCGATGCCCCGGTACAGGCTGCGCAGCAGCTCCAGCTTCACCAGGTAGGACTTGCCCGCCCCGGACCGGCCGAGGATCACGGAGTTGTGGTTGTGCATCCCCTCGCCGAACCGGTCCCAGTGCACCAACCCCTGCGAGCCGACGTTGTAGCCGTAGAGCACACCGGACGGCGCGGCCACGCTGGTGGGGTCGGGCGCGGGCAGATCGGGTGAGGTGAACGGGAACGCCGCTGCCAACGCCGAGGTGTCGAAGGTGCGGCGCATCCCGATCAGGTCCAGCCCCATCGGCAACGTGGACACCCAGCCCTGCAGCGACCGGTAGGTGGTGTGCTTGGCGTCCAACAGCAAGCTGGCGCACAACGACCGCAGCGCGGCCACCTCATCCGCGAGAGCCTTCTCCGAGGCGGCGTGGATGGTCAGGTACAGCCCGACCCGGAACAGCTTCCCCTCTCCACGGGCAACACGCGAGGACAGGTCGTAGGCGTCCTCGGTGGCGGCCTCGACCTGCGGGTCGAACAGGCGGCCATGCTCGGCGGTGTGCCGCCGCCCAGCCTCGAGCTTCGCGAGTTGTTTCTTCAGCCGCGAGGCGGCAGTGGCCGGGTCGATCGGCTCCACATGCACGGCCACATCCAGGCGGCCGGGGTAGGTCAACAGCGGCGCGAGCCAGCCGGGATGCACCTCGCGCGGGAACCCGACCACGGCGAAGCTCGCGACCCACTCGCCGCCGACCTCCAGGTGCCGGGCACCCACGGATAGAGCATCGGGAGTGAACGCCGCAGCAGCCGGGGAGGCCGCCGGAGAGGTGGCGGGGCGGAGGTTGCCGCGGTTGCGTCGTGCACGGGAGGCCATCAGAACCGCCCCCTCTCATCCTGGTAGTCCTCGTAGTCCTGGTCGTGTCGGGTAGGCCCCCCGCATTGCTGCGGGGGAGCCCCCCTCAGAACCGGACGTGCACCTTTCGGCGCATCCGGCTCAAGCAGGTCCCAAGGACCGTGCGGAAGGGAGCTCCAGGGGGCCACGCTGACTGCCAGTTGCGTGGTGACTGTGGTGGCAGTCGGCGTGGATGAGCATGGGAGATTGCGCATGGTGTCCTCCGGTTGATCGGCAGATCAGGCTGTCCGTGGCGCGGGTGCGGTGTAGTGCCGTGAACCAATTCGCCCAGTCACGTACTGAGTCCGGTTCGTAGCCCGCGTCCGCGATGAGGTCCAGCCCGCAGAGTGGGCAGAGCCCTTTCTGTTTCGCAGCAAGGCTGACGTGGAATTGCCCGTCTGCCTGTGGGTGCCTGCGTTTCCGTGTCCGCGCGGCCCAGTAGTCCGTCAGGCTCGGGTCGTCTTTGGACGCCGTTCCCTTGACCGGGATGTGCCGTTGGATGACGGTCCACACGAACTTGTACAGGTACCGTCCACTGTGATGATCGCCGAACACCCAGTGGTCGTCGCGCCGGGAATGGAAGCGCCCGAAGTACCGGTCCTTGGTCCATGACCGGCTTTTCCGGGGATGCCGCCGCAGGGCCCATCTCCATGTCCTGTGCCACACGTAGTGGTCCAGGTCGGCGAAGGTTTTCTTGGCTACCGCACCGCGGTAGTAGGTGGCCCAGCCCTTGATCAAGGGGTTGAGACGCCGGATCAGGAGCTCCGTGGTCGGGCTCTGCTCGACGATCCGGCGGATGTTGTCCTTGACCCGTTTCACCGCCTCGGCGCTGGGTTTGATGAGCGTCTTCGGGCCGTACTTCCTCACGTTGAAGCCGAGGAAGTCGAAACCATCATCCAGCCGGGCGATTCGTGTCTTGTCCGGGTGGATGGTCAGCCCGCGTGGCTCCAGCCACTCGGCCAGATTCTCCTTGACCTGTTCGGCCTCGGTCTTCGAGGTGCAGAACACCACGAAGTCGTCGGCGTAGCGGACCAGGAGCGGCACTTGGGCCCTCTGCCTTTCGGTGAGGGTGTCCAGGTCGCCGATGGCGGTTCCCATGCCGTGCAAGGCGATGTTCAGCAGGAGCGGGCTGATGACCCCGCCCTGAGGCGTTCCCTCCTCCGTGGGCGCGAATCGCCCGTCCTGCATCACACCGGCTTTCAACCACCGGAGGATTGCCCCAGCTGCGGGGAACCCTCCGATGGCGCCCATCAGGCGGGTGTGGTCGATCCTGTCGAAAGCGCCGGCCAGATCCGCGTCGAGGACCCACGTGCGGCGAGTGTTGCTGCGCGCCGTGATCCGGAAGATCTTCTCGATCGCGTCGTGACAGCCGCGTCCAGGACGAAAACCGTAGTTCTTGCCCTCGAACCGCGCTTCCCATTCAGGTTCCAGGGCGTTCTTCACCCTGGCCTGCTGCGCCCGGTCCCGGACCGTCGGGATACCGAGCGGACGAGTTTTCCCACCAGCCTTCGGGATATGCACTCGCCGTACCGGCCTGACGTCGGTGGCGGGCTCGTCGGCGAGTGTCCTCGCCAACCTTCCCCGCTCCTGTGCCGTCAGAGCCCTCGCCCCGTCGATGCCGGGAGTACGGCGCCCTGCGCTCAACTGCGTGACTCGGCGAACACTCACGAGAGTGTTCGCGCGGGAGCGCAGCATGAGCTTCTGGAGATTCCGGACCTTCTTCAGGTCCCCTTCCTGCGCGGCCGTGAAGATCCGTTGCCTCAGTCGCCGTACGTCCCGCTCGACCTGCGCCCAGTTGATGCTGTGCCAGGCTTGCGCGTCGTCCGTGGCCTCGTTCAACGGAGGCACCGCCATGTCGGCTACCGCGTCCACGTTGTTCCCTTCCGTCGTCTAACTCGGCTGCTGGTAATGACTTCTGTGTGCTCGGTTGTCCTCACAGACCCACCAGACCCGCGTGGGCTCCCTTTCGGGCCCGGCCACCAGGGGCCGGTATCCGTCGGGTTATGCGCAGCGGCTGAGGTGCCGGGTGCTGCGGTTTCCCCTGGGCTTTCGCCCCAGCGGCATTCGCTTCTCGGGCCTTCCTGTTCCCGCAAGGGAGTTCTGCCGTGGTTGCCCGTGGCTTACCGAAACGCATCCGCTTCGGACCCTTACGGGGTTTCGCTGTTCCGCTCCTTCCAGATACGACCTGCGAGGACGTCCCCTATACCCCGGACCCGGTGGTGATCACGCCGTCCGATAGACGACTCGGACGGCCACGTGGGCTTCTCAACCCGGTGGGCCATTAACCGCCGATTGCTTGCCATGACGCGGTCTGACTATGACGAGGCTTCATCAGGGATTCACTGGTGTTCGTCCGTCAGGTCTTCTCCCCGCCCCGTGGCGCCGCCATGGCTCGGCAGTGCCCTCCGGGCTTTCCGGGAGGCTTCTCCCCACGCCGTTACCAGCGCAGTTCGCTCCCTGGGAGACCGGCTCAGTGATCACTTGGCCGGAGCGACAGTCCACCTCCTTCTTGTCGCCACTGGTTGGAGCGGCTTTTCAGCTCGCACCGTCCTCGTAGTCCCAGTCGTCCGCCGGGTCGGCGCTGTCCTCGTCGTGGCCGGGCGCCGGTGCGTTGAACTGGGCGAGGAACGTGCTGTGGTCGGTGTCTGTGTCGATGTCGTTGCCGGTCAGGTCCGAGCTGGAGCTGGTGGTGATGACCTCGTCCGCGCCAGCCAGCCCACCGGACGGAGGCAGCAGGCTGTCGGGATTGCAGGCCGAGGCCAGCACCGCCGTGGCCTGTCCAGCGTCGAGCGGGGTGACCACGATCCCGGCCGGAGACAGCAGCTCGATCGCCTCACCGAGGCGGCGCACCAGGCGTGACTCCGCCGCCCGGCGCATCCCGGTACTGATCTGCCCGTCTGCCTGCCTGCGGCGTTTGCCCGTCATCGACCGCAGCACCGCCACCGGGCCAGGCCCACCGAGCCCGTCGGTGGGGGCGGTGACCCCGAGTGGCTCGCGCAGCACGAGCAGCACCTGGCGGCGCAGCAGGTCGGACTGCTGGGCGAGCTGCACCAAGTAGTCGGCGTGCTCGAGCGCGGCGGCTTCCAAAGCGGGGTGTGGCAGCCCGCCCGCGCGCTCGCGCAGCTCGGCGATCTGGCCGGACAGGTCCAGCCGTTCGGTGCGCACGAGGACCTGGACCGGGGCGGTCAGCGAGTGCAGGTACCGGCCGAACGACGCGACCAGCGCCTCCTGTTCGTTCGGCGTTCTGAGCGCGAAGTTCACCGTCGAGGCGACCGCGACCACCGCCAAGCCGTCCGTACCGAGGTCGACCACCCCGGTCTCGGTGACCGCCTCGGCGGGCAGCCGCAGCGCCGACGGAGAGACCTGCTCGGGCTGCGGCGCGCGCCCTCGACGGCTGTTACTGCCGCGCTTGCGCTCGGTGTCCTGGTCGGCATTGGCGGTGAGCCAGGCCGGAGCTGGACGCACACCCTCGGGCGCGGCTACCCGGTGGCGCGGGGAGAGGCGCTGCCGGATCGCGGCGAGCAGCAGCTTGTCCATCGCGACGCCGTCACGCTTGCCCAAGGCGACCATCGCGGAGGCCGCGCCGACAGGGACAGCGAAGGCCAGGAACACCGGGATCGGCAGGAACGTGCGAGTTGCGAGCCAGACCAGGTACAGCGCGCCCCCGGCGGCGGCGAGGATAGCCAGTTGGCGCGCGGTCAGCGGGCCGAGCACGCGGTCGTGCATGTCGACATCGGCCGGTATACGCACGGGTGCGGTCATGACTTCTTACCTCCTGGCTTGGGACTCGGCCGTGCCGCCGGTGGCGGTGGTGAGCTGGAGCGCGATGGCTTCGGCAGGTCCAGTGGCAACCGCAATTGCCCGCCGGTACGCGGCGCAGGGCGAGAGGCCGCTGCGCGTGGCGGCGACGGAGTAGGGCCGGGTTTGGGTGCCGAAGTTCGCCGCACTCCCTCCAGCGGCAGTGGGTACTGGCCGCTGCGGGTCGGCCGGTTGCCCTTGTAGGGGTCGAACGGCAGCTCTGGCTGCACGACTCGGCTCCGCGTGGGCGACGGGGCTGGAGGCGGCGGACTCGTTGGGCGCGGCACGCGACGCACGCCGTCGAGTGGGAGTGGGTACTGGCCGCTGCGGGTCGGCCGGTTGCCCTTGTAGGGGTCGAACGGCAACTCCAGTTGCCTGCCGCGGCCTTTGCTGCTGGACGGTCGGCCGCCGGTGTCGGCCCCCGAGCCATGGACCGGAGGCGGAGTGGTGCGCTGGACGTCCAAGGGCAGCCGGTACTGCCCATCGCGGGCAAGGACCGGCTTGTTCTCCGGCCAGTCATCACCCAACGGCAGAGCCAGCTGACGGCCGTGCGCGGCCGACCGCTTCGGGCCAGGTTGGGAGGTCGGCTTCGGCTTGGACTTGCCTGTCGACCGGGTCCGGCGGACACCCGGCAGCGGCAGGATGTACTGGCCGTCCGCCGTGGTGTGCGGGTTGGCGTAGCCGTTGGACGGGTTGCTGCCGCTGCCGCCGCCCTTGCCGTTGCTGCCGCCCTTGCCGCCGCCACCTCGGCGGGGCGTGTGGCCCCCGCCGCGACCGCCCAGCAAGCCGAAGGTCTTGTAGGCGAGGTAGCCCCTGGCCAGCGACCCGATCAGGGACCGGCCGCCTCCACCGCGAATGGACGAGAGCACCCAGAACGGGATCTTGAACAGGATGTACATCAGTGCGAGGGCGACCAGCAGGTTGACCAAGCCGGACACGGTCGGGCCGAAGATGGTGAACCCGCCGGGAGCGAGGAACACCTTCATCGCGGTGATGAGCGTCAGGCTCTGCCCGACCTGGATCGCGAGGCAGCCGCCGTAGGCTTTCCACCACCAGTAGGCGATGCCCTCGGTCTGTGGCAGGGCGTGGAACATCAGCGCCAGCGGCGCCCCGGCGATGAGGATGATGGTCAGTGCGACGCGCACCACGTAAGTGATGAGCAGCGCGATGAGCATCCCCGCGAGGAAGATGCCGATGAAGATGATCCAGATGCCGCCGTTGAGCGAGCCGAGCACCAGGTTGCGCAGCGTCTCGCCTGCGGAGTTCGCGTCGACCCCGCCGCCCATGATCGCGGCGACGAGTGCGTTGGCGATCTGGATGCCCTTGGTCGCCACCCACAGCGACAGCGCGCCGGCGAGGAAGCCGACAACCAGGCGCGGTGTTAGCTCCTTGATGGAGTGCCGGGTCTGGACGGTCTGGTAGCCCATCGCGATGACCCCGGCGATGAGCACGAGCAGGCCGTAGGAGATCAGCAGGATCTGCCAGGAGTTGTCCCACAGCTCGCCCACCCGCGGCAGCGAGTCCGGCATCGGCGTGGTCAACAGCGTCTTGGACAGCAAGTCCAGTAGCGGGTTGAGCGCCTCGGTGACGATGCCCCGGAAGAAGCTGTTGATGGCCTCGGTGATGCAGGCACCGATGTCGGTGATCCCGCACTCGTCCTCGGGTTCCTCGCCCTGGCCGGGCTGTCCGGTGCCGGGGTTGGTCGGCGGTGGCGTGCTGGTGCCGGGCTGCGGGATGCAGCCCTCGCCCGTGCACGGCGGCGTCGACGGCGTGCTGGACTGGTTGAGGCACTCGTACTGAAGCGAGCCGGGGAAACATGTGACCGAGGTGGGCGGCCCGGTGGGGATGGGCAGCGGCAGCCCAGTCGGGGGTGGTGGTGTGGTGGTCGGGGTGGGCAGGGTGCAGATCGGCGGTGCCGCCGGGCCCGCGCACGGGTCGGGGTCGACGGTCGGGATCGGCAGCGGTTGTGCGGCGGCGGCCGGCACGATCGGCGAGCCCGAGTCCGGGCCGAGGGCCGCGGCGGCGAGGGTGCCGCCCAGCAGGACGACCAGGCTCACCGCCAGCGCAAGCAGCGCCCGGCCGCGCGTCATGCGGGGCAGCCGCACCGCGCGGCGGGCCCGCCGGGGGCTCGCGGCCGGAGGCGCGAGCATCTCCCGGTGGTCCGCCGACTCTGGCGTGCCCTGCGTGCTCGCCGCCGCGGTGTGCAGCGAGTCAACGGTGGGGCCGACCGATGTGCGGCGCGTGGTGGGCCTGATCGACGGGCGCATCGGTCAGGCCCCCACGATGCCCTTGAGCACGGTGACGACCAGCGGGGCGAGGGCGGCCAGGCCGTAGCCGATCCCGGCGGCTTTGAACGCCTCTTTGGCCTTCTCCTGCTCGCCGGGGTCGCCGCCGCCGAACACCCGGCGGACCCCGCCGATGGTGAGGAACACCGTCGCCAGCCCGGCGAGGATGCCCATCAGCCAGTTGCGGATGTTGGTCAGGACCTCGTCGACGCTGCCCGCGATCGCGAGCACGACGGTGTCCGCGTGCGCGGTCGCCCCGGACGCCAGCAACGCGAGCGCGACCAGCTCGGCGACCAGGAGTACGCGTCGGCAGATGCTCCGCCGACGACCGGTGGACGCGGCAGAGATCGGAGGTGTGGTGCTGTCACCGTCCTGTGGGCGCACTCCGGCGCAGCTCGTGACGTGGGCTCGCAAGACCGCCTCGCGGCGGCCGAGTGCGGGTCCGCGGTTGGGCCGCCGGCTAGCGGGACGACGGTCGGTGTGAGGACGGACAGGGGTTCGGGTCAGGCGCATCGCGACACTCCCGGAGTCGAGCCCGACAGCCGCTGCGGCTGGGCGGGCGAGGAGGTGGTGTGCGCGGGGGTGGCTGGTCTCCTCCCGCACCCCTGAACTCCGGAAAATCGGCCCTGCGGGGACACGCGATCGCTGACTTTCTTCGCCGCGTGCGTGCGCAGATCGGTCACGGTGTGTGACTGCTCGGTCATCCCGGCCGAGTGCTGGGCGGCTGCGGTGATGGTCACCGCGTCTGCTACCTGGGCGGCCAGATCGCGCTCGTTGCCATCGGCGTGTGCGGCGTCCGGGGCGTCGTCGAGCAAGTAGGCGACTAGGCGGCGTTCGGCGCGCTGGCGCGCCTTCTTCGCCGCCTGATAGGACAGGCCGCGCTCGGTCGCCGCGTCGGCCAGCGCGACACCTTCCAGGCGGGTCGCGCCGATCAGTTCCGCCTCGACGGCCGTGATCGCGCCCTCGGCGACCGCGCGGGCAAGGACGAAGTCGGGATGGCCCCACGGGGGCGGCGGCAGCGTCGAGCGGAACCCGTGCCCCGAAGGCACCGGCGCGTCGAGCGCCTCGCGCACGGCGGTATGCCCGGCGCGGTAGGCGGCCCACCGCAGCCGCAGCATGATGCGCGGCTTGCGCAGATCGACCTCGCCGAGCTCGGCGACGAACCCGGCCAGCACCGCGGCGTGGATGTCGCTCGGGTCGCCGGCGAACTTCGCCGACAGAGTGGCGGCGATGGAGGTCAGTGCGGGCAGCGCGACCCCCACCGCGCCGACGGTCCACACGCTGCCCTCGGTACGGGCGAGCAGGACCAGATGCGCCCACACCGCGTCCCGCAACGCCTGCGGGCAACGGCGACGCAGCAGCCGGTCGCGCACCTCGTTCAGCGGCACCCGTCGTGCCGGGAGGCCGGGGAACAACCGGCCGTCGACCGACACCGGATACGGCCCGGCGACCAGCCACTCGAACGCCGACCGGGCGGCATCCAACGGCATCGAATCGCGCTCAAAACCAGAGCGCGGAATGGCGTACTGCGAAGTCATGGAATGGCTCCTGAAGCGAGTCGAAATCAACGACTCGATCAGGACGCCACAGGGGGTAGCACCAAACTCTTACCAAACTGGCACAGAACTAGCACCAGCGAGGCACCGATGATCTTCGCAGATCATTCCGCGGTGATCCAGTGATCCACTTTGTGCCTGTTGTGGATCAAGAACGCAAGAAATCAAGATCAACTATGTGGTGACGGTAATACACTGCTACCTGCGAAAACAGGGGTGCGGTAATAGTTTGGTGACAGCTTGGTAAGAGCTGCAGTCAGGTCGCCACCCTCGGCAAACAGGCTGTCGACATCTGGCGCGAACCCGGCACTTATCCCGACTCTAGGCGCCAAGCTTTTTCCGCGTGCGCGCACGCGCATACGCACCTCTTCGCTTTTCAAACCCACCGCCAGATCGGAGAAAAAAGTCGGCGGTTACGTGTCCCCAAAGGGCCTGTATTTCGGAGTTCAGGGGTGTCATCAGCGCCTCACATCGCCAGGCGCACCCAGCCTGTGAAGGGGACACCCGTGACCCAACCCGACCACTCCCGCCGCCACTCGCCCCGGCGGCGCAGCACCTCCCGGACGGACTCCACCCACCCGGCTCCGCCGCGTCCTGGCCGTCGCCGGGGCGGGGATCGCCGGCCGTGGCCGACCGCCCCGACCACCACCCGCCGTAGCCCCGGCAAGCCCACCCCGGACACCACTCGCTCGCGGTCCCGCGGCTCGGCTTCGACCCCCACCCCGGCGACAGTCTGGACTGCCGGGCCCGCCCCGATCGACCTCAACGCCGCGTGGCCCCCAGCGCTCGTGGAGAAGATCGTTACCTCGTTCAGCAAGCCCGGCGCACGCGTCGTGCTGCTGGCCTGGCCGACCCCGAGCAACGACCGCCCGAGGCTCGCCGCGGTGGGCTCCGACGGCGTCATCGACCACGCCCCCGGAGCCGAGCCAGACCCCGAACTGGACGATGCCCTCCACGCCGTGGAACACCTCGACCGCACCGCGCGCGTCGAGCGCGTCCCCGTCGACTCGAACGCGACCGGTCCCGCCTCCCGCCCGTTCTGGGCTGACCTCATCGGCGACTCGAGTCCGGCTCCCGCAACCGTCCCGACAGCACCGGCGGCCCCCGTCGACCCGTCCCCATCGACCGGCCCGCTGGCGGCATCGGACAGCGCGGACCTCATCATCACGAGCCTGCGCCCAGAGCACTCCGGCGACTCCTCCGCCGACCTCGTGGCACTGTTCGCCGCCCGCCTGCTGAGCGTCGGCGGCATCCTCGTTGTGATCACGCACTGTGACTGGACGGCGGGTGAGCTGACCGACCCGACCGGGGCGGTGGTGACCGCCGGGCAGAACGCCGACCTGCTCTACCTCCAGCACATCGTCGCCGTGCACCTCCCGGTCCGCGACGGTCGCTTCCACCTCACCGACGAGCACCCGGACGGCAACACGAACGACGGCAGTGCTGGTGATCCCGAGGCCCGCGCGCGGCACCGCGCCGAGGTGCGCGGGCTGCCCGCCCCGCATCGGCGCATCCACTCCGACGTCCTGGTCTTCGCCCAGCCGCACGACCACCAGCCGCCGTCTCTCTCCCCGCCGAAGGGCACCGCCGAGAAGGACGGAGACCTCCGATGACCAGCGCCTCGAACTCCGCCTTCGCGCACCCCGGCCCGCATCGCCAGGAAGGCACGCCCGTGACGCACGATCCCGCCACCCGGCCCTCTGCCCCCACGCACGCCAACACCGTCGATGCCCCCGTGGACGGGGTGTCCGACGAGCCGACGCAGCGCATCCCGCAGGCGCTCATCGCCGCGCTCGACACCCCGCCCACCCCTGTGGACAACCCTGTGGATGACTCCGCGAAGACGGGGGCGCATGACGAGCGCTCGCAGCCGCCCGCAGTGTCGGTGTGGACGACCGCACAGGCGTCGCCGGCCGCGCAGCGCAAGAACAAGTACGTCGCCGAGTCGACGGCGCACCCGGCCAAGATGCTGCCCGAGGTCGTCCGGCACGCGGTCGCCCACTACACCCAGCCGGGCGAGTTGGTGCTCGACCCGATGTGCGGCATCGGCACCACCCTCGTCGAAGCCGTCCGCCTCGGCCGCCGCGCCCTCGGCGTGGAGTACGAACCCCACTGGGTGGAGGTTGCGAAAGCGAATCTCGACCTCGCGCGAGAGCAAGGCATCGACCACGACGCGCAGGTGTTCCATGGCGACGCCCGCCAACTCGTCACCCTGTTGCCGCCCGAGTACGTCGGGCAGGCAGCGCTGGTGGTGACCTCCCCGCCGTACGGGCCCTCTACACACGGGCAGGTATCGGTGGCGCCCGGTGAGGGGGTGCAGAAGTACCACCACCTCTACGGCAACACCCTCGACCGCGGCAACCTCGCGAACATCGGCCACCACCGCCTGCTGGCCGGGTTCACTCGCATCCTCGCCGCGCTGCGCACCTTCCTGCGGCCTGGGGGCTACATCGCCATCACCATCCGCCCTTGGCGCGAACATGCCGAGCTGATCGACCTGCCGTCGCAGATCCTCGCCTGTGGTCGCGCGGCCGGACTGATCCCGGTGGAGCGCGATGTCGCGCTGCTCGCGCGGGCCGCTGAGACCGATCTGGTGGCGCGCGGCAGCTTCTTCCAGCGCGACTTCATCCGCAAACAGCGCGAGTCAGGGCTGCCGCTGCACCTGATCGCCCACGAGGACGTGCTGGTGTTCCGCACCGCCCTGCACAAGACCGCCAGCGCGTCGTCGGCGAGGGTGACCGGCCTTCCACGGCGGCGCGGTTCAGCCGCCGGCGGCTCCCAATTGGCGGTGAACCGGAGTGGCGGCTCGAGCGCGGGGAGTCGGGCGGCATGACTCGCCTTGCCTCGCGCTCGTCACGCGCGCGGGCGGCGCGTCCGCTCGCGGTCGTCCCGGCTCCGGCATCGCCGCCGGAGCCGGGACGGCGGGCCCGACCGGTCGCCGAGTCCGGTCCGGTGGTGGGCTCGTTGTGTACCGGCTACGGCGGCCTGGACCTCGGCGTGCTGGCCGCGCTCGGCGGTGGTCGGATCGCGTGGGCCGCCGACCCCGATCCGCACATCCGGCTGATCCTCGACGCCCGGATGCCGGGCGTGCCGAACCTCGGCGATCTGCGCGCCATCGACTGGCATCAGGTGGAGCCGGTTGACGTGCTAGTTGCGGGGTTCCCATGTCAGGACATCTCCGCCGCGGGCAAGCGCGCGGGCATCGAGAAAGGAGCCCGCAGTGGCTTGTGGACCGACATCGTGGCGGGCGTTCGCGTACTACGACCCGCGCTCGTCGTGGTGGAGAACGTCGCCGCGCTTCGCTGGCGCAACGGAGGACTCCACCGTGTACTCGGCGACCTGGCCGAAGCGGGGTATGACGCGCTCTGGCGTAGCGTCCGCGCCGCCGATGTCGGAGCAGCCCATCGCCG
Source organism: Actinophytocola sp. NPDC049390 (assembly GCF_044466355.1). Classification (NCBI taxonomy): domain Bacteria; kingdom Bacillati; phylum Actinomycetota; class Actinomycetes; order Pseudonocardiales; family Pseudonocardiaceae; genus Actinophytocola; species Actinophytocola sp. NPDC049390. The sequence continues at coordinate 407,667 of NZ_JBITMQ010000007.1, forward strand.
GGAGAGGGTGTTCCTGCTCGCCTGGCTGCGCGTGCCCCGAAGCCGTCGGCGAAGTGGGGATGCTGCCCACGCCGACCGCACACGATGGCTCATCGAATGGCGTCAGCGCCACCAGCAGACAGGGCGGCCCGACGCTGCTGGACCAGTTGCGGCTGCTGCCGACCCCGACTGCCTCCGACGCGAAGAACTGCACACACCAGACACAGACCGGCGGGCCGTCGCTGCCCGACACCGCGCGACTGCTGCCGACGCCACGGGCCTCGGACACTGGGACGGCGGGGCGCAAAGCCGGACAGGGGTTCCGGCCGCCGCTGTCACAACAAGTGCTCCCTCTGGTGGACCCGCAGACGCTCCTCCCGACACCGCGCGCCACGGACGGGACGAAGGGCTGCCCGGCGCAACGCGGCTCCAAAGGCGACCTGATGCTGCCCTCGGCGGTCATCCGCCTGCTCACCCCACCGGTGAATACCCGCACCGAGCACACCGGGGCCGGCGGCACCTCGTAGCGGTTCCCGCCCCTGCCCCCGAGTCGCTCGTCGGGTCGGACGATCGGCCGTCGTCGGCGTCGGTGAACTGGGGTGTCTATGAGGCGGCGATCCGCCGCTGGGAGGCCGTGCTCGGCCGCCCGACGCCGCACCCGACCCAGCCCGGCAACCACGGCCGCCCGGTACTTGCGCCCGCGTTCGTGGAGCACCTCATGGGCCTCCCCGAAGGGTGGGTCACCGATCTCTCGCTGCCCCGCACCGCCCAGTTGCGGGCGCTGGGCAACGGCGTGGTTCCCCAGCAAGCCGCCTTCGCGGTGTCGCTGCTGTTGGACGACCTCGCCGCGCTTCTCCACACCGACCACCAGCCGGGGCGGGAGGTGGCTGCGGCATGACCACACGACATGCGACGGTGCCCGACCACGGGCCCGCGTTGCGACTGCTGTCTCTGGGCGCGGGGGTGCAGAGCACGACGGTGCTGCTCCTGGCGTGCGAAGGCGTCATCCCCCGCTTCGACGCAGCCCTGTTCGCGGACACGGGCTGGGAGCCACGAGCCGTCTACGCCAATCTCGAGCGGCTACGCGTGCACGCCGAGAAGGCCGGGATCCCGGTGCGCACCGTGTCGGCCGGGAACATCCGTGCCGACGCGCTCGACCCGAAGCACCGCTTCGTCTCCATGCCCCTGCACACGCTCAACCCGGACGGGTCTCGAGGGTTGGCTCGGCGCCAGTGCACGAGTGAGTACAAGATCGTTCCGCTGAAGAAGGCGGCGCGCGAGCTGCTGGGGTTTCCGCATCCGCGCCGGGTGCCGCGCGGGGTGTACGCGGAGCAGTCGATCGGCATCAGCATCGACGAGATCGGGCGCGCTCGAGACTCCGGGGTTCGGTTCCTGCGCAACGTGTTCCCGCTCCTCGATCTCGGCTTCGACCGCGCCCGGTGCGTGGAGTTCCTCGCCGAGCGGGGCTTCGGCCGGACGGTGAAGTCCGCCTGTGTCGCAATAACTTGCCCATTTCACGGCAACGCGGGGTGGCGCTGGCTCCGAGACAACGACCCGGACGGGTGGGCGGAGGCGGTCGAGTTCGACCGCGCCATCCGCCACGGCTACCCGCACGCAACCAAACAGGGACAGGAGTTGCGCGGGCAGTACTTCCTGCACCGCTCCTGCCAACCGCTGGACCAAGTCGACCTCGACACACCCGCGAGAGGCAAGCGGCATCTGCGGCTGATCACGGCCGAGACCGCACGGGACGAGGACGGCGATCCGGACGGCTGCTCGCCCTGGTCATGCCGCTCCGGCGAGCCGGTTACCGGCACCGAGACCGACACCCAGACCGAGGAGCGTGCGGCATGAGCACCGCGACGACGACGCCGGCCACGTCGGTCGCGGCAAGGCCGGTGTTCCGTTCGACAGTCTCGTGGCGCTCGGTGGTGGCCGGCGTGCTGGTGATGACCGGGTACCTGCTCTCGGTCGTCGCGGCCAACGTCGCCTCGGTCCACTGGCCGCCGCTGGCGATCGGTGGGCTGGTGGTGCCTGCGGGCACCTTGTTCGCCGGGGCGAGCTTGACCGCCCGCGACCTACTGCACGACGCGCTCGGCGTCCGCGGGGTGGCGGCAGGGATCCTGGCCGGCGCCGGCCTCTCCGCCTTGGTGGCCTCGCCGCAGATCGCGGTGGCCAGCGTCGTGGCATTCACCGCCTCCGAACTGGTGGACGCGGCCGTCTACTCCCGACTGCGCCATCGGTCGCGGCCGAGTGCGGTCGCGGTGTCGAACGCGGTCGGACTCGTGGTGGACAGCGTGCTGTTCGTGCCGCTGGCCTTCGGCACCGCAGCTGCTGTGCCCGGCCAGATCGTGGGTAAGACCACCGCCACGATCCTCACCCTCGCCGCGCTCCGCGCCGCATCCCTGCTCCGGCGGGCGGTGCGGCCATGAGGTTCTACCTCGGCACCCACCAACCCTCGTGGCTGGCCCGCGACCTCGGTGTGCCGCTGCTCGTCAGCCACCGGCGCCTAGCTGGTCGCCGCACCCTGCCACGCGCGAGCGGACGGTGGGCTTTGGACTCCGGCGGTTCTCCAGCCTGTCTGGAACCGTCTCATTGCTTCACCCAGATGCCAGTTCCGTTGTGGCTCGTTGGGCCTTCCGCAGTGGTTGTTGATCACGG
>NZ_JBITMQ010000008.1:0-64872 GCF_044466355.1 Actinophytocola sp. NPDC049390
GCGAAGACCACGGCGAAGGCGGCTCCGGCCAAGACCACCGCCAAGGCATCGACCGCCAAGAAGGCCACCCCGGCCAAGACCACGACCGCCAAGCGGACCACGGCCAAGGCCACCCCGGCGAAGACCACGGCCGCGAAGAAGACCACGGCCGCCAAGCGGACCAGCGCCGCGAAGAAGAAGTAACAACCCCAGCACCACGCCGAAGGCCGCCGCCCAACCACTGGGTGGCGGCCTTCGGCCTTTCCGGGACCAGACACACAGGACAGGCCCGGTGGCGGCGTGCGCGGAGCCAGGACGGCTGCTGTGGGCGCGTGGTTGTGCGTCTCCCGCCCGAACGGACGCGTTCGCGGGTATCGGGTCGGACCGCGCCGTGCCGCCTTCTGGTCGCCTGTCTGGCGGCCGGAACGCGTCGAGCAGGCCCTGCGAGCCGCGCGGCGAGCGTGCCCGACCGGGTGAAATCGCACCGGTACGCGGGCCGCCGGGCGATCACGGGTCCGGGGCCGCGCATTGTTTCCCGGGTAGGTCCGAGCCGCCGCGAGCCGTTTCGAATAGAGCCGTGATGTTTCCGGGAATGGTGTTTCGGAGTGGCCACATCGGACAGGTGTGCGAAAGCGTTGTGAATCAAGGTACGCGGATGTAGTCCGCCGCCACGAGCCTGCTTTCGGTGAAGAACAGGGCCCATGCGCTGCCCTTTTTGCTCTCCACGCGCCTGCCGAGGGACACCCCGGACTCGGCCGCGACGCGTGCGAGCAGGTCCGGGATCACCCCGCCCTGGCTGCACACCACGGGAACGCCGCCCTCGTCGGCGATCTCCACCAGGCGGCGTTGGGCGGCGTCCGCCATGCCCTCGTACTTCCGTTCCGCCATCAGCTCTTCCTCGGTCACCGGCACGCCGATGTCGCCCGCGATGGGGGCCACCGTGCGAACACAACGGACCAGCGGGGCCGAGTGCACGCGGGTCGCGCCGTAGACCGCGGCGAGGGCGCGCAGCGGCGCCACCTGCTTCTCCCCGTTGCGGGAGAGCGGCCGCAGTTCGTCGGCGTCGTGCCATTCGGCTCTGCTGCCCGCCTTCGCGTGGCGGATCAGCAACACCGTGGTCAGGTCGGCCGGGTGCGCCGTGAACGCCATCAGCACCGGGTGGTCGTGCTCGTACGTCAGCCGCGCCATGGCGTCCGGCACCGGCAGCCAGCGCAGTTCCGCCACCTCGTCCGACGGCGCGAAGTCGCCGTTCAGGTAGCGAGCGGCGAAGTAGTCGACGACCTTGCGGTCCGTGCCGACGCGGTAGCTGGTGCGGCCGAGGAAACGGCCCAGCGCGACCTGTGCGCCCGTCTCCTCGCGCACCTCCCGGTGTGCCGCTGTCCGTGCGGTCTCGCCGCGGTCGAGCTTTCCCTTGGGCAGGGTCCAGTCGTCGTACCGCCGCCGGTACACGAGTGCCACCTCGACGGTCCCGTCACGCAGCCGCCACACCACGGCCCCGGCCGCGGCGACCTCCTGAGCCATACCGTCAGCCGAGTGTCCGGTGCTTGGCGAGCATCTGCGCCTGGTGGTCACGCACCGACGACCCCTCCGCGGGCGACGCGGCCCAGTCCCCGTTCTGTTCCAGCACCCAGCAGCGGGTCGCCGGGTCCAGCGCGGACTCGAACATGGCGTCCAGCTGCGCGGTCAGCTTCGGGTCGGTGATGCGCACCTGCACCTCGACGCGGCGGTCCAGGTTGCGGTGCATCATGTCGGCGCTGCCGAGCCAGTGCTCGTCCGAGCCGAGGAAGTGGAACACCCTGGAGTGCTCCAGGAACCGGCCGAGGATCGACCGCACCCGGATGTTGTCCGACAGCCCCTCGATGCCCGGCTTCAACGCGCAGATGCCACGCACGACGACGTCCACCGGCACCCCGGACTGCGACGCCCGGTACAGCGCGTCGATGACCTGCTCGTCCACGAGGCTGTTGATTTTCATGCGGATCCCGGCCGGCCGGCCGGCCCGCAGGTGCTCGGTCTCGCGCTCGATCAGCTCCACGATGCCCCGGCGGATGCCGTACGGGGCCACCATCAGCGACCGGTACTCGTCCTGCCGCGCGTACCCGGTCAGCACGTTGAACAGGTCCGTCAGGTCCGCGCCGATCGACGGTTCGGCCGTCAGCAGGCCCACGTCCTCGTACAGGCGCGCCGTCTTCGGGTTGTAGTTGCCGGTGCCGATGTGGCAGTAGCGGCGGATGACCGACCCCTCCTGCCGCACCACGAGCGCCGTCTTGCAGTGGGTCTTCAACCCCACCATGCCGTACACCACGTGCACGCCCGCCTTCTCCAGCGTTCGCGCCCACTTGATGTTCGCCTGCTCGTCGAACCGCGCCTTGATCTCCACCAGCGCCACGACCTGCTTGCCCGCCTCCGCCGCGTCGATCAGCGCGTCCACGATGGGGGAGTCACCGGACGTCCGGTACAGCGTTTGCTTGATGGCAAGTACTTTCGGGTCCGCGGCGGCCTGCTCGATGAACCGCTGCACGCTCGTGGAGAACGAGTCGTACGGGTGGTGCACCAGCACGTCGCCCTCGCGCAGCGTCGCGAACACGCTCTTCGGCGTCTCGCGCTCACCGAACGCGGGGTGCGTCGCGGGCACGAACGGCGGGTCCTTCAGGTCAGTCCGGTCGACACCGTGAAGCTGCCACAGGCACGACAGGTCCAGCACCCCCGGCACCACGACCACGTCGTGCGGGTCCACCTCCAGCTCCCGCAGCAACAGTTCCATCATGTGCTCGCTCATGTCGTCGGCGACCTCGAGCCGCACCGGCGGACCGAACCGGCGCTGCGCCAGCTCCCTTTCGAGCGCCTTCAACAGGTCCTCGTCCTGGTCCTCCTCGACCTCCAGGTCGGCGTTGCGGGTGACGCGGAACGCGTGCACCTCGGTGACCTGCATGCCGGCGAACAGGCTGTCCAGGTGCGCGGCGATGAGGGCTTCGAGCGGCAGGAACAGCGCGCTGCGGTCCTCCCGCTTCTGCCGCACGGGGATGAGCCGGGACACGTTGTCCGGCACCTTGACGCGGGCGAACCGTTCGCCGCCGCCGCTCGGGTCCCGCACGGTGACCGCGAGGTTCAGCGACAGCCCCGAGATGTAGGGGAACGGGTGCGCCGGGTCGACCGCGAGCGGCGTGAGCACCGGGAAGATCTGGTCGTTGAAGTACTTCGTGAGCCGCTCGCGCTCGTCGTCGGACAACTCGGCCCACCGGGCGATCCGGATGTCCTGCTCGGCGAGCGCGGGCCGCAGCCGTTTCTCCCACGCGGCCGCGTGCTGCCCGACGAGTTCCTGGTTGCGCTTGGCGATGTAGGCGAGCTGTTCCCTCGGGGTCAGGCCGTCCGCGCTGCGCACCGACAGCCCGGTCTCGTCGCGGCGCTTCAGGCCCGCGACGCGCACCATGTAGAACTCGTCGAGGTTCGACGCGAAGATCGCGAGGAACTTCGCGCGTTCGAGCAGCGGCTGCGAGGCGTCCTCGGCGAGCGCGAGCACCCGCGCGTTGAAGTCCAGCCACGACAGCTCCCGGTTGAGGTACCGGTCGTCCGGCAGGTCGGTGATCGTCTCCGACGGCGTCACGGCGGGCGGCGAGGACGGCACGGGCCGCGGCTCCGGCACGGGTTCCGCGTGCTCGGCCTCGGTGGTCTGCTCAGGGCTCGTCTCGGTGCTCACAACCTCATTGTCCAGCATTTATGGCGTAATGGTGCACCGCAGGTCGAACGAGCGGGTGAACTTTCCCGTCGCCACACCGAGGCCCAGTTCGGCGGCGGCGCCGAGGTCGCGCTCGGTGTCCACGTCGCACCGCAGCGACGGCAGTCCGGCGCCGACGCGGACCGCGCCGGTCGCCGTGTGCGCGTCCGAGGAACCCGGCCCGAACCGCGGGTTCAGCGGTTCGCCGGGGGCGGCGAGGAGAAGCGTCGTGCCGGTGCCCGGCCGGTCCGCGCAGTACGCCCGGCGCCCCGCGGCCTCGGCGATCGCGGCGGACAGGTCGGCGGACCGCAGCGCGGGCAGGTCGGCCTGGAGGGCACCGACCGTGCTCGCGGGTGTGCGGAGCGACTCGGCACCGAACGCCAGTGCCGCGTTCAGGCCGGGCAGGCCGCGCTCGTCGACGCACTCGACGCCGGTGCCGAGCAGTGCGGCGGGAACCCGTTCGTCCTCGCACACCACGAGCACCCGCCGCACGCCGTCGGCCGAGATCGCCGCCGTCACGGTGTCCAGCAGCAGCGCCAGCACCAGCTCGGCGTGCTGGTCGTCTGGCACCGCGCCACGCAGCCGCGACTTCGCGCGGTCGAGCCGCTTGATGGGCACGACCAGGTCTGCTCCACGCTTCACGCCCCCATCGTGCAGGACCCGGCGGACACGCGCCGCCGCCGGGGCATACTCACTCATCGAAACGCGGACGAGGAGGACAGGTGCCGAGGCGACTGGAGAAGAGCGGGTTCTGGGTGTGGGTGACGGCGGTGGTCTTCTACCCGATCGCCTCGCTCGGCAAGACGAAGGCCAACGGCGCCGAGCACGTCCGGCGCGAGGGCGGCGTCCTGCTGGTGATGAACCACATCTCCCACCTCGACCCGCCGGTCGACGCGGTGTTCGTGCACCGCAACGGCCGGGTGCCCAGGTTCCTCGCCAAGGACAGCCTGTTCCGGATGCCCGTCTTCAAGCACATGATCTCCGGCGCGGGCAGCATCCCCGTGTACCGGGACGGGGCGAACGCCGGCGACAGCCTCGTCGCGGCCAGGGAGGCCCTGCGTGACGGCAAGCTGGTCGTGATCTACCCGGAGGGGACGATCACCAAGGACCCCGACGGCTGGCCGATGCGGTCGCGGACCGGCGTCGCGCGCCTCGCGGTGGAGTGCCTCGAGCACGACATCCCGGTGCTCACCGTCGCGCGCTGGGGCACCCGGGACATCCTCAACGGGTACACGAAGAAGTTCCGCCCGTTCCCGCGCAAGAAGGTGACCTTCGACGTCTCCGCGCCGGTCGACCTGTCCGAGTTCAAGGGCCGCGAGATCGACAACCGCCTGCTGCGCGACGTGACGCTGTTCCTCATGACGCGGGTCCGGGAGCAGCTCGCGGGCCTGCGCGGCGAGCAGGCGCCCACCGAGTTCTACAACCCGGCCAAGGCGAAGCGGAAGGCCGCGGGCGCCGATGGGTGACATGCGTGTCGCGGTGTTCGGCGCCGGTTCGTGGGGCACGACGTTCGCGAAGGTCCTCGCCGACGCGGGCACGAGCGTGGTCCTGTGGGCACGGCGGCGCGAGGTGTCCGAGGCGGTCGCGGAGCGCCGCGAGAACCCCGACTACCTGCCGGGCGTCACGCTGCCCGCGAACCTGGAGTCCACATCGGATCCGTCGGTGGCGCTCGACGGCGCGACCGACGTCGTGCTGGCCGTCCCGAGCCAGAGCCTGCGGCACAACCTCACCGCGTGGCGTGCACTGATCGACCCCTCCGCGACGCTGATCAGCCTCGCGAAGGGCGTCGAGCTGGGCACGCTGAAGCGGATGAGCGAGGTCATCACCGAGGTCATGGGCGTGCCGCAGGACCAGGTGGCCGTGGTGACCGGGCCGAACCTGGCGCGGGAGATCGCCGCCGAGCAGCCGACCGCGGCGGTCGTCGCGTGCACCGACCACGACCGCGCGGTCGCCGTGCAGCGGGCGTGCACGACCGGCTACTTCCGCCCGTACACCAACACGGACGTGGTCGGTTGCGAGCTCGGTGGCGCGTGCAAGAACGTGATCGCGCTGTCCTGTGGCATGGCGGGCGGGCTCGGCTTCGGGGACAACACGCTCGCGACGCTCATCACGCGCGGGCTCGCGGAGACCGCGCGGCTCGGCGAGGCGTTCGGCGCGGACCCGATGACGTTCGCGGGGCTCGCCGGCCTCGGCGACCTGGTGGCGACCTGCTCCTCCCCGTTGTCACGCAACCGGTCCTTCGGGGAGCGGCTCGGCCGGGGCGAGACCGTCGCGCAGGCGCAGGCGGCCGCGCACGGCCAGGTCGCGGAGGGCGTGAAGTCCTGCTCGTCGATCCGTGAGCTGGCGCTGCGCCACGGTGTCGAGATGCCGATCACCGAGGTGGTGCACCGGGTCTGCCACGACGGCTTCGACCCGCGCGAGATGGCAGGCGAGCTGATCGGCCGGAGAACCAGACCGGAACGCTGACCCCGCACCCGAAGGACCCCTTCAGTGCGTTGGGGTGCCGAAGGGGTCCTTCGGTGCGGTGGTCACGCGGGGAGCGGGACCTCCATGACCGCGGGCAGCGTCGGGGTCGCCGAGCCGCCGTCCGGTTCCAGGGTCACGCCGATCGCGTCGGCGTCGCCGAAACCGGAGATCGCCAGCAGCGCCTCACCGTTGTCGGGGTTCAGGAAACCGGCCGAGATCATCGTGCCGCCGTGGCCCGTCCACACCTGGAGGTCCTTGCCCTCCGGCGGGTTCGGCAGGCCGTGGGTCAGGAGCAGCATCCGGTTCTCCGACCGGGACATGGCGACGGTCATCCTGCCCTTGTCTCCCTCGTCGAGGGTCACCACCCGGGCGTCCCCGGCGCGCAGGATCTCCGACATCTCCGCCGCCTGCGCCCTGCTCTGCGACAGCTGGTCGTTCTGCCGCACCACGATCACGCCCAGCGCGACCGCCGCCACGAGCAGCACCGCCGCCGCGATCGACGTGAGGCGCAGCGCGAGCTTGTCCCGGCCGCGGCGCAGCGGCGTCACCGTGGTCGCCGGCGGCGCCTGCCGGATGGTCCGGATCTGGTCGAGCACCCTGGCCTTCAGCTCGGGTGGCGGGTCGGCCGACGCGGCGAGCCCCAGCCTGGTCGCGGTCTCCCGCAGTTCCCGCACCTCCTGCACGCACGACTCGCACTCGGCGAGGTGCCGCTCGAACTCCTCCCGTTCCGCGCCGGACACCGCGTCCAACGCGTACGCGCCGGTCAGCGCGTGGATGTCCGCCGTCGTCATCAGGCCACCCCCAGGCAGTCGCGCAGCCGGATGAGCCCGTCCCGCAACCTCGTCTTGATAGTCCCCAGCGGGGTGTTCAGCAGCTCGCCGACCTCCCGGTACGTGCGGCCGCCGTAGTAGGCGAGCAGCACCGACTCCCGTTGCAGATCGGTCAGCGTGCGCAGGCACCGGCGCACCTGCTCCTGTTCGAGCCGGGTCGTCACCTGCTCGGCCACCTCGTCGAACGGGCGGGCCATGTCGCGGCGGCCGATGGTCTCGTCGCGGTCGGCCGCGGCCTGCGCGGACCGCACGCGGTCGACGGCACGCCGGTGCGCGAGCGTCATCGCCCACGTGGTCGCGCTGCCGCGTTCCGGTGCGTACCGGGCGGCGCTGCGCCACAGCTCGACCATGACCTCCTGCACGACCTCCTCCGACTGCGCCGGGTCACGCACGATGCGCCGCACCAGCCCGAAGACGGGACCGATCATCAGGTCGTACAACTGCTCGAACGCCGCCTCGTCGCCGCGCGCGACGCGCCCCATCAGCTCGGCGCCGAGCTCGTTCGCCGGTTCGGTGCGTGCCTCGCGCACCCTGCGCACCCGTTCGACCATGACCACCCGCTTTCGTCTCGCCAGCTCTTCGGAGCCGGTGGTGCGGTCGGATTGGCCACCACGATCCCACGGACTGGACCGGTTTGCCGCCTCCGTACGGCGCATGGTTCGCTGTGCACGTGTTGACGAGTGTGCTGAACGGCAGGCGGGGTTACGTGGCCCTTCGCCTGGTTTCCAGCGCGCTCTGTCAGCCTCGGTGAGTTGCCCGCGTCCTTGCCGCACTCCCGAGAAGGTTCCTTGCCATGTTCGCCGTTCCGGCCGGCACCATCGCGTCCTCCGCCATCGCCCCGACCGTCCACCCCGCGCTGATCGCCCGTGCGTACGCCGCCGACCGCACGACGTGGGCCCGCCTGCTCCGCTACGACCCCGACGAGCGGTTCGCCGTGCGCGTCGCGGCCACCGAGGAGCAGGAGGTCTGGCTCATGAGCTGGCTGCCCGGCCAGGAGACCGACGACCACGACCACGGCCACACCACCGGCGCGTTCACGATCGTCTCCGGCACGCTGACCGAACACGTGCTGCACCGCGGGGTCGCGCTGTCGTTGTCGGCGGGCCAGTCCCGGGTGTTCGGGCCGGGCTACGCACACCACGTGCGCAACGACGGCCCGGACCCCGCGGTGAGCCTGCACGTCTACCGCGCGGTGCGCACCATGCGTTCTATTGGGGACCGTCCCGCATCTCTCGCCGGGTGACGTAGTCCGGCGCCTCGAAGCTCTCCGGCAGGTGCTCGCACGGTTCCGGCGTGCCCCAGGAACGCACCAGGGGCAGCACCCCGGCCCAGCTCGCGCCGATCCGGTCCGGCGTGAGGTCCTCCGGTTCCTCACCCGGCCCGCCGGTGCGGACCTTCACCGCGGCCTCGTGCAGGTCCAGCGCCAGCACGGCGGTCTTCGCGAACTCCTGCTTGCTCGGGCCGCGCGCGTGGTCCCACGAGCCGGGCGCGATGTGCTCGGTGATCACGCGCAGCGCGTGCAGCTTCGCGTCCGGGTCGGTGACCTGCCGCCCCACGCCGTGGATCGTGGCGGAGCGGTAGTTGACGGAGTGGTGGAACACCGCGCGGCTGTAGATGATCCCGTCGAGCAGCGTCACGTTCACGCACACCTCCGCGTCCGTGCCGCCGCGCAGGCTCGCCGCGCCGGTCGACCCGTGCACGTAGAGGGTGCCGTCCTCGTGGCCGTACCCGGTCGGCACGACCACGGGGTGGCCGTCGGGCGTGACGAACGCGAGATGGCAGATCAGTCCGGCGTCGAGCACCTGCTTCAGCGCGGCGCGGTCGGTCACGGCGCGCTTCTTGCCGCGGCGGATGGTGCTGCGTCGAGTGGGTGAGAGCGTCACGTCCCCTACTGTGCCGAGCCGAGTGGCATCATAGAAAGGGCCACGACCCCTCGATTCCGGAAGGCCACTTTCATGGCCGAGACACCCGTCCTCCCGGTGGCGCTGGACCGGGAGTCGCCGACGCCGCTCGCCGTCCAGCTGGCCGAACAGCTCCGTGCGGCCGCGGGCGACGGCAGGCTCCGCAGCGGCGACCGGCTCCCGTCCACCCGTGCGCTCGCCGGTGAGCTGGGCGTCAGCAGGACCGTCACGGCCGCCGCCTACGAGCAGCTGCACGCCGAGGGCTGGATCGCGGGCAGGCACGGGTCGGGCACCTACGTCACCACCTCGCCGCCGGGCACCCTGCGCGCGGACCGCCGCCCCGCCCGCCGCGACACCGGACGGGACGACGTCGTCGACCTGACCCCGGGCTCACCGTGGGCGGAGGGCATCGAGCAGGCGGCGTGGCGGCGGGCCTGGCGCGCGGCCTCGCACGTGACGCCGATGGTGCGGCCGCAGCGGGCCGGGCTGCCGGAGTACCGGGCGGCCGTCGCCGAACACCTGCTGCGCCACCGCGGTCTGCGCATCGGGGACAGCGACGTGCTGCTCGCGACCTCGGGCACCAGCTCGGCGGTCGCGGAGCTGGGCCGTGCCGTGCTGCGGCCCGGCGAGATGGTGGCGGTGGAGGAACCGGGCTACCAGCGGGCGGTCGGCGCGTTGCGTGCCGCGGGCCTGCGGGTCGTGCCCGCGACCGTCGACGCCGACGGGCTGCTCGTCGACGCGATCCCGGCGAACGTGCGTGCCGTGTACTGCTCGCCCGCGCACCAGTACCCGCTCGGCGGCCGCATGTCCGCGGCGCGCCGGGTCGCCCTCGTGGAGCGGGCCCGCGAACAGGGCTGGCTCGTGATCGAGGACGACTACGACGGCGAGCTGCGCTACGACGTCGCCCCGCTGCCGCTGCTGGCCGCGCTCGCCCCGGACGTGGTCGTGCACCTCGGCACCACCAGCAAGATCCTCACCCCGACCCTCGGCATCGGCTGGCTGGTGGCGCCGCCGCCGGTGGTGACGGCCGTGCTCGCACACCGCGACGCCACCGGCATCGGCCCCGCACCCGCCGGTCAGCTCGTGGTGGTGGAGCTGGCCCGCGGCGGTGACCTCGGCAGGCACCTGCGCAGGCTGCGGCGCGAGCTGTCGGAACGCCGGTCGCTGGTGGTGGAGACCCTGGTGGCGGGCGGGGTCCGGGTGCTCGGCGACGACGCGGGCGCGCACGTCGTGGTCCCGGTGCCGACGGCCGACGACGAACGCGCGCTCGTGCGTGCCGCGCTGGAGCGGGAGCTGCTGCTCGACGGCCTCGCCCGCCACCACGTGGGCAGGGCGCGGTGGTTCGGGGTCGCCCTCGGGTACGCGGCCTGTTCGCGTGACCAGCTCAAACGCGCGCTGCCGGTGCTCGTCGAGCTGGTACGCGGGGGAGTTGGGTAGGGTCGCGTGCCATGGCCAGCCAAGAACGCGTCCGCGTGGCAGTGGTGTTCGGTGGGCAGAGCACGGAACACACGGTGTCCTGCGTGTCCGCGGCGAGCGTGCTCGCCAACCTCGACCCGGAGCGGTTCGAGGTCCTGCCGGTCGGCATCACGCCGGAGGGCTCGTGGGTGCTCGGCCCGGCCGACCCCGCGACGCTCGCGATCGACGGCCGCACGCTGCCGAAGGTCACCTCCGGCACCGCGCTGACCCTGCCCGCCGACCCGTCGTCCGCGAGCCTCGTGGTGCTCGAACGGGGTCGCGAGGGCGAGATCCTCTCCGCTGTGGATGTGGTGTTCCCGGTGCTGCACGGCGCCTACGGCGAGGACGGCACCATCCAGGGGCTGCTGGAGATGGTCGGCCTGCCGTACGCGGGCGCCGGGGTGCTGGCCAGTGCCGTGGCCATGGACAAGGAGTTCACGAAGAAGCTCCTGAAGGCCGAGGGCCTGCCGGTCGGCCCGTACGAGGTGCTGCACCGCGGCGACGTCACGCTGACCGGGGAACAGAAGGACCGCCTCGGCCTGCCGGTTTTCGTGAAGCCCGCGCGTGCCGGCTCGTCGACGGGCATCACGAAGGTGTCGGACTGGGCGAACCTCGACGAGGCCATCGCCACCGCCCGCGCCATCGACCCCAAGGTCCTGGTCGAGTCGATGATCGTCGGCCGCGAGGTCGAGTGCGGCGTGCTGGAGTTCCCCGACGGTCACGTCGAGGCGTCCCTGCCCGCGGAGATCCGCATCCTCGACGACTCGCTCGAGTTCTACGACTTCGAGACCAAGTACCTCGACGACACGGCCGAACTGGACATCCCGGCCAAACTCGACGACGCGGTGACCGACCGCCTGCGCGCGATGGCCGTGAAGGCGTTCCACGCGCTCGAGTGCCAGGGCCTGGCCCGCGTCGACTTCTTCGTCGGCCTCGACGGCACGCTGATCATCAACGAGCTGAACACGATGCCGGGCTTCACCCCGACGTCGGCCTACCCGAAGATGTGGTCGGTCACAGGCCTCGACTACCGCACGCTGCTGTCGACCCTGATCGACACGGCCATCGCCCGCGGCACCGGCCTCAGGTAGCGGGCAGGACCTTCGCGATCGTCGCCGACATCTCCTGTATCACGCCCGTGCCCGCGTCGTCGGGGATCGTCAGCGCCACGTACACCGGGCGGTCGACCGTGTACCAGGTGCTCGCGCCGTCACCCTCGACCGGCAGCCAGTTCACCTTCGAGATGGTGCGCAGCTGCGCGGTCGGCGCGTACTGGGCCGGTTTGGGCAGCCCGCAGCGCAGCACGACCGGCTCGCCCTGGTCGCCCGCCCACGCTGCCGCGGCCGGGGGAGCGGGGTCGGCGAGGGGGAGCCGTGCCAGCTCCTCGCCCTTGCTCGGCAGGTTCGCGGGCAGCGAGTCGACGAGCTTGGTGCACTCGGGTGCGTCCGCGTCCGGTGCCTCCACACCGGCCAGTGCGAGCGGGCCGGAGCGGGCGGACGGGGTGGTCGTCGGGGCTGCGGTGTTCGTGTCGTCACCGCCGCCGAGGACCTTGCTCGCGACGATGACACCCACCACGAGCACCGCGGCGATGCCCGCCGCGACGAACAGGGTCACACGGGACAGGGGTTGCTCGGACACGCCCCAACTACAGCACGGGTCAGAGGTGGACGACCGGGCAGGTGAGGGTTCGGGTGATCCCGTCCACGTTCTGGATGCGCGCCACGACCAGCTGGCCGAGCAGGTCGACGTTGTCGGCCTCGGCCCGCACGATCACGTCATAGGGTCCGGTGACATCCTCCGCGGTCGTCACACCCTGGATCTGTGCGATCTTGGCCGCGACCGCGGCGGCTTGGCCGACCTCGGTCTGGATGAGGATGTATGCGTGGACCACGGCGCGCCCCTTCGTGTCTAGCTGGACTCAAGAGGTAGGAACGTGAGCAGCAAAAGGTACCGCAGTTCCGGATCGTTTGGGGATCCGACTATCGGAGGTGTCGTGGCCGACAATAGAGGAGGCCCAGCTCATGATCCACCCGAGACCGTCGCGGATGTGGGTGAGTTCGGACTGATCGGGCGGGTGACGGCGGGGCGCAGGCAGCCGCCGACGACCCTGATCGGTCCCGGCGACGACGCCGCGCTCGTCGCCGCCGCCGACTCGCGGGTGGTCGCGAGCACCGACGTGCTCGTCGAGGGTGTCCACTTCAGACTCGACTGGTCGGCGCCGGAACACGTTGGGCGCAAAGCGATCGCGGTCAACATGGCGGACATCGCGGCCATGGGTGCGGTGCCCACCGCGCTGCTCGTCGGGCTCGCCTGCCCGAAGACCACGAAGGCCGAGGTGGCCGAGGCGCTCGCCGCGGGCATGTGGCAGGAGGCGGGCCGCGCGGGTGCGGGCCTCGTGGGTGGCGATGTGGTCACGGCCGGCGAGATCGTGATCTCTGTCACCGCATTGGGTGACCTGCAGGGCCGCGAGCCCGTCACGAGGGGTGGCGCCATGCCGGGCGACGTGGTCGCGGTGGCAGGCCGCCTCGGCTGGTCGGCCGCCGGGCTCGCAGTGCTCGGCCGCGGGTTCCGTTCACCGGTGCAGGTGGTCGGCGCCTACCGGGTGCCGGAGCCGCCGTACGAGGCCGGTCCGCAGGCCGCGCTCGCCGGCGCGACCGCGATGATCGACATCTCCGACGGGCTGCTCGCCGACCTCGGCCACCTCTGCGAGGAGTCCAATGTGGCCATCGACGTGCGCACCGACCTGCTCGAGGTGCCGCAGCGGCTCGTCGACGTGGCGACCGCGCTGGGCGCCGACCCCGTGCGCTGGGTCCTGACCGGTGGCGAGGATCACGCGCTGGTCGCGACGTTCCCCGAACCGGCCGCGGTACCGGACGGCTGGCGCGCGATCGGCACCGTGACCAGGGGAAGTGCGGTCACCGTGGACGGGGGGACGTACGCGGGCGGGGCCGGTTGGCAGCATTTCCGGTGACGGTGGCGTACGTCAGAATCGCGTCCGTGCGGATCGAAGTGCGGACCTACGACCACCCGGACGCGGTGGCGTTGATCGCGGACGTGCAGCAGGAGTACGTGGTGCGGTACGGCGAGGTGGACCTGACGCCGGTGGACCCGGCCGAGTTCGCCCCGCCGCGGGGGTTGTTCCTCGTGGCCTACGTGGACGACGTGCCCGCCGCGTGCGGTGGCTGGCGGGCACACGGCACGGAGGTCGAGCTGAAGCGGATGTACGTGCGGCCGTCGTGCCGCGGCCGCGGCCTGGCGCGGGCCGTGCTGGCGGAGCTGGAGCGGACGGCGGCCGAGGCCGGGTACACCAGGCTGGTCCTGGAGACCGGTCAGCGGCAGCCGGAGGCGATCGCCCTGTACACGTCGGCCGGGTACACGCCCGTACCGGCGTTCGGGTACTACGCGGAGGCGCCGGAAGCGGTGCACCTCGGGAAGCCGTTGGAGGTCGCGTGCCCATCTACGCCCTAGGCGACAGGGAACCGGACATCCACCCGGACGCCTACGTGCACCCGGACGCGACGGTGATCGGTGACGTCACGATCGGCGCGTTCGCGTCGGTGTGGCCGCAGGCGGTGCTGCGCGGCGACGCGGGCTCGATCACCGTCGGCGCGCGGACGTCGGTGCAGGACGGCACGGTCGTGCACTGCACCCGGTGGCACCCGGCGATCATCGGCGCGGACTCGGTCGTCGGCCACAACGCGCACATCGAGGGCGCGACGGTCGGGCAACGGTGCATGATCGCGTCGGGTTCGGTGCTGCTCAACGGTTCCGTGGTCGAGGACGGCGCCGTGCTCGGCGCGGGCGCGGTGATGTCGTTCAACGGTCACCTGCCCGCGCACCGCATGGCGCTGGGCGTTCCGGCGAAGGTGCGCGAGGGCTACGAGGTGCCCGCGGACATGGTCTCGGGCATCGTGGAGAACTACGTGCAGCGGGTTTCCGAGTACAGGGCGGGGCTGCGCAGGCTGTCCTGACGGTAGGGATAAAGTCGCCCGCGTGACCGCACGACCGCTGCACGAGATCGTCGAGGCCGGCTGGGCGGAAGCGCTCGCGCCCGCCGCCGACCGCATCACTGCCATGGGGGACTTCCTGCGCGCGGAGATCGCCGCGGGCCGCGAGTACCTGCCGTCCGGGGAGAACGTGCTGCGGGCGTTCAAGCAGCCGTTCGCCGACGTGCGGGTGCTGATCGTCGGCCAGGACCCGTACCCGACGCCGGGCCACCCCATCGGCCTGTGCTTCTCCGTGGCCCCGGACGTCCGCCCGCTGCCGAAGAGCCTGGTGAACATCTACAAGGAGTACTGCGAGGACCTCGGTCACCCCATGCCGGCCAACGGCGACCTCGGCCCGTGGACCGAGCGTGGTGTGCTCCTGCTCAACAGGGCGCTCACCGTGCAGCCCGGCCGCCCGAACTCCCACCAGGGCAAGGGCTGGGAAGAGGTCACCGAGCAGGCGATCCGCGCGCTTGCCGCGCGAGGTGGCCCGCTGGTCGCGATCCTGTGGGGCCGCAACGCGCGGAACCTCAAGCCGTTGCTGGACCCGGTGCCGTGCATCGAGTCCGCGCACCCGAGCCCGCTGTCGGCGCACAACGGCTTCTTCGGCTCCCGCCCGTTCAGCCGGGCGAACGAACTGCTGGAGAAGCAGGGCGCGTCGGCGATCGACTGGAAGCTCCCGTAACGGCGCCTGGTCAGAAGGCCGGGTCGTCGATGACCCACCGCCAGGTGCCGTCCGGTTGCCGCCGTACCACCTCGGCGGTCGTGTTGCCCGCCTCCTCTCCGGTGCTCAGCCGGGCGTGCCACGTGACGGACGTGAGGGCGATGTCGCCGGAGACGATCACCTTGCGGGTCCTGCCGTCGATGTGCTCGATCGTCGACAGCAGTTCGTCGATCATCGCGCGCAGTGCCTGTTCGCCGGTGCGGGTCGTACCGTCCAGGTGCACCGCGGTGCCCGCCGGTTCGTAGAGCGCCAGCAGCGCGTCGGCGTCCTTGGCGTTGACGGCCGCGCTGAACAGGTCGTGCAGCTGGGCCGGCTCGGTGGCGGGCATGCAACCTCCTCTGATCGTGTTGTGCCGATCCTGAGCGCTGGCGGCAGGGCCGTGCCATCCCGTGTTCGCGGGGGTTCTCCCGCCGAACACGCGTCGGCGATACTGGCGTTCGATGAACGCACGTGACTCGGCCAGGGCGGCGATCGAGGACGCCTGTGCCACCGCGGTGTCCCTGCCGGACCTGTTCGCCGAGGTCGCGGACGGCCTCGCGCGGGCAGTGCCCGTCGACGCCCACTGCCTCAACGGCCTGGACCTCGTCACGCTGCAGGAGACCTTCGCCCACCACGACCTGCGTCCCGCGCCCGCGGTCATCGCCCGGTTCTTCGAGATCGAGACCGGTGGGCGGGACGTCAACGCGGTGCCCGTGCTCGCCCGCGACCCGGTCGGCGCAGCCACCCTGGACCAGGCCACCGGAGGCGACCCGGCGCGCAGCGCCCGCTACCGGGACGTGCTGCGACCACTCGGCCTCGCCCGTGAGCTGCGGGTCGTCGTCCGGGACCGGCGGGTCCCGTGGGGCATGCTCAACCTGTTCCGCGGCGGGAACGCACCCGACTTCTCCGCCGGCGAGCTGCGGTTCGTGGCCTCCCTGGGCCGGACCATCGCCGACGGCATCCGCCGCACCCTCCTGCTCGGGGCGGTCGACGCCCGGCACGACGACCTCGGGCCCGGCGTGCTGATCGTCGACCCGGAACGGCCGGAGCGGGTGCACCACCGGTCCGCGACCGCGGCACGCCGCCTCGATGGTCTCGGCGACGCCGACTGGCACGTCGCCAGGGTCGCGCGGCAGGCGCACGCCGCGGGGGAGACCGCGCGGGCCCAGGTGTGTTCGCGGGACGGAAGCTGGCTGACCCTGCACGCCGAGCCGTACGCCGGGGCCGGCAGTCCGCTCGTCTCCGTGGTCGTCGAGCCGACCCGGCCCGCGGACATCGCCCGCCTGGTCGTCGAGGCCTACGGGCTGTCCGCGCGTGAGCAGGAGATCGTCCGGCTGCTCGCCAACGGCCACACGAACGGCGAGATCTCACGGCGGCTGGGGCTGTCCCAGTACACCGTCGGCGACCACGTCAAGAGCGTGTTCGGCAAGCTGGCCGTGCGCAGCCGGACCGAGCTGGTCGCGCGGCTGTTCATGGATCCCGTCACCTCGTGACGGTCCGGGCACAGCAAACCGGGCCGCTGGCAGTGCCAGGGCCCGGCTCGATGCTCTGTGTTGCGCTCGGTTCTACCCGCGGGTGACCTTGCCTGCCTTCAGGCAGGAGGTGCACACGTTCAGACGCTTGCGCTGCGAGACGCCGATCTTCGCGTGCACGGTCTGAATGTTCGGGTTCCACCGGCGGCTCGTACGCCGGTGCGAGTGCGAGACCGACTTGCCGAAGCCTGGCCCCTTGCCACAGACGTCGCAGACGGCAGCCACGTCAGGCACTCCTTTCAACAGTGGAAACTGGCCGACCGGCCAGCAAGCTCGCGCGGCCCGGCTCACACCAGGCTGGCAAACACAGGGTAACGGCTCGCGATCCGACCCTCCAACCCGCCCCACTAGTCTGCTGAAATGTCCGGCTCAGACCCACCGTCGGGAGGCGTGATGCTGCAGGCGCTCGACGCCGCTCAGGTCCGGCGCTGGGCCGTGTCCTGTGTGCAGTCGCTCGACGCGCACCGCGAGGCCATCGACAGCATCAACGTCTTCCCGGTGGCCGACGGCGACACCGGGTCCAACCTGCTGCACACCATGCGCGCGGCGCTCGACGCGCTGCTGCGGGCCCCCGCCAAGGCACGTGCCGACGCCGGGGCCGCCGTCGCGGTGCTCGCCCGGGGTGCGCTGACCGGGGCGCGCGGCAACTCCGGGGTGATCGTCTCCCAGTTCCTGCGGGGTGCCGCCGACGTGCTCGCCGGCACCGACGCCGTGCTCGGCCCCGGCCTGCGGGCCGCGCTGGCCGCGGGCGCGGACCGGGCGGTGGCCGCCATGGCCGAGCCCGTCCAGGGCACGATGATCAGCGTCTTCCGGGCCGCCGCCGACGCCGCGCGGGACGAGCCGTCCGACGCGCTGCAGGACGTCGCCGAGGCGGCCGCCACCGCCGCCGCGGCCGCGCTCGACGAGACACCCCGCCAGCTGGCCGTGCTGGCCGACGCCGGGGTCGTCGACGCGGGGGGCCGCGGGGTCGTCGTCCTGTTCGACGCGCTCCTCGCGGTGCTCACCGGACAGCCCGCCGCGCTCGCCGCCGCGCAGCGGGCGAACGCGGAGCGGGTGGCCCGCCCGCAGGAGAGCTCGCTCTACACCTCCCGCGAGTCGGGCTCGGACGCGTTCGCGTACGAGGTCATGTACCTGCTCGAACAGGTCGGCGACGACCGTGCCGCCGACGGGCTGCGGGACGCGCTCGTCGGCCTCGGCGACTCCGTCTCCGTCGTCGGGGACGGCGCGGGCCTGTGGACCGTGCACGTCCACTGCAACGACATCGGCGGCGCCATCGAGGCGGGCGTCGACGTCGGCAGGCCGAGGCAGATCCGGGTGGCCAGGTTCGCCGACGCGCCGTCGCCGGAGGCGAGCCGGTTCAGCAAGGACCGCGCCGTGGTCGTGCCGTCACGCAGCACCGAGTTCGCCGACCTGCTGATCAGCGAGGGCGTCACCGTCAGCAGGGTCGACGGCACCGCCGACCCCGCGCTCGGCCTGCTCGAGACCATCACCGGCACGGCGGCCGCGCACGTGACCGTGCTGCCCGCCGACCCCGCGCTCGTCGAGGCCGCCGACGAGGCCGCCATCCGCGCGGTCGCCGCCGGTCAGGACGTCGTGGTCGTGCCGTGCGCGTCGCCGGTGCAGGTGCTGTCGGCCGTCGCCGTGCACGACCCGCGCCGCCGCGCGAGCGACGACGTCGTGGCCATGGCCGAGGCGGCCGCGGCCACCCGGCGCGGCGAGGTCGTGGTGGCGGCCGAGGCCGGGATCACCTGGATCGGCGCGTGCGAGGCCGGTGACGTGCTCGGTTTCGCCGACGGCGAGGTGATGCTGATCGAGCCGGGCCCGCCAGGCGTCGACGCGCTGGACCGCGCGGCGTGCGGTGTGGTGTCCCGCATGCTGGCCGTGGGCGGCGAGCTGGTCACCGCCCTGCTCGGCGCGGACGCGCCGGACGAGCTGGCGACCGAGCTCGAGGACTACCTCCGGCGCGTCCACCCGGAGACCGAACTGGTGGTCTACCAGGGCGGACAGCACAACGCGGTGCTGGTGCTCGGCGTGGAGTGACAATCGCGGCTGGCCTTCCTGTCGGGGGCAATGTTTAGAGTCGGTGGCATGCGGATCGGCGAGCTCGCGAGCACCGCGGGCACCACCACGAAGGCGCTGCGCTACTACGAGGAGCGCGGACTGCTCGACGCCCCGCGCCGCACCAACGGCTACCGGG
This sequence comes from Actinophytocola sp. NPDC049390, assembly GCF_044466355.1. Taxonomy (NCBI): domain Bacteria; kingdom Bacillati; phylum Actinomycetota; class Actinomycetes; order Pseudonocardiales; family Pseudonocardiaceae; genus Actinophytocola; species Actinophytocola sp. NPDC049390. The sequence goes on from NZ_JBITMQ010000008.1 coordinate 18,765, forward strand.
ACTACGACGAGTCGCACCTGCGGGTCGTCCGGGAGATCCAGACGCTGCGCGAGATCGGCTTCGCGCTCGAGGACACCCGCCCGTTCGTCGACTGCCTGCGCGCGGGCCACGAGGAGGGTGACTCCTGCCCGGACGCGATCGCCGTGTACCGCCGCAAGATCGCCGAGGTCGAGGCGTACCTCGCACAGTTGAACGTGGTGCGGGACGAGCTGCGGGCCAAGCTCGCGGCCGCGCACCTGCGCAGGGGAGAGGGGAACTGACATGGATTCGGTCACCGAGGAGACGTTCGCCGACCGCGTGCTCGGGCACGACAAGCCGGTGCTCGTGGAGTTCTGGGCGACGTGGTGCGGGCCGTGCCGCATGGTCGCGCCGGTGCTGGAGCAGATCGCGGCCGAGCGGGACGACGTGGACGTCGTGAAGGTGAACTACGACGAGAACCCGGCCATCGGGCAGCGGTACCACGTCATGGGCCTGCCGACGATGCTGCTGTTCTCAGGCGGTGAGCCGGTGCACACGATCGTCGGCGCCAAGCCGAAGGCCGCCTTGCTGAGGGAGCTGGACGGCGTCCTGGCCGTGCGGTGACGGGCGGGCGTCCCACGATTGTCGGTGGGGCGCGACATAATCGCCTCGATGGTCTCCATGGACAGCAAACTCGAGGCGGCGGTGGGCGCCAAGTCGGCCAAGGCGCTGGCCGGCGCGTTGGACCTGCACACCGCCGGTGACCTGGTCCGCTACTTCCCCCGGCGGTACGCCGAACGCGGGGAGCTGACCGACATCGCCGGGCTGGAGATCGGCGAGCACGCGACCGTGATGGCGCGTGTGCAGTCGTTCAACGAGCGGCGGATGCGGCAGCGGTCGGGGTGGATCAGCGAGGTCGTCATCACCGACGGCAACCGCACGCTGGAGTGCACGTTCTTCAACCAGCGGCACCACAAGCGGGCGCTGACGCCGGGCACGAACGCGCTGTTCGCGGGCAAGGTGTCGCGGTACCGGAACAAGCTGCAGCTCACCAACCCCGACTACCAGCTGCTCACCGAGGAGATCGAGGGCGACGCGGAGGGCACGGCCGACACGGTCGAGAAGTTCACCGGGCTGATCCCGGTGTACCCGGCCGCGGCGTCCATCCAGTCGTGGCAGGTCGCGAAGTGCGTGCGGCAGGTCCTGTCGATGCTCGACGAGATCGAGGACCCGATGCCGGCCGACCTCCGGCACCGCCGGGGCCTGTCGAACTACGACGACGCCATCCGCAAGATCCACACCGCCACCGACTGGCCCGGCGTGCAGGCCGCCCGCGAACGCCTGAAGTGGGACGAGGCGATGGCGGTCCAGCTGGCGCTGGCGCAGCGGCGGCACGGGGCGGTCACGCGTCCCGCGCCGGAGTGCGCGCGCCGCGACGACGGGCTGCGGGCCGCGTTCGACAAGCGGTTGCCGTTCACGCTCACCGCCGGTCAGCAGGAGGTCGGCGAGGCGATCGCGGCCGACCTCGCGGTCGCGCACCCGATGAACCGGCTGCTGCAGGGCGAGGTCGGGTCCGGCAAGACGATCGTGGCGCTGCGGGCGATGCTGCAGGTCGTGGACGCGGGCAGGCAGGCGGCGCTGCTCGCGCCGACGGAGGTGCTCGCCGCGCAGCACGCCCGGTCGCTCACGAACATGCTGGGCGACCTGGCCATGGCCGGTGAGCTGGGGGCGGCGGAGGAGGCCACGCGCATCACGCTGCTCACGGGTTCGCTGCCCGCGGCGCAGCGCAAGCAGGCGCTGCTGGACGCGGCGAGCGGGGCGGCGGGCATCGTCGTGGGCACGCACGCCCTGATCCAGGAGACCGTGCAGTTCGCCGACCTCGGGTTCGTGGTCGTCGACGAGCAGCACCGGTTCGGTGTCGAGCAGCGGGACGCGTTGCGCACCCGCGCCGGCGAGAACAGCAGCCCGCACGTGCTGGTCATGACTGCCACCCCGATCCCGCGCACGGTCGCCATGACCGTCTACGGCGACCTGGAGACGTCGTCGCTGCGGGAGCTGCCTGCGGGCCGGTCGCCGATCAGCACGGCGGTGGTGCCCGCGGCGGAGAAGCCGGCGTGGCTGGAGCGGGCGTGGCAGCGGATCCGGGAGGAGGTCGCCGCCGGTCACCAGGCCTATGTGGTGTGCCCGCGGATCGGTGACCAGGAGTCCGCGGAGGACGTGAACCTGAATTCCGACGACGGCCGCCGGCCGCCGCTGTCGGTGGTCGAGGTGGCGGAGATGCTGGCCGAGGGCCCGCTGAACGGGCTGCGGCTGGCGCTGCTGCACGGGCGCCTGCCCGCCGACGACAAGGACGCGGTGATGCGTGCGTTCGCGGCGGGCGAGGTCGACGTGCTGGTGGCGACGACGGTCGTCGAGGTCGGTGTGGACGTGCCGAACTCGACTGCCATGGTGATCATGGACGCGGACCGGTTCGGGGTCTCGCAGCTGCACCAGCTGCGCGGCCGGGTCGGGCGTGGCAAGGCGGCTGGCGTGTGCCTCCTCGTGACGGAGACGCTGGGCGGCACCGCCACCCGGGAACGCCTCGACGCTGTCGCGTCTACTTTGGACGGGTTCGAGCTGGCGCGGGTGGACCTGGAGATGCGGCGGGAAGGCGACATCCTCGGCGCGACCCAGTCGGGCAAGCGGTCGGCGTTGAGGCTGCTTTCCCTGCTGCGGGACGAGGACCTGATCGCCGAGGCCCGCACCGAGGCGCAGGACCTGGTGGCGCGGTCACCGGACCTGTCGCAGTACCCCGGGCTGGCGTCGATGGTCGCGTCGCTGGTCTCCGGCACAAAAGCCGAATACCTGGAGAAGGCATAAGGACAGCGATGCCCTGAAAGCGTCTTTCGGGACGCGGAACCGTCTCGAAAGCGTCTTTCAGGGCATCGCCTGCCGAGGCTACTTGCTGTTGGCCTGCGCCTTTTCCTGCCGCGGCGAGGCTGGGCGCTGGGTGGCCTTCTGGGCCGCCGCGAAGTGGCGCTTCGCGTCCTCCAGGATCGAGAACGTCGAGTTGACGTGCTCGGACACCCGGCGCTCGAACTCGTCGGCCTGGCGGATCCGGTCGGCGGCCTCGGCGAGGCGCTGCTCGGCGTCCTCGACGATCTTCGCCGCGCGGATCTTCGCGTTGGCCTGCTGTTCGTTGAGTTCCTTCTCGACCTCGGCGCGCTTGGCGGTCAGCGCCTTGTCCGACGCCTGGGCGCGGGACTCGGCGTCGGACACGGTCTTGTCCGCCTGCTGCTGGGCCATGGCCTCCAGCTCGGCCAGGTTCGCCTCCACCGAGGACTTCTTCTCGGCCAGGGCCCGCTCCTGCTCGTCGGTGCGGCGCTTGGCCTCCTCGATGATCTTGGCGGCCTGCTGCTGTGCGGACTGCTGACGTGCGGCGAGCTGCTTCTCGGCCTCCGCCTTCTCGCTCGCCACGGTCTCGCGGATCTTGCCCGCCTCGACCTCGGCGTCGCCGACGATCTTCGCGGCACGGGCCTTCGCCGCGGACTCGCGCTGGGCGATCTGCTGGTCGGCCTCGGCCCGCTCGGCGGTGATCGTCTCGCGGATCTTCGTGGCCTCGCGCTCGGCGTCGCCGACGATCTTGGCGGCGCGGTCCTTCGCGACGCCGGCCCGCTCGGACAGCTCCCGCTCCAGCTCGGCGCGGCGCTGGTTGAGGGCCGCCTCGGTCTCCTGCTCCAGCGACGCCCGCTTCTCGGCCGCCTTCTGGTCCAGCAGCTCCCGCTGCTTGAGCGCGTCCGCGTCCCGCTGCTCGCGGCGCTGCTTGGCCTCCGCGTCCAGCTGCGCGATGCGGGTCTCGTTGGCCTTCGTCGCCCGCTCGACCTCGGTGCGCGCCTCCGCCATCAGCTGCTCGTGCTCGGTGGCGTTGCGGGCACGCAGCTGCTCGTACTCGTTCTCGAGCGTCGCGTGGTTCTTCGCGTACTCGGCCTCGAGCGTCTTGCGCCGCTCCGCCAGCTCCGCGGTGATGCCGTCCTGCTTGGCCTTCTGGTCCTTGGCGTACTTCGCCACGTCCGCCTTGACGCTCGCCGCGTACTCGTCCGCGGCCGCCTTCGTCTGCGCGACGTACTCGTCCGCGCCCTTGCGGGTGCCCGCCGCGTGCTCGTCGGCGTCCTGCCTGGTCTTGGCCGCGTAGGCGTCCGCCTCCTCTCTCGTCGCGGAGGCGTGGGAGTCGGCCTTCGCGCGCGTGGAGTGGGAGTACTCGTCCGCGTCGGCTCTCGTCGACCGGTCGTAGTTGTCGGCGTCGCGCTTGAACTCGGCGATCTCTTCCTCGGCGAGCTGCCACATCAAACGCTGGCGCTCCGACATCGCCTCGGTGGACGTCGGGTTGACGGTGATGCGGTGCAGCTGTTCCTTGGCGTCCAGAAGCTGCTGCTGGGCACTGCCGAGGGCCTTGGTCAGCTCGGCGACCTTGGCGACCGCCTCGTCGCGGCTCTTCGTGACATGGCTCAGGTCGAACGAGAGGCGCGTGACTCGCTCGTTGACCTGGCGCGGGTTGTAGCCGCGGAGGACAGTGTCAAAACGGGGGACCCGGAGATTCGGGTCGGACTCACCATCGGCCATGCCGCCACACTTTAGATGGTCCCCCTGGTGGGGCACTCCGGCAGGAGGGTGATAAGCCGCCGAAGACCACCCCGTGCGTTGAGCGGCGGGATGGTCTTCGGCAGGACTAATCAGCCGCGCGGCATTACCACGGTGGGCAAATGCTCTGTCGGGTGATCATCAACAGGGGATATCGGTGACGCCTCGTCACGGCGGATTCGGCCCGGCCACCAGTTCGCCCTGCCGAGGAGTGCCATCAGCGACGGCAGCACCAGCACCCGGATGACCATGGCGTCGACGAACACGGCGACCGCCAGTCCGACACCCATCTGTTTCATCTCGTTCAACGACAACGTCGCGAAGATCGCGAACACCGACACCATCAGGACCGCCGCGGATGTCACCACCCCGGCCGACCGGCTGATGCCGTGCGACACCGCGTCCTTGGTGGACAGCCCACCGCGCACCGCCTCACGGATCCGGCTCACCACGAACACGTGGTAGTCCATCGACAGTCCGAACAGGACAGCGAAGAGGAACAGCGGTATCCACGCGACGAGCGCGCCGTTCGAGTGGAAGCCCAGGATGCCCTCCGCCCACTCGTGCTGGAACACGAGCGTGAGGGTGCCGAACGCGGCCGCCGCCGACAGCGAGTTCAGGAGCAGCGCGGTCAGCGCCACCATCAGCGACCGGAACGTGACGGCCATGATCAGGAACGTCAGCAGCAGCACGAACCCGATCACGATCGGCATCCGGTCGGCGAGGTTCCCGGTGTAGTCGACGTTCTCCGCGATACCGCCGCCGACCGCGTACTCGGCGCCGCTCACCGTTCCGACCGTCGCGGGCACGAGGGTGGTCCGCAGCGCGTCGAGCGACCGCTCGCCCTCGTCGGTGCCGATCCCCGCTGTCGTCGGGATGTCCAGCGTGGTGACCCGTCCGTCGGCCGAGGTCCTGATCACCGGCTCGTCGACGTTCGCGAACAGCGGGTCGTCCTGGGTCCGGCCGGACAGGTCCTCGAGCGCGGTGCGCACCGCGTCCGCCGTCGCCGGACCGGCCTTCACCGCGATCACGTGGTTCGTGCCCTCGCTCGGGAACGCCGAGGTCAGGCGGTCATAGGCCTGCATGACCGGGATGGTGCGCGGCAGGTCGGACTCGCTGGAGGACTTCAGCTTCATGTCCAGCGCGGGCAGCGCGAGCGCGCCGAGCGCCGCGATCGAGAGCAGCAGCGTGACCAGCGGGAACCGCAGCGCGGGCCGCAGCAGGCGCGGCCACACCCGAGGTGGGCCGGTGCGGTTGGTGAGCCGCCACAGCAGCGGGACCCTCGGTCGGTCGACGCGCCTGCCGAGCTTCGCGAGCAGGGCGGGCAGCACGGTCAGCGACCCGAGCACCGCCACCGCGACCACGATGATCGACCCGGTCGCGAGCGAGGCGAACACGGCGTCGTTCGCGAGGTACAGCCCCGCCATCGAGACGATCACCGCGATGCCCGACACCACGACCGAGTGGCCGGACGTGGCCGCCGCGATCTCCACGGCACTCGTGTGGGTCATGCCCTTCTGCCGTTCCTCACGTTCCCGCTTGAGGTAGAAGAGCGAGTAGTCGACGCCGACCGCCATGCCCATCAGGACGATCATGCTGCCCAGCGAGTCGACGGCGGGCACGAAGTGCGACGCCAGCGCGGAGAGCCCGAACGCGGCGCCGACCGCGGACATCGCGAGCAGCACCGGCACCCCGGCGGCGATGATCGCGCCGAACGCGATCAGCATGATCAGGAGCGTGACCGGCACGCTGATCAGCTCGGCCTTGAGCAGGTCGTCGCCGACCTGGTCGTTGATGCCCTTGTTGATCGACGGGCCGCCGACCTGTTCCACCCGGAGGTCCGGGTGGTCCCGCTGCACGGCCGCGGTCGCGTCGTGGAGCGGGCCTAGGCGGTCACTCGCCCCGTCCCGGTCACCGGCCATCGTGACCGGCACGAGCAGCGCGGTCCCGTCCCGGGACGGCACCGGATCGCCGACCGACTCCACCTCGTCGAGCGCCGCCAGCCGGTCCGCGGCGTCGGTCGCGGCCGCCTGCCCCTCGGCCGGATCGAGCCGCCCGGAGCGGGCGGTGACGAGCACGTTCTCCTTCGCGTGCTCGGCGAAGTTCCCCTCTTCGATGATCGTGGTGGCGCGTCCGGACTCGCCGACGGCCATGTCCGACCCGGTCGCCTCCTTGTTGCCCGCCCACCCGCCCGCCGCGAAACACACCGCGACGAACACGACCCACATCCCGATCGCACGCCACGGATGCGTCGCGCTCCACCTCGCCACGCGGACCGTTGCCGGTTGCCTGCGCATCTGCTTTCCTTTCCCTGTCTCCCAAGGGATCCGATGGTTTCGGAACCGGTGGCCCGGCACACGGGTGCGCGCCCCCGAACCGGGGGTGGGGCCAGCCCTACCGCCGCATGGCAATTGGTGAAGCTTGCTCACATATCGGTGGTCGCGTAACGAGATGGGTATGAACCTGCGCAAGCTTCTGGCGAAAATCGGGGTCGCGTGCCTGCTCGGGACGTTGTGGGCGGCGCCTGCGCACGCGGAGCCCGAGCGGTACGGGGACTACATCGTGGTCCTGAACCAGGACGCGGGTGCCTTCGCGCACCGGTTCGCGTCCGTGTCGCACGTCTACTCGTCCGCGCTGGACGGGTTCTCGGTGCGGTTGACGGAAAAACAGGCCGCGGCGCTCGCCCGTGAGTCCGGTGTGGACGCGGTGGTGCGGGACACGCCCGTGCGCGCGATGGGCGAGCAGCTCAACCCGCCGTCGTGGGGGCTGGACCGGATCGACCAGCGGGACCCGCCGCTCGACCACCGGTACCGGTACCCGAACGAGGCGCCGGGCGTGCACGCGTACGTGCTCGACACCGGCGTGCGCGCGACGCACGTGGACTTCGGCGGCCGGGTGCTGCCGGGCTACGACTTCATCGGCGACGACACCGACGCCGGTGACGGCAACGGGCACGGCACGTTCATCGCGGGCATCATCGGCGGCGCCAAGTACGGCGTCGCGAAGAAGATCAGGATCGTGCCGGTGAAGGTGCTGGACGACAACGGCTCCGGTTCCATGTCGGACGTCATCGCGGGCATCGACTGGGTGACCGCCAACGCCGTCAAACCCGCGGTCGCGAACATGAGCCTCGGCGGTTCGGCGAACCTGGCGCTCGACACCGCGGTCCGCAACTCGATCGCGTCGGGCGTCAGCTACGCGGTCGCCGCGGGCGGGTCGGCGAGCAACGCGGGGAACTACTCGCCCGCCCGGGTCGGCGAGGCGCTGACGATCGGGGCGAGCGGCCCGAACGACTGCATCTCGTCGAGCACGAACACCGGTTCCGTCGTGGACATGTTCGCGCCGGGTGTGAACATCGTCGGCCCGTGGATCACGAGCAACACGTCGTCGGCGATGCTGTCGGGTTCGTCGATGGCGGCGCCGCACGTGGCCGGCGCGGCGGGCATCTACCTGCAGACCAACCCGACGGCCACGGCCGCGCAGGTGCAGACGGCGCTCATCGCGGCGTCCACAAAGGACCGGCTGTGCAACGTCCCGCCGGGGACCCCGAACCGGCTGTTGTACGTCGACCCGGGGCCTAGGCGATGACCGTCCAGGTCTTGTTCTCGCAGTAGAGGTGGTCGCCGACGGGGGAGTAGTCGGTGTCCCCGTCGGCCTGGCACGACTCGGCGACGAACGGGCCGCTGGGGTCGGACTTGACCGGGAAGCCGTCGGGCGGAGCCTTGACCCAGCTCTGCGGGGTGGTGGTGTCGCGGGTGCGCTGGCACCGCTCGGTGCCGTTCGCGCGTGTCTGGGCGATGTCGACCGCACTGCACGGTTCGACGACCTCGGGTTCCCAGCGGCTCTCGGTTTCCCCCGTGCCGGGCTGCCCGGCGGCGGTGGCCGTGCCGGGGACGTCGCGGTGGGTGGCCGCCCACCAGAGAGCGCCCGCGCCGCCCGCCAGGAGGAGCGCGACGAGCAGGAGGACCGCTCGCCGGAGCTTGCGCTTCGTCCGGCGGGCGGTCTTCTGCCGGGCGGGCTTTGATCGTGCGGGTTCGCCTCGGGGCGGGGTGGTGGGGGCGAGCCCGGGTGGCGGGGTGGCCGAGCCGCTCGCGGCCGCGGAACCGTTCGCCGGGGTCGCCACCGGTGGTGCGTGCGTGACGAGCGCCGTCGCGCCGCCGTCGATCGCGGGCGCGGTCGGGGCCAGGGGCAGGTGGGTCGTCGGCGCTTCTGGGCCGTCCGCCGTCCAGCCCGGCGGCACCGATGCCAGCAGGTCCGGGATTGGCACCGAGGTCAGGCCGCTTCGGGAACCCGGGGGCGACGCCCGCAGCAGCGCCTGCCGCGCCTGCGTGCAGTCCGTGTACCGGCGCGCCGGGTCCGGGTCCGCCATCCGGAACAGCACGGCGGCCAGCGGCCCCGGTACCTCGTCCGGCAGCGGCACCGTGTGTGTCCACGACGACGGCATGTCGGGCGAGGCGTTGCTGTAGTGCACCAACCGTCGTCCCGCCAACAGTTCCGCCGCCAGCACGCCCACCGCGAACAGGTCCGTCGCCGGCGACGGCTGGGTGCCGTCGAGGTACTCCGGGGCCAGGTAGCCGGGCGTGCCGATGGCCGCGCCGATCCCCGTCATGGACACCGTCCGCCAGGTCGCGATGCCGAAGTCGCCGACGAGCAGGTGCGGGGGCTCGTCGCCGTGCGAGCGGAGCAGCAGGTTCGCCGGCTTCAGGTCGCGGTGGACGACGCCCGTCGCGTGCAGTGCCTCCAGCGCCCGCAGCACCTGGTCCACCGCCTCGGTGACCCAGCCGACGGGCAGCGCGCCGTAGCTCGCCATCAGCGATCGCAGTGACCCGCCGCGGGCAAGTTCCGTCACGAGCCACGCGCGGTCGTCGACCAGCCGGAACGCCAGCGTGCGCACCAGGTGCGGGTGCTGGACCCGGATCCTGGACTCGATCACGAAGCGGAGGAGCCCCAGTTCGTCCTGCCCGGTGAAGCGTTTCAGCGCCACCCACCGCTCGTCGACGCGGTCCCACGCCAGGTGCACCTCGCCGAACGCGCCCGCACCCAGCGGCAGCACTCGCGTCCACCGCTCCTGATCGTCCACGGCACGAAAGGTTACTGACTGACAGGATGTCGCAACCGGACGTCGACCGGATGCGTCGTAGGGCAACCAGCGACGGAACTGAGGGGGAGCATGCGCACGGCACTCGTACTCCTGGCGGGGGCACTTGTCCTGTCGGCCTGCGGCACCGGCACCGCGGGCACGCCGACGGCGGCCGCCAGGCAGACGACGTCGAACGAGACGACCACCAGCCGTGCGCCCTTCGAGGGCGAGGTCCTCGGCAACGGCGAGGTGGTCCGCGCCGACAAGCTGGACGGGATCCGCCTCGAGTCCCCGGAGGACGGTGCACTGCGCAACTACGGCGTCGGCGTCGAGGTGGTCGACTTCGGCACGTCCGACGTGGTCGACGCGGGCGGCGGCGTCCAGTACGGCGCCGACGAGGACGCCAAGCTCCTCGCGTTCCGCCTGCGGGTGACGCCGTTCGTCGACGAGCTGGCCGGCAAGGTCACCGCCACCGTCTCCGTCGACGGCCGCCAGCGCAGCCTGCCCGACTTCGAGTACGCGGTCGACACGCCCGGCGAGGACGAGACCGTCCAGTACCTGGTCGGTGTCCCGAACGACCGGCGCGAGGTGGAGCTGGAGCTGAAGTACGCCGACTTCGCCCAGCAGTTCGACCTCCTCGAGGGCAGGCGCACCGGCGAGCAGCCCGAGATCCTGTACCGCTCCCCGGACGAGCCGTCCGTCTACGTCGAGAACCTCACGCCCGCGCGGGTCCCCGTGATCGACGCGGACGGCGAGAACGGCAACTACGTCGTCGGCGTCACCAGGGCCGAGCTGACCTACTTCACCACCGAGCTGGGTGACATGCCCGCCGGCCCGGACCGGGCCTGGCTCGTGGTCACCTACGAGCCGACCGGCGACGGGTCGATGGACAGCGTCAGCGGCGCCAACGCGTGCGTCCTGCCGTTCGCCGCGTTCACGCTCACCGCGGACGGCGAGACGTACGCCGTGGTCGACAAGCACTCCGAGATGGAGGAGTTCGAACAGCAGAAGGTGCTGGTCTACGAGGTGCCCGCGAGTCTGTCCGAGGCCACGCTGACGGTGAAAGCGCAAACATTCAACTGCGTGTACGCCGGCGACGACTACCCGTACCGCCCCACCAAGGAGGCCACGGTGAAGATCACTCTTCCGGAGGATTGAGCCCCAAACCGTCACGCCCGTCACGTGGGACAGAACTCCCGACAGGCGGGAACCACCGGGTAACGTTCCCCGAAGTTCCCGACCCCCTGACAGGAGGTACGGCATGTTCCGCAAGGTGCTCGTCGCCAACCGTGGCGAGATCGCCGTCCGGGCATTTCGCGCCGGATACGAGCTGGGAGCCGGCACGGTGGCCGTCTTCCCGCACGAGGACCGCAACTCAGCGCACCGCATGAAGGCCGACGAGGCCTACGAGATCGGCGAACCCGGTCATCCCGTCCGCGCCTACCTCTCCGTCGAGGAGATCATGAAGGCGGCGCGGAAGGCCGAGGCCGACGCGGTGTACCCGGGCTACGGCTTCCTGTCGGAGAACCCGGAGCTGGCGCGGGCGTGCGAGGCGGCGGGCATCACGTTCGTCGGCCCGCCCACCGAGATCCTCGAGCTCACCGGCAACAAGGCCCGCGCGGTCGCCGCCGCGCGCGCCGCGGGCATCCCGGTGCTGCGTTCGTCGGCGCCGTCGGCTGACCTGGACGAGCTGCTCCGCGCCGGTGACGAGCTGGGGTTCCCGCTGTTCGTCAAGGCCGTCGCCGGTGGCGGCGGGCGCGGCATGCGGCGGGTCTTGGAGCCCAAGGCCCTGCGGGAGTCGCTCGAAGCCGCGATGCGGGAGGCCGAGTCCGCGTTCGGCGACCCGACCGTGTTCCTCGAGCAGGCCGTGATCAACCCGCGGCACATCGAGGTGCAGATCCTCGCCGACGGCGCGGGCAACGTGATGCACCTGTTCGAGCGCGACTGCTCGGTGCAGCGCCGCCACCAGAAGGTCATCGAGATCGCGCCCGCGCCGAACCTCGACCCACAGCTGCGGGAGCGGATCTGCTCCGACGCGGTGAAGTTCGCGCGGCACATCGGCTACCGCAACGCGGGCACCGTCGAGTTCCTGCTGTCGCAGGACGGGCAGCACGTGTTCATCGAGATGAACCCGCGCATCCAGGTCGAGCACACGGTCACCGAGGAGATCACCGACGTCGACCTCGTCCAGTCGCAGCTGCGGATCGCGAGCGGTGAGACCCTCGCCGACCTGGGCCTTTCCCAGGACACGGTGCGGATCAGGGGCGCGGCGCTGCAGTGCCGCATCACCACCGAGGACCCGGCCAACGGGTTCCGCCCGGACACCGGCAAGATCAGCGCCTACCGCTCGCCGGGCGGCGCGGGCATCCGCCTCGACGGCGGCACCGTCTCGCCCGGCACCGAGATCAGCGCCCACTTCGACTCGATGCTGGTGAAGCTGTCCTGCCGCGGCCGTGACTTCCCCGCCGCCGTGGCCAGGGCGCGGCGCGCGGTCGCCGAGTTCCGCATCCGCGGTGTCTCCACGAACATCCCGTTCCTGCAGGCGGTGCTGGACGACGCGGACTTCATCGCGGGCAAGGTCACCACGTCGTTCATCGAGGACCGGCCGCACCTGCTGACCGCGCGCAGCTCGTCCGACCGCGGCACCAGGCTGCTGTCCTACCTCGTCGACGTCACCGTCAACAAGCCGCACGGCGAGCGGCCCGAGGTGATCGACCCGGGCGCGAAGCTGCCGGAGATCGAGCTGTCCACGCCGCCCGCCGGGTCGAAGCAGAAGCTCGACGAGCTGGGCCCCGAGGGTTGGGCGCGCTGGCTGCGCGAGTCGAAGGCCGTCGGCGTCACCGACACGACGTTCCGCGACGCGCACCAGTCGCTGCTCGCCACCCGCGTCCGCACCAAGGACCTGGTCACCGTCGCGCCGTACGTCGCGCAGATGACGCCCGAACTGCTGTCCGTCGAGTGCTGGGGCGGCGCGACCTACGACGTGGCGCTGCGGTTCCTCGCCGAGGACCCGTGGGAGCGGCTCGCGAAGCTCCGCGAGGCCATGCCGAACCTGTGCCTGCAGATGCTGCTGCGCGGCCGCAACACCGTCGGGTACACGCCGTACCCGACCGAGGTGACCAGCGCGTTCGTCGAGGAGGCGACCGCGACCGGCATCGACATCTTCCGCATCTTCGACGCGCTCAACGACGTCGAGCAGATGCGCCCGGCCATCGAGGCCGTGCTGTCGACCGGGAAGGCGGTCGCGGAGGTCGCGCTGTGCTACACCGCCGACCTGTCCGACCCGAACGAGCGTCTGTACACACTGGACTACTACCTGAAGCTGGCCGAGCAGATCGTCGGCGCGGGCGCGCAGGTGCTGTGCGTCAAGGACATGGCGGGGCTGCTGCGCCCGCCCGCCGCGCACCGCCTGGTCACCGCGCTGCGCAAGGAGTTCGACCTGCCGGTCCACCTGCACACGCACGACACCGCGGGCGGTCAGCTGGCGACCTACCTCGCCGCGATCCAGGCCGGGGTGGACGCGGTCGACGGCGCGTCGGCGTCGATGGCGGGCACCACCTCCCAGCCGTCGCTGTCGGCGATCGTCGCCGCCACCGACCACGGTGAGCGCGAGACCGGGCTCGACCTGCGGAAGGTGTGCGACCTGGAGCCGTACTGGGAGATCGTGCGGAAGGTCTACGCACCGTTCGAGGCCGGATTGCCCGGGCCGAGCGGCCGCGTGTACACGCACGAGATCCCGGGCGGACAGTTGTCGAACCTGCGCACGCAGGCGGCGGCGCTCGGCCTCGCGGACCGGTTCGAGGAGATCGAGGCGACCTACGCGGCCGCGGACCGCATGCTGGGCCACCTCATCAAGGTGACCCCGTCGTCCAAAGTGGTCGGTGACCTGGCGCTGCACCTCGTCGGCGCGGGCGTGGACCCGACGGAGTTCGAGGCCGACCCCGGCCGGTTCGACATCCCGGGCTCGGTGATCGGCTTCCTGCGCGGCGAGCTGGGCGACCCGGCGGGCGGGTGGCCGGAGCCGTTCCGCACCAAGGCGTTGCGGGGGCGGTCGCCCGCGCCGGAGCCGCCCGGGCTGTCCGACGAGGACAGGGCCGGTCTCGTCAGCGACCGGCGGGCGACGCTGAACCGGTTGCTGTTCCCGGCGCCCGCCAAGGAGTTCCTGGCGCAGCGCGAGCAGTTCAGCGACACGTCCGTGCTGGCGAGCAAGGACTTCTTCTACGGGCTCAAGCCGCGCATCGAGTACCCGGTCGACCTCGAGAAGGGCGTCCGGATGCTGATCGAGCTGGAGGCGATCGGCGAGGCGGACGAGCGCGGCATGCGCACTGTCATGGCCAAGCTGAACGGCCAGCTGCGTGCCACGCAGGTGCGGGACCGGTCGGTGGCCTCGGACGTGCCGGTCGCCGAACGCGCGGACCGGGCCAACCCGAACCACGTCGGCGCGCCGTTCGCGGGCGTGGTGACGCTGACGGTCGCCGAGGGCGACACGGTCGAGGCGGGCGACACCGTGGCGACGATCGAGGCCATGAAGATGGAGGCGTCGATCACCGCACCCAAGGCCGGGACCGTCGCCCGCGTCGCGATCGGCTCCGTGCAACAGGTGGAGGGCGGCGACCTGCTGGTCGTGCTGAGCTGAGCGCACGGGGTTGCGATCCGGCGGGTTGGCCGTGCTGATGGGGTCCTTCGGTGCGTTGGCTGTGTTGAAGGGCCCCTTCAGCGCGTCAGGACAGCGTGTCGCACAGGTTCTCCTCGGTGCTGGTGTAGCGCAGCGTGCGGGTGCCGTCCTCCGCGATCGTGATCAGCGTGACGCCGTCGAAGCGGTAGTAGCCCTGCGAGTAGTCGTCCTCCGCGCGGAACCCGAAACCGAACGGGCCGATGCCGGAGAACGACTTCATCGCCTGCCCGTCCGGGTACAGCTCCAGCCAGGCGTGCCCGGACAGGTCGCGGACGACCGACGCGCCGGTCGCCACGTTGGTGAACCGGGTGACCAACTCGCCGCGGTACTCCAGCACCCGCTCCGCGCCGTCGGGGTAGCGGGTGACGACCCGGAACTCCTCCTCGTCGACGATCGCCTCCACGGCGAGGGCGAACGCGCAGTACTTGCCCTCGGGTGCGACGAAGTCCGTCGCCGTGTACGGCTGCCACGGCTCCGGTCCGCTCACCGCCTGTGCGGGCGTCGCGCCGAGCGCGGTCAGTACGACGGCCAACGCCGCCACGGCCAGGTTCCGAGCACGCATGTTTCGCTCCTGAGTCGTTAACCGGTTATCGTGAGTCAAGTGGTTAGCGACACGGGCTGTCAAGAGAGGTGGTCGTGACCGGGAAGCTGCCCCCGTACGCGGTGCGGGCCGGTGGGCGAGTCCTGCCCAAACCGATCGCCGGGCACCCGGCACTCGAGCTGTGCAACACGCTCGCGGGCTGGGACGACCCGCCCGACGCACGTCACGAATGGCTCCGTGACCACGAGCACCTCGCGGTCTGGGTCGAGTTCACCGGCCTGCTGCCGCACTGCCCGCGCACGGCGGGCACCGAGGTGCTGGCGGAGGTCCGTGAGCTGCGGGCGGTGGCGTACCGGCTGTTGCGGCACCGGGACGCCGCGGCGCTCCCGGCGTTCGCGGCGTGGGCGGACGAAGCCAACGCGCACCGCAGGCTGGTTGGCGAACCCGGCGGCGGCGCGCGGTTCCGGCTGCCGACGGGTGACGATCCCCGGCTGCCGGTGCACGCCAGCGCGCTCGCCGTGGCCGACCTGCTGGCGGACCCGGCGCTCGCGACCGTGCGCGCCTGCCCCGGCGACGGCTGCGGGTGGCTGTTCCTCGACCCGCGCGGGCGCCGGGTGTGGTGCAGCATGGCGGCGTGCGGCAACCGGTCGAAGGTCCGCGCGCACGCCGCCCGCCGGCAGACGTCAGGCGGCTGAACCCGCCAGGGCCTGGCGCAGTGCCGAGGAGAAGACCTCCACGGGCTGCGCGCCCGACACCCCGTACTTGCGGTCCAGCACGAAGAACGGCACCCCGGTCGCGCCGAGCAGCCGCGCCTCGCGGATGTCGTCCTCCACGTCGGACGTGTACCGGTCGCTCGTCAGCACCTCGCGGGCGCCCTCGACGCCGATGTCCTCGCTCAACCGCACCAGGGTGTCCACGTCGTTGACGGTCTCGCCCTCGACGAGCTGTGCGCGCATGAGGCGCTCGTGCATCTCGCCGCCCAGGCCCTGCGCCTTCGCGTGGTGGGTCAGGCGGTGGGCGTCGAACGTGTTGACCATGACCGCGTGGTCGTAGTCGTAGCGCAGGCCCTCCGCGGCGGCCAGTTCGGTCACACGCTCGGTCATCGCGCGGACGTCACCGCCGAACTTCTTCTCCAGCCCCTCGTACACGGGGATGGCCTCGCCGCGGGGGAACGCCGGGTCGAGCTGGAAGCTGCGCCACTCCACCTCGACCGCGTGGTCGAAGTCGGCGAGAGCGGACTCCAGGCGTCGTTTGCCGATGTAGCACCACGGGCACACGATGTCGGACCAGACCTCGATCTTCACAGCGCGCAGCTCCCGTCCTCACACACCGGCACGTCCTCGTCCCCGAGCGTCACCAGCACGGGCACGTCCTCGGTCTCTTCGTCCATACAACAGACGAACCACACCGGGCGCGCCGTCATTCCGGCGTCAGGCCTCCGCCATGTCCTTCCAGCAGAAGTCGCTGCCCTCGTAGGCCACGGTGATGATCATGTCGGCGTCGACGCGCTTCGTGCCGTCGGCCAGGACGGCACGCGCCCTGGCCGTCGCGGTCGGGCCCGCGTCGTCGATCTCGCCGCGCAGCTCGAACTCCTCGACGAGATCGGCCTCCTCGACGTAGCCCCTGATCGCCGGTTCCGACCCGGTGCAGATGAGCTGCGTCAGCGCCTCCTGGTCCTGGTCGCAGAAGCCCTGGACGATCTTCGAGATGAGCGCCTTGACCTTCTGGGCGCTGCCGTCGTCCATGCCGTCGGGGTCGGTGGCGCCGCCCGTCCCGCAGCCGCCGGTCTCCTCGCCGGCGCTGGTCGCGGTGCCGCCCGAGCCCGCGGTGCCGCCGGAGTCGTCGTCACCGAGCAGGAAACCGGGTGCGACGAACGCGGTGATGGTGAACACGACAAGCGCGACGACCGCCACGCCGAGCCCGGCGACGAGCCCGGCGTTGCCCTTCTTCTGAGGCTGGGGACCGCCGGGATACGGACCGTCCGGGTACTGGCCGCCGGGTGGGAACTGCCCGTGCTGCTGGTAGCCACCGCCCGGCCCGGGTGCCGGTGGCCAGCCTGGCTGCTGACCGTACGGCTGCTGACCGGGCGGCTGTGGGTACGTCATCTGTCTTTACTCCATGGCTCGGCTGCGCTGTGCTGGAAGGACGGCACACCGACCCTAAGTGGTTCCCCTGCGGGCCATGACGGTCGATCGACCCACACGGCCCGCCTGCTCCGTCACGGCCAGTCGGGATCGCTTGTCAGCACGGTCAACCGCTGCGTGGCACGCGTCAACGCCACGTACAGCGTGCGCGGGCCGGTCGTCGACTCGGTCACCAGCTCCGTCGGCTCCACGAGCACCACCGCGTCGTACTCGAGGCCCTTCGCCTCGATGCCGTCCACGACGTGCAGGCGCTCGTCGGTGACCTCCGCCAACAGCTCACGGGACGCCTCGAGCCGGCCCGCCGCGGTGATCACGCCGACGGTGCCGTCCATCTCGTCGAGCAGCTGGCGCGTGGCGAGGCGCAGTGCGTCGGCCAGCTCCGGTGGGTCGATCACACGCACGGACGGCTTGACCCCGGTGCTGCGCACCGCGTGCGGCAGCTGGTCCGGCGTGGACACGTCGGTCACCACCTGCGCGGCCAGCTCGAAGATCTCCGCCGAGTTCCGGTAGTTCGTGCGCAGCTGGAACTGCCGCCGCTGTGTCCGCGCGCCCACCGCGGACACCCTGGCCTGCTCCGCCTCAGCCGGGTCCGGCCACGACGACTGCACCGGGTCGCCGACGATCGTCCAGCTCGCGTACTTGCCGCGCCGCCCGATCATCCGCCACTGCATCGGCGACAGGTCCTGCGCCTCGTCGACCACGATGTGCGAGTACTCGTCGTAGTGCTCGCCACGCCTCGGCGCCGCCGACCACCCCTGGTGCTCGGCCTGCGCCGCCGCACGTACCCGGCGGCGGTGCCGCTTCGGCGGCGGGCCGAGCAGCACGCGCAGCTCGTCGAGCAGCGCCACGTCCGCGACGGTCGGGCCCACGGCCGGGTCGGCCCACGACTCGACGAGCGCGTCGACCTCGGCGGGCGTGAACGCGCGGCCCGCGGCCCTGCGCAACCGGTCGCGGTCGGCGAGCAGCCGCAGCGCCTCCCGCTCGGACAGGATCGGCCACCACACCACCACGAACCGGTGGAAGTCGATCCGCTCACCGAGTTCCGTGATCAGCTCGTCCCGGTCGAACCCCAGCCCGTAGGAGTCGGCCTTGCGCCACAGCGCCTCCAGCAGCGCCTCGGCGGCGTCCACCCTGGACTGGTTCGGCGGCCGGTTGATGCCCTGCACGGCACGTCGGACCTTCGCGAGGTCACGCGCGTCGAGCTTCAGCACCTCGCCCCGGTAGGTGATGCGCAGCTCGTCCGGCGCGTTCGGCGGCGGTTCGCGCAGCGCGCGCTTGAGCACCCTGCGCATCCGCAGCGAGCCCTTGACCCGGCTCACCTCGGCCGAGTCGATGCCCACCGCGCGGGCGCCGTCGAGCACCTCACCCAGCGACCGCAGCTCGACCGTGTCCTCTCCCATGGACGGCAGGACCCGCGAGATGTACGAGGTGAACGCCGGCGAGGGACCCACGACCAGCACGCCGGACCCGCCCATGCGGCGCCGGTCCCGGTAAAGCAGGTACGCCACGCGGTGCAGCGCCACGGCCGTCTTGCCGGTGCCCGGGCCGCCGGTGATCTCGGTGACGCCCTTCCACGGCGCCCGGATCGCCTCGTCCTGCTCACGCTGGATGGTGGCGACGATGTCGCGCATCCGGTCGCCACGCGCCCTGGTCAGCGACGCCATCAGCGCGCCTTCTCCGACCACCGCCATGCCCTCGGGGCGCTTCTCCGGCGCCAGCAGGTCGTCGTCGATGTCCACAACGGACTGGCCGGTGGAGCGGATGACCCTGCGGCGCACCACGTTCATCGGCTGCTCGGCGGTCGCCTGGTAGAACGCGGCCGCGGCGGGCGCACGCCAGTCGGTGACGAGGTTGTCGAAGTTCACGTCCCGGATGCCGAGCCTGCCGACGTACATGGTCTCGCCGTCGGTGTCGTCGAGGCGGCCGAACACCAGGCCCTCGTGCTCCGCGTCGAGCGTGCGCAGGATCTGCGTGGCGTGCCGGACCATCACGTCGCGTTCGAACAGCATCGCGGCCTGCTCGAAGATGGCCTCGTTGCGCGCCCCGTGGGCGAGTTGGTCGCCGCGTCTGCGCATGGCCTCGGCCTCGGTGCGCATCTCGTCGACGCGCTTGTAGACGACGTCGACGTGGGCCTGTTCGACCGCGATCTCGGTCTGCCTGTCGGAGGTCTGCGACACGCACCGCTCCTGTGAGTGCCAGCGTGTTGGGTGGGAAGAGCGAGCCTACGCGAAATGCGCGGACGAGGTGGTGCGCACCTCGATCAAGATGCCCTGCGACCATGTCCTGTGTGACGAGGATCGTGGCCGGACGGGCAGGAGGGCGGCGGCTGGCGGTGCCACCGAAGGGCACCAGGCCGACGTCCGACCGTGTCCGCGAGGCGCTGTTCAGCGCCGTCGAGTCCGCTGTGGACCTCGACGGGGCACGCGTGCTCGACCTGTACGCGGGCAGCGGCGCGCTGGGCCTCGAAGCGCTGTCGCGGGGCGCGGCGGAGGCGGTGTTCGTGGAATCCTCCTCGGGCGCGCTCTCGGTGCTGCGCGGCAACGTCACCGCGATCGGGCTGCCCGGGGTGGTGCGGGCCGGGAAGGTCGCGACCGTGCTCGCCGCGGGCACCGACGTGCCGTTCGACCTGGTGCTCGCGGACCCGCCGTACGCGGTCGAGGACCTGACCGCGGAGCTTCGCCTGCTGGTGGGGGAGGGCTGGGTCGCCGAGGGCTCCGTGGTGATCGTCGAACGGTCGCGGCGGGCACCGGACGTCGTGTGGCCGGAGCCGCTGGAAGCCGTGCGGGTCAAGCACTACGGCGAGACGTCGCTGCACTGGGCGCGGTGGCCGTGAACGCGGGCGTGACCAAGGCCACCGTCGACAGGTCCGCGCAGGTGAGGGCTGATATCTTCCGCGCATGAGGCGCGCCGTCTGCCCCGGTTCCTACGACCCACCCACCAACGGGCACCTGGACATCCTGGAGAGAGCGGCCGGCCTCTTCGACGAGGTCGTCGTGGCCGTGCTCATCAACAAGAGCAAGAAGGGCCTGTTCACGGTCGAGGAGCGGATGGAGCTGCTCGCCGAGTCGGTGAGCCACCTCGACAACGTGCGGATCGACTCGTGGCACGGGCTGCTCGTCGACTACTGCCGCCAGAACGACATCCAGGCCATCGTGAAGGGCCTGCGCGCGATCAGCGACTTCGACTACGAGCTGCAGATGGCGCAGATGAACCAGCAGCTCACCGGTGTGGAGACGCTGTTCATGCCGACGAAGCCGCTCAACAGCTTCCTCTCCAGCTCCCTGGTGAAGGAAGTGGCCACGTACGGTGGCGACGTCACCCACCTGCTCTCCAAGACGGTCCACCGCCGTCTGGTCGAACGCCTCGCCGACGGCGGCGGTAAGTAACTACGCTGGAGCGGTGCGTAGCGGGGACGTCATCGCGGGCCGGTACCGGCTGGAGGACACGGTCGGTGCCGGGGGTATGGGCGTGGTCTGGCGAGCCACCGACCTGGAGCTGCGGCGGGTCGTGGCGGTCAAACGGACCAGCACCGGCGACGGCGAGCAGCTCCGGAGAGAGGCCAGGATCGGCGCGGGGCTGCAGCACCCCAACGTGATCTCCGTGTTCGACGTCGTGGTCGAGGACGACGAGCGCTGGCTGGTCATGGAGTACCTGCCCGCGCGCAGCCTCGCGGACGTCCTGCGCACCGACGGGCCGCTGACCCCCGCGGGCGCCGCGCACGTCGGCGCGCAGATCGCCGCCGCGCTGGCGGCCATGCACGCACGCGGCATGGTGCACCGCGACATCACGCCCGCGAACATCCTGGTCGCCGAGGACGGGACGGCGAAGCTCGCCGACCTCGGCATCGCGATCTGGTCCGAGGTGACCGTGACCGGGTCGGCGCAGAGCCCCGGCACGCCCGGTTTCGTGGCGCCCGAGGTCGTGCGGGGCGGCGCCGCCACCCCCGCGGCCGACCTGTACGCGCTCGGTGTGACGCTGCGCGCGGCCGTCGAGGGTGCCGGGGACAGCGCCGCGCTCGGCCGGGTGCTGTCCGACCTGACGGCCGAGACCCCGTCGCGACGGCTGTCGGCCGACGCGGCGGCCGGCCGGCTCGAACGGGTCGCCGGCGGCACCGCGCGGGGACGCCGCACGATGTCCCGCGGTGTGCTGGCCGCGATCGCCGCCGGGGTGACGCTGCTGCTCGTCGCCGGGGTGGTCTTCGTGCCGAGGATCCTGGCGGACTCGGACCGTCCGCCCGCCGACCGGCCCGAGGCGCCCTCGGCGCCCGGGGAACGCCGCGACGTGCCGGGGGCGGGTGACCCCAAGCTGCTGTACGGGCTCAGCGGCGGCGCCAACCTGGCGCAGGCGAGTGAGCTGGTGCGGGACGCGCCGGTCGGGATGCTCACCACCACGTTCCACCAGTCCAGTGAGCTGGCGGGCCTCACGAGCTGGCGCGGGAGTGTGGTCCCGGACGCCTACGACCAGGGGTTCGCGCTCCACCTGCTCGTCCCGAGCTGGGAGGACGACGACAACCCCGAGGTGCCGTTCGACACCGGGTACGGCCGGGCCTGCGGGCGCCAGGAGCCGTTCACCGACACCTTCGGTGACGACATGCGCTCGCTCGCCCGGATCTTCGCCGGGCGGGCCGACGGGCCGCCGCTGTACGTCACCGTGTTCCACGAGGTCAGCGCGATGGCGTGCGGCGACGACGGGTACTACTCGAACACCGAGGCGACGCGGGCGTACTTCCGTGCGCTCAAGGACCGGTACGTCGAGATCCGGGACATCATCCACGCCGAGGCGCCCAACGCCCGGGTGGGCCTCGGCTGGCAGGGGTGGCAGGCGACGATCGACGACCACCCCGAGGCAGGCGGTGGTGCGTCGATGTTCGAGGACTTCGCCGACGTGCTGGCCGTCTCGGACTTCAACTCGGTGCTGAGCTGGCAGGAAACCGGCAACGTCGAGCAGATCCGGGAGTCCGTCCGCATCCTCGGCGAGTACGCGCCCGTGATGGTCGCGGCCCACGCCAACGACGACGTGCCGCCCGACGTGATCGACAAGGACATGCGCACGCTGCTCACCGACTCGTCGATCGCGGACCTCGTCGCCGACGGCCTGTTCGCGTGGGGCTTCAACGAGGAGCGGGGCATCGTCGACGCGGGCGCGCCGACGGTCGAGTTCGTGAAGGACGTCGTGCGCAGAACCGGCCGGAAGCCCTAACGCAACGGCAGCTTCATGCCGACGTGGCTCGCGACGAAACCGAGGCGTTCGTAGAAGCGGTGGGCGTCTTCCCGGCTGGCGTCGGTGGTCAGCTGGACCATGGCGGCGCCGCGTTCGCGAGCGGTGTCGACCGCCCACTGGATCAGCGTCCCGCCCAGCCCGCCGCCGCGCTGGTCCGACCGCACGCGGACCGCCTCGATCAACGCGCGCGTCGCACCGAGCCGGGACAGGCCGGGGATGAACGTGAGCTGCAGGGTGCCGACGACCTCGCCCTCCGCCACCGCGACGGCCAGGAACTGGCGCGGGTCCGCGTCGATGTCCTTGAACGCCTCGGCGTAGACCGGGTCGCCCGGGGTTTCCCGCGTGGCGCCGAGCGGGTCGTCGGCGAGCATCGCCACGATCGCCGGGACGTCGTCGGCGGTCGCTCTTCTGATCTCGATGTCGGTCACGAGTGCATTCAAACAGCCGACTATCGGCGCTAATCCGAGGTCACGCGTCAGAGTTACGGTCGGAAAATGAGCAACGTCACAACGAAACCTGTGAAGACGCTCCTACCCCTGCTGATCGCGCTCCTGGCCGTCTTCGGCCTGGCGGTCCCGACCCTCGCCGCGCAGAGAGCCGCGGCGCCCTGCGGCGACACGTCCGGCTTCGATGTCGTGCCGCTGTCGAGCCTGCCGCCGGAGGCGACCGACACCGCGAACCTGATCGAGCAGGGTGGTCCGTTCCCGTACCCGGAGGACGGCACCGTCTTCGGCAACCGGGAAGGGATCCTGCCCGACTGCGAGACCGGCTACTACCACGAGTACACCGTCGAAACCCCCGGCAGCCCGGACCGCGGCGCCCGGCGCATCGTCACCGGCAGCGCGGGCGAGCACTTCTACACCGACGACCACTACGCGAGCTTCGTGCTGATCGACCTCGACGGCACCTCCCCGCCGCCCGCGTGCGGCGAGGCGGACCTCGACGAGGTCCCCGTCGGGAGCCTCCCGGCCGAGGTCGCCGACACGATCGCGCTGGTCGGACAGGGTGGCCCGTTCCCGTACCCGGAGGACGGCACGGTCTACGAGAACCGCGAGGGCGTCCTGCCCGCCTGCGACGCGGGCTACTACCACCTGTACACCGTGCCCACGCCGGGCGCGCCGGACCGCGGTGAGCGCAGGCTGGTCACGGGTCAGGGCGGCGAGTACTACTACACGCCCGACGGCTACGCGTCCTTTGTCGAGGTCATCACGGACTGACACGCGCACCTGGGCCGGCTTCCCCACATCACCCCGGCACACGCGGCAGACTAGTGTCGCGAGTCGGAAGTTGGTGCGCTTATCGGCGGATCCGGGTTTCCGCTGGCAAGGCGCCGATCCTCCCTCGTACCGGGTTGTACTTGGGTGGATCGGCAACGCCGCCAGCGGGAAGCTGGGCCGCCGAGAAGCGTGCCGAACTTTCGACTCGGGACACTAGAAGTCCGCAGGGCGTGTGCCGGGGTGCTGGAGGGAGCAGAGGCGTGTACAAGGTGTTCGAGGCCCTCGACGAGCTCGTCACGATCCTCGAGGAGGCGCGTGGCGTTCCGATGACCTCGAGTTGCGTCGTCCCGCGCGGGGACATCCTCGAACTGCTCGACGAGGTCCGCGACGCCCTCCCCGGCGAGGTCGACGACGCGCAGGACGTGCTCGACCGCAAGGACGAGATCGTCGGGGCGGCCGAGCACCAGGCGGAACAGACCGTCAGCAAGGCGAACCTGGAGGCCGAGCAGACCGTCGCCGAGGCCCGTGCGGAGGCCGAGCGGCTGGTCGCGGAGGCCCAGGCGCACGCCGACCGGCTCGTGCAGGACGCCCGCAACGAGGCAGACCGCACCGTCGCGGCCGGGCAGGCCAAGTACGACGACCTGGTCGGCCGCTCCCAGGTGGAGGCCGACCGGATGATCCAGGCCGGCCGCGAGTCCTACGAACGCTCGGTCGAGGACGGCCGCATCGAACAGGCCCGGCTCGTCTCCGGGACCGAGGTCGTGCAGGCCGCGCACCTGGAGTCGGCCCGGATCCTGGACGCGACCGCCGACGAGGTGACCCGCCAGCGCGGCGAGTGCGACGAGTACGTGGACGGCAAGCTCGCCGAGTTCGCCGATCTCCTGTCCCACACGCTGCGCACGGTCAGCAAGGGCCGGGCCCACCTGCGTGGCGGCGGGATGGGCATGCCACCCGCCGCGCCGCCCGCGTCCCAGCCCGAACCGGCCGTCCCGTTCGATTACTCCGCCTGACCCGCGTACGCTGGTCGGGCACACCCGCCGAGTCGCGGGAATCTCCTCACACAGGGAACGTCGAGTTCGTCATGTCCGAACAGCGGAACAGCCCGTGGGTCGTCGACACCAGGGAGCTGGGCAGGCGGCCAGGTCTCTCGCGCAAGCTGGAGCGGGTGGTCGAGACGCCCGTCCCGATGGGCGTCGAGGGCGTCATCACCGTGCCCAAGGGCGCGCAGATCGAGTTGGACGTCCTGCTGGAGTCCGTCGTGGAGGGCGTGCTCGTGTCGGGTACGGCCGTCGCGCCGGTGGCGGGGGAGTGCTCGCGCTGCCTCGACCCGATCTCCCCGGACGACCACGACGTGTCGGCCGAGTTCACCGAGCTGTTCGCCTACCCGGACAGCATCACCGAGGAGACCACCGACTCCGACGAGGTCTTCCGCCTGGTCGACGATAAAGTCGATCTTGAACCGGTGGTGCGCGACGCGATCGTGCTCGCGCTCCCGGCGGCGCCGCTGTGCCAGGAGGACTGCGCGGGACTGTGCCCGGACTGCGGTGGTAGGTGGGCCGATCTCGGTCCCGATCACCGGCATGAGACGATTGACCCTCGGTGGGCCGCGCTCACGGAGCGGTTCCGCACGGATCGGGACGCCTGAGGCGACCGTCGATCCACCACCAGGAAGCATTGAAGGAGAACTAGTCGTGGCCGTCCCCAAGCGGAAGATGTCGCGTTCCAACACGCGCTCGCGCAGGTCGCAGTGGAAGACCAGCGCTGTCCACCTGGTGGAGTGCTCGAACCGCGCCTGCCGTCAGCCCAAGCCCCAGCACGTCGTCTGCCCGAGCTGCGGTCAGTACGGCGGCCGTCAGGTCACCGAGCCGGCCTGATCCACGGCACTGGTGATGGTGGTAGGCCACTGTGGGGGGTAGAGCGGCGCGGGGTCCGACGGCCGACCCCAGGAAGCTGCTCGAAGCGCTCGGCGTCGAACTGGACGCCGAGCTGCTGAAGCTCGCCATGACACACCGCTCGTACGCGTACGAGAACGGTGGTCTGCCACCGAACGAGCGGCTGGAGTTCCTCGGCGACGCGGTGCTGGGCATGGTGGTCACCGACCACCTGTACCGGACGCACCCGGAGATGCCGGAGGGCCAGCTCGCGAAGCTGCGGGCGAGTGTGGTGAACATGCACGCCCTCGCCGGTGTCGCCCGCGGCCTCGGTGACGAGGGCCTCGGCGCCCACCTGCTGCTCGGCAAGGGCGAGGAGCTGACCGGCGGCCGGGACAAGGCGAGCATCCTCGCCGACGGCATGGAGGCCGTGATCGGCGCGGTGTACCTCGCCCACGGCATCGACGTCGCGCGCGAGCTCGTGCACCGGCTGTTCGACCCGCTGCTCGCGGAGGCCCCGCTGCTCGGCGCCGGCCTGGACTGGAAGACCTCGCTGCAGGAGCTGACCGCGTCGGCGAGCCTCGGCGTGCCGGAGTACCGCGTCCAGGAGGAAGGCCCCGACCACCGCAAGGAGTTCACCGCCACGGTGATCGTCGCGGGCCAGGACCGGGGCAGCGGGGACGGCACCACCAAGAAGGAAGCCGAGCAGAAGGCCGCCGAGGCGGCCTGGCGCACGCTTACCGAGATCATCAAGGCCGCCGAGCAGCAACAGCAGCGCGGCAAAGGTGCCTGAGCTCCCCGAGGTCGAGGTCGTACGGGTCGGCCTCGACGGGCACGTCACCGGTCGCACGCTCACCGAGGTCGAGGTCCTGCACCCGAGGGCGATCCGCAGGCACCTGCTTGGCCCGGCCGACTTCACCGGCAGGCTCGCCGGGCGCACGATCTCGGCGGTCCAGCGGCGCGGCAAGTACCTGTGGCTGGAGCTGTCCGACGACGCGAACCCGGACATCGCGCTGATCGCGCATCTCGGCATGAGCGGGCAGATGCTGGTCCAGCCGGTCGGCGCGCCGGACGAGAAGCACCTGCGGGTCCGGTTCTCCTTCACCGACGGGGGCGGTCCCGAGCTGCGGTTCGTCGACCAGCGCACGTTCGGCGGGTTCCTCGTCGACGACCTCGTGACGGTCGGTGGCGCGCGGCTGCCGTCCGCGATCGCCCACATCGGCCGCGACCCGATGGACCCCGAGTTCTCGGTGACGGCCGCCGTGGCCGCGCTGCGGAAGAAGAGGACCGAGCTGAAGCGGGCCCTGCTCGACCAGACGCTGGTGTCGGGCATCGGCAACATCTACGCCGACGAGGCGCTGTGGCGGGCGAAGCTGCACTGGACCCGTCCGACCGACAAGCTGACCACGGCCAAGGCGACCGAGGTGCTCGGCGCCGCCACCGACGTCATGCGGGAGGCGCTCGGCCAGGGCGGCACGTCGTTCGACGCGCTGTACGTCAACGTGAACGGCCAGTCCGGGTACTTCGACCGGTCGCTCGCCGTCTACGGCCAGGAAGGCCTGCCGTGCGGTCGGTGCGGCACGGCGATCCGGCGGGAGCCGTTCATGAACCGCTCGTCGTACTTCTGCCCTCATTGCCAGCGACGGCCCCGTTCTTGAGGCTGTTCTGGCGGTTGATGCTCTCCCAGCAACGGTCTGTGCTGCCCTCCATGACGGGCAGGAAGTTGCCGTCGCCGTCGCGCGGGAGCTGGCCCAGCTCCTCCAGGGCGAGCGGCCGGCCCGGCAGCGAGTCGTAGGCGAGGAACCCCAGCAGCCCGTCGAGCACGAGCTCCATGTGGCGGTGGCTCAGCCGGTGGTTGTCCTCCGGTGAGATCGCCGGCAGCGGCGGGGCCATCCTGGTCACCAGCAGGCCGATGTCGCCGGACCCGACGTCCGGCCGGAGCGATCCCTCGTCGTGCGCGGCCTGCACGATCTCGGCGAGTTTGCGCCGCGACGCGTTGCGGGCGGCCAGCACTTCCTCGTCCATCAGCATGCGCTCGGCGACCATCGGCATGACGACGCCGATGCGCAGGTCGATCGCGTCGTGCAGGTAGCGGGCCAGCGCGGTGAACGCGTCCGGTTCCTCGGCGAGTGCCACCTCCGCCGCGGTCGCCGACTGGGTCAGGAGGTCGAGTGCGAGCTGACGAAGTAATACCGTTCGGTCTGGAAAATGACGGTAGAGCGTCGCGATGCCGACGCCCGCCCGTCGTGCGATCGTCTCCAGCGGCACCGTCGGGCCGTGCTCTACCATCAGCTCAACAGCGGCGCGAAGGATCTGTTCGCGGTTGCGGAGTGCGTCCGCGCGTGTGCGGCGGGTTTTCGGGATGTCGTTCATGGGTGCCTTATCCGGAGGCCATTCCTTCGTTTAGACAACGGTAAACCGTCCTGTCTCCCAGTACTAGTTGCCTAAGCAACTGATTCCCCGCCCAAAGGTCACATATTCGACAAGCTGTCTCCTCCTTGTCCAGATGTCGGGCGCATCACCGCACGCGTGAAGAAGGCGTCAACGTCCCACCGTCGCGCCCGCGCGCGCGGCAGGCTGTCCATGGCGCACACTTGCCGTGCGTGTTCGGTCGATCTCCAGAGGGCGGGCAGACGTGACGAAAGTGCTGGTCGTCGACGACGAGCCGCAGATCGTGCGTGCGTTGCGGATCAACCTGACCGCACGCGGCTACGAGGTGTCGACGGCGGCGAACGGCGGGGAGGCGCTGCGTGTCGCGGCCGCCGTGCACCCCGAGGTCGTGGTGCTGGACCTCGGTCTGCCGGACATCGACGGCGTCGACGTCATCGAGGGGCTGCGCGGCTGGACGAACGTGCCGATCATCGTGCTCTCGGCCCGCGTCGACTCGGGCGACAAGGTCGCCGCGCTGGACGCCGGCGCCGACGACTACGTGACGAAACCGTTCGGCATGGACGAGCTGCTCGCGCGGCTGCGCGCCGCGGTCCGGCGCGCGTCCACCACGCCGACCGGCGAGGAGGCCGTGGTCGAGACGCAGGCGTTCACCGTGGACCTGGCGGCGAAGAAGGTGATCCGCGACGG
Source organism: Actinophytocola sp. NPDC049390 (assembly GCF_044466355.1). Lineage (NCBI taxonomy): Bacteria > Bacillati > Actinomycetota > Actinomycetes > Pseudonocardiales > Pseudonocardiaceae > Actinophytocola > Actinophytocola sp. NPDC049390. The sequence continues at coordinate 47,166 of NZ_JBITMQ010000008.1, forward strand.
CACCGAGGTGCACCTGACACCGACCGAGTGGGGCGTGCTGGAGCTGCTGGTGCGCAACCGGGGCAAGCTCGTGGGACAGAAGCAGCTGCTGCAGGAGGTGTGGGGCCCGTCGTACGCGTCGGAGACGCACTACCTGCGCGTGTACCTGGCGCAGCTGCGGCGCAAGCTCGAACCACAGCCGTCCCGGCCACGTCATTTGCTCACCGAGGCCGGGATGGGATATCGGTTCGAACCGTGAACGCGATCCTTCAGTGCGTGGTGCTCGACTGTCCCGACGACGAGGAACTGGCGCGGTTCTACCACGCGCTGCTCGGCGGTGAGGTGAACCGCCCCGACCGGCGGTGGTCCCTTGGCGGCGGCTGGTCGACGCTGCACCTGCCCTCCGGGCTCGTGCTGTGCTTCCAGCGGGTGGCCGACCACCGCCCGCCGCGCTGGCCCGACCCCCGGTACCCGCAGCAGTCGCACCTGGACCTCGGCGTCACGGACCTCGACGCCGCGCACGAGGAGGCGATGGCCGCGGGCGCCGCGCTGCTGGACGACTCGCAGCGGAGCTGGCGGGTGTACGCCGACCCGGCCGGGCACCCGTTCTGCCTGGTCCGCGAGGCGGCGGCATGACGGTGCTGCGCATGGACAACGTCGGCATCGTGGTCGAGGACCTCGACGCGGCCATCGCGTTCTTCGTGGAGCTCGGCCTGGAGCTGGAGGGCCGGATGCCGATCGAGGACGAGTGGGCGGCACGCGTCGTCGGGTTGGCCGGCGCGCGGAGCGAGGTCGCGATGGTGCGCACCCCGGACGGCAACGGCAAGCTGGAGCTGATGCGGTACCGCCACCCCGCCGCGGTCGGCGCCGGTCAGCGCCCGCCGGTCAACACGCTGGGCCTGCACCGCGTCATGTTCACCGTCGACGACCTCGAGGACGTGCTCGCGAGGCTGCGCACCCACGGCGCCGAACTCGTCGGCGAGGTCGTGCGGTTCCAGGACATGTTCCTGATCTGCTACGTCCGCGGCCCGGAGGGCATCATCGTCGCGCTGGCCGAACAGCTGCGGTGAGGCGAGCCGCGGCTCAGTAGCCGAAGTTCTGCACCCAGTAGAAGCCGTCGCGGTCGAGGCCCACGCCGAGGGTGTTCAGGTCGCAGTTGAGGATGTTGCGGCGGTGGCCGTCGGAGTCCATCCACATCTGCATGACCTGCTCGGCGGTCTGGGCGCCGCGGGCGATGTTCTCCGCGCCGGGGCTCGGGTAGCCGGCGGCGCGGATGCGCTCGTCGAAGGTCCTGCCGTCCTGTGACACGTGGGAGAAGTAGTCGTTCTCCGACATGTCCTCGGCGTGGGCCTGCGCGGCGGCGGTGAGGCGGTCGTCGACCTTCACGGGGTCGCAGCCCTCGTCGGCGCGGGCGGCGTTCACGAGGTTGACGACCTGGTCCTCCGCCGTGCCGGTCGCGACGGGTGGCTGGGTGGGTTCCGGGGCCTCGGTCGTGGTCCTGGGCGGGGGAGCGGGGGCCTTCGTGGTCGACGACGTCGTGGGCGGGGTGGTGGTCGTCGTCGTGGTCGTCGTCGTGGTGGTCGTCGTGGTGGGGGTGGGGCGGATCAGGTCGGCGGGTGGCTGGGCGACGACGTGCCGGTCGCTGAGCCCGATCCTGAGGGTGTCCGACTGGTCCGCCGACGACTGCGCGGTGGTCGACGTGAGCACCGAGGCGATACCGGCGACGAGGGCGCCCGCCAGAACTGCCGTCAGGGTCGGTAACACGGGTCTCCGTGTACGGGGCGTTGCCACGGCGCGGAAACGTACCACGATCGGGTGTACTTGATAACAGACGAGTGACAATTGGTCGACAAAACAGCACGAAAAACGGCCCGCCGGGTGATTCCCAGCGGGCCGTTCGTGGCTGTGATCAGGAGGTGGCGGAGCTACCACCCGAGCTGCTGCCCGCCGGCGGGTCGGTGGGTTCCGTCGGAGGAGGCTCGGTCGTCGTGGGGGGCTCGGTCGTCGTCGGAGGTTCGGTCGTCGTCCGAGTGGTCGTCGTCCTGGTCGTGGTCGACTTTGTCGTGGTCGGGCGCGGGGTCGTCGGATCCTGGGTCTGCGTCGGGTCCGTCGTGTCGTCGTCCACCGGGGTGTCGTCGTCCGTCGTGGTCGTGGTGGTCGTCGTGGTGGTCGTCGTGGTCGTGGACGACGGGCTGGACGACGACGTGGTCGTCACGGACGTGCTGGTGTCACCCGACGTCGTGTCCCGCACCTCGATGGAGTCGCTCGTGCGCTCGGGCTGCGCCTCCTCGGTCTGCCCGCCCGCGAGCATCGCCACCGTCGCGAACGCGGTCGACACGACCACGCCCGCCACGCCCAGGGCCAGGTACGGGGTTCGGCGCAGGCCGCTGCCACCTTCGGCGGGCGGTGCCTCGTCCATCCGGTCATCTGGTCCGAGCATCCGCGAAGCCCTCCTCGGAATCGCTGCGCGACCACTCGGTCACTGCAGGCAGCGCATCACAGCGCGGTAACTTAGCAGCCTTACCGAACGCGACATCGAACGAGCAGGAAACTCACTTTCCGTGGTTGACGAACGAGTCCGGATGACGGCCTGGGTACACGGCCGGGTGCAAGGGGTCGGTTTCCGCTGGTGGACCCGCAGCCGCGCCTCCGAGCTGGGGCTGCGCGGGTGGGCGAGCAACCTGTCCGACGGCCGCGTCGAGGTGGTCGCCGAGGGCCCGAAGGGCGACTGCGAGCGCCTGCTGGAGCTGCTCCGGGGTGGCACGACCCCCGGTCACGTCGACCTCGTCGTCGAACGGTGGTCCGCGGCCAAGGGAAACGTGACCGGCTTCGCGGAGCGGTAGACCACCGCCTGCCTGAACCCTTCCGCCCGGCTTCGCGTATGACTGGTGCGTGGGGAACACCCCGGACCAGGAAGACGAGCTCATCCGCGAGCTCTACAGCCGCTACCGCCGGCCGCTCTACGGCTATGTCCTGCGCGCGGTCGGTGGCGACCACCAGTACGCCGAGGACGTCGTGCAGGAGACGCTGCTCCGCGCGTGGCGCAACAGCGACACGCTGAACCCCGAGCACGCGGGGCCGTGGCTCTACACGGTCGCGCGCAACCTCGTCGTCTCCGGTTACCGCAGGCAGAGCGCACGGGTGGACGAGGTGCCGATCCTGGAACGGGACTGGCCACGCCCCACCGACGACTTCGACCGCGTGCTGCAGGGCTGGCAGGTGGCCGAGGCCATGCGGGCGCTGTCCGCCGACCACCGCACGGTGATCGGCGAGCTGTTCTACCGCAGGCGGACCATCGCCGAGACCGCGAAGGTCCTCGGCGTGCCGCCCGGCACCGTGAAATCGCGTTCGTTCTACGCGTTGCGCGCGCTGCGCGACGCTCTGGAGGAGAGGGGGGTGACCGAGCCGTGACCTGCCCGCACACGATGACCTTGGGCGTCTACCTGCTCGGCGCCCTCGAACCGGCCGAGCGCTCGGCGTTCGAGTCGCACCTCTCCTACTGCGACCTCTGCCGCACCGAGCTGGTCCGCCTCTCGCCGCTGCCCGGCCTGCTGAACCAGATCACGCCGGAGGACTTCGCGGACGACCTGCCGCCGACCGCCGTGGCGGGCGCGCCGGTGGTCACCCAGGCCCAGCCGGTTACCGAGCCCGTGCCGGTGCCTCGGCTCCCCGAGCCGCTCGACCCGCTCGACACGCCGGTGCGGGAGCTGTCGGACACGCCGAAGCAGAGGCGGCCGAGCCGGTACTGGCGGGTTGCCGCGGCGGCCGCCGCGGTCGTGGTGCTCGCGGTCGCCGGCGTCTTCGGGTGGGGCGCGCTGCGGCAGCCGCCACCCGCCGAGGGCGTCACGTGGAGTGTCGAGGCGGGCGCGACGAGTGTGCAGGCGCGGCTCGTCGAGCACGAGTGGGGCACCGAGATCCAGTCCGAGATCCACGGCCTCCCCCCAGGTAGACAGTGCTATCTGAAGGTGTACGACCACTACGGCAAGTTCGAGGTCGCCGGGTGGTGGGGCACCGACCACGACCCGGAAGCGGAGATCCCCGCGAGCACGTCCATCCCACGCGGCAAGATCGCGAAACTCGAGTACCTGCTCGACGACAAGGAGACGGTCGTCGCGACCATCCAGGCACCCGGCCGGTGAGCGACCGCGTGAGTGACCCCGTGCCACCTCCCACGTACTCGATCGCCCCACGGGTACCCTCGGACGGATAGAGCAGCCACTAATGGCTACCTGAGAGGTCCAGAGTCTCGTGCATTTGAAGAGCCTCACGCTCAAGGGCTTCAAGTCGTTCGCCTCGGCGACCACGCTGCGTTTCGAACCCGGGATCACGTGTGTCGTCGGCCCGAACGGCTCCGGCAAGTCCAACGTGCTCGACGCGCTGCGCTGGGTCATGGGCACCCAGGGGGCCAAGGACCTGCGCGGCGGAAAGATGGAGGACGTCATCTTCGCCGGCACCGCGGGCCGTGCCCCGCTCGGCCGCGCCGAGGTCAGCCTGACCATCGACAACTCCGACGGCGCGCTGCCGATCGAGTACACCGAGGTGTCGATCACCCGCCGCATGTTCCGCGACGGCGCGAGCGAGTACGAGATCAACGGCAACTCCTGCCGGTTGATGGACATCCAGGAGCTGCTCTCCGACTCCGGTATCGGCCGGGAGATGCACGTCATCGTCGGTCAGGGCCAGCTGTCGCAGATCCTCGAGTCGAAGCCGGAGGAGCGCCGGGCGTTCATCGAGGAGGCCGCCGGCGTCCTGAAGCACCGCAAGCGCAAGGAGAAGGCGCTGCGGAAGCTCGACGCGATGCAGGCCAACCTCACCCGGCTCACCGACCTGACCGCCGAGCTGCGCCGCCAGCTCAAGCCGCTCGGCAAGCAGGCCGAGATCGCCCGCAAGGCCCAGACCGTGCAGGCCGACCTGCGGGACGCCCGCCTGCGCCTGCACGCGGACGACCTGGTCACGCAGCGCTCGGAGATCGCGAAGGAGGAGGCGGACGAGGCCGTCGCCCGTGCCCGCCGCCACGAGGTCGAGCAGCTGCTGGAAGTGGCCGACGCGAAGCAGACGGCGCTGGAGGACCAGCTCGCGGCCGACGCGCCACGCCTCGCCGCCGCACAGGACACCTGGTACCGGCTCTCGGCGCTGGAGGAGCGGCTGCGCGGCACCGTGCGGCTCGCGGTCGAGCGGGAACGGCACCTGTCGTCCGTCGTCGACCTGTCCGCCAGCGGCCCGGACCCCGAGGAGCTGGAGGCGGAGGCCGAGGAGACGGCCATCCGCGAGGCCGAGCTGGGTGAACACGTCGAGGTCGCCAGGGGCATGCTCGGCGAGACCGCCGAGCGGCGCGCCGAGCTGGAGGAGCAGGTCCGCGCCGCCGAGAAGGCCCACATGGCCGCCGTCCGGGCGGTCGCCGACCGCCGCGAGGGCCTCGCGCGCCTCGCGGGCCAGGTGGAGGCGCTGCGCAGCAAGACCAACGCCACCGCCGAGGAGATCGAGCGGCTGTCCACCGCGCTCGCCGAGGCCACCGAGCGCGCCGAGCTGGCCGCCGTCGAGCTGGCCGAGGCGCAGGAGGAGACCGGCATCGAGGACTCCGGTGACGCCGGTCTCGCCGACCGCCACCAGCGTGCCGTCGAGGCGCAGAAGGCGGCGCAGGCCCGGGTCGAGGAGCTGGTGCGGGCCGAGCGCACCGCCGAGAAGGACATCGCGTCGTGGAAGGCACGCGTCGACGCGCTGTCGATGGGCCTGAACCGCAAGGACGGCGCGGGTGTGCTGCTCGCCGCCGGGGACCGCCTGCCCGGCCTGCTGGGGTCGGTGGCCGCGCTGCTGACCGTCGAGCCGGGTGCCGAGGCCGCGCTGGCCGCCGCGCTGGGACCGGTCGCGGACGCGGTGGCCGTCGCGACCGGCGACGACGCCGTCGCCGCGCTCGAACTGCTGCGTGGCTCCGACGCGGGCCGCGCGGGCATCGTGGTCGGTGGGTACGGCGAGCACGACCGGTCCGGCTGGCCTTCCCTCCCGCACGGCGCCCGCTGGGCGGTCGACCTGGTGCGTGCGCCCGAGGCGCTGCGGCCCGCGGTCGCGAAGGCGCTCGACCGGGTCGTGGTCGTGGAGTCGTTGCCGATCGCGCGGCTGATCGTCGACGCGCACCCGTCGGTCCGGGCCGTCACGCACGACGGCGACGTGCTCGGGGCGCACTGGGCGGTCGGCGGCACCACGTCCACGCAGAGCGTGATCGAGGTGCAGGCCGCGGTCGACGAGGCCAACGAGAAGCTCGCCGCCGCCGAGGCCGCCGCGGAACGGGCGTCCGCCGCGCTGGCCGGTGCCCGCGCCGAGGCGACGACCCGCATGCAGGAGGCGCAGGCCTCCGCGGAGGCCAGGAACGAGGCGAAGGTCCGCGCCGCCCGGTCCGCCGAGCGGCTGTCGAGCCTGCGCTCCGCGGTCCGGTCCGCGCAGGCCGAGGCCGAGCGCGTGCAGAACCAGCGGGCCAAGGTCGAGCAGGCGCGGGAGGAGGCGCTGCTCAAGCTCGCCGAGCTGGAGGAGCGCCTGGCCGTCGCCGAGGACGAGACCGTGCTGGAGGACGAGCCCGACACCGCCGAACGCGACGAGGCGTCGGCCGCGCTGGCCACCGCCCGCCAGCAGGAGATGGACGCGCGCCTGTCCCTGCGTACCGCGGAGGAGCGGCACCGGGCGCTCTACGGCAAGGCCGAGGAGCTGCGGCGGGCCGCGCGTGCCGAACGGGAGGCCCGCGAACGCGCGCGGCGCGCCATGGCACAGCGGGCCCACGGTGCCGCTGTGGCACGCGCGGTCGTGGAGAACGGTGAGCTGGCGCTGGAGCGGATCGCGCAGTCGCTGCAGGCCGCCGCCCGCGAGCGGGACACCGTGCAGGCCGAGCGGTACGACCGCGAACGGGTGCTGCAGGAGGTCCGCAACCGGGTCCGTGAGCTGTCGACCGAGCTGGAGAAGCTGACCGACGCCGTGCACCGCGACGAGGTGCTGCGTGCCGAGCAGCGGATGCGCCTCGAACAGCTCGAGACGAAGATCGCGGAGAGCTTCGGCATCGGCCTCGACGACCTGGTCGCCGAGTACGGCCCGGACGTGCCGGTGCCGCCGTCACCCGCCGAGATCGCCGAGTACGAGGCGGCGAAGGAGGCGGGCGAGACCGTCAGCGAGCCGCAGCCGATCCCGTACCAGCGTGCGGCGCAGGAGCGGCGGGCCAAGCGCGCCGAGCGCGACCTCACGCTGCTGGGCAAGGTGAACCCGCTCGCGCTGGAGGAGTTCGCGGCGCTGGAGGAGCGCTACAAGTTCCTGTCCACGCAGCTGGAGGACCTGAAGGCCACCCGGCGTGACCTGCTGACCGTCGTCAAGGAGGTCGACGACAAGATCCTCGAGGTGTTCACGTCCGCGTACCACGACGTGGCCCGCGAGTTCGAGACCGTCTTCTCGACGCTGTTCCCCGGCGGCGAGGGCCGCATGATCCTCACCGAGCCGGAGGACATGCTGACCACCGGCGTCGACGTCGAGGCCCGCCCGCCCGGCAAGAAGATCAAGCGGCTGTCGCTGCTGTCCGGTGGCGAGAAGTCGCTCGTGGCCGTCGGCATGCTGGTCGCGATCTTCCGCGCCCGCCCCTCGCCGTTCTACGTGATGGACGAGGTGGAGGCGGCGCTCGACGACGCGAACATGCGCCGGTTGATCGGTCTGCTGCAGGAGCTCCGGCACAACTCGCAGCTGATCATCATCACCCACCAGAAGCCGACCATGGACATCGCCGACGCCCTGTACGGCGTCAGCATGCGCGGTGACGGCATCACCCAGGTGATCTCGCAGCGCATGCACGGCGAGGACAACCCGAAACCTCGGGGGAGCGCCCCCCAGCCTCCCGGCGAGCCCGAGCGGGCACTGGCACCGGAACCGGCGCCCCAGAGCTGACAGCGAAACGCCCCCGTCCTGGCTCGGAGGGGGCGTTTCGTGTTGCCGTGTCAGGCGGTGGCCGGGCCCGCGGCGGGCTTCGGTTCTGCGCGGTAGACGAGCAAGGCGGCCACACCGGACACGATCGCGGCGATCAGGCCGAGGAACAGCCCGAAACCCGGCGAGACGAACTGGCCGAGCGTGAGCAGCCTCAGGAGGATCAGCAGCGTGGCGACGCCGGAGAGGATGAGCCAGGACAGCGTCTGCCTCGGGACCTCGACACCGACGTGCGGGAGGAAGACGACGACGCCGGCCGCCATGAGCAGCAGGATGGGGAACCAGCCCAGGAACGCCGCGCCCCAGGCGCTCACGGACGTGTCGATGCCCATCGCGCCAAGCATGCCGTCGTCCCCGAGGTCCACCGAGGCCCAGGGGAGGAAGCTGAAGATGAACGCTGCGAGGCCGGCACCGATGCCCGCCCATTCCAGGGTCGAAACCCGCTTGACATCGAACTCAGCCATCAGTAACACCGGTCTTTCGATCGAGATAGTGGGGACCGTCCAGCGTGGACGATGACGACGAGCCAGTATGGATCAACTTTCGCCAGGCGACGTAACGGATGGGCATCAACTGGACAGTTGTGCCCGGTCGGTCACCGGGTGCCGCCCAAGTGGGCAGAAATGCGTTAGCGCGGAGTGGGTGCGGCGGTCAAGGATTTCGGACATGTATGACGTTCGTACCGCGACCCCGGTCGATCTGGAGGCCGTGATCGCACTGGTCGCGCGACTCCAGCAGGACCCGGCGCACCGGATCGCCTTCCACGGCGAGACCGCGCGGGAGGTGGCGGAAGAGCTGGCGGAGATCGAGCCCCGATGGCCCGACTGCGCCGTCGTCGCCGTCGACCAGGGCGGTCGCCTGCGCGGCACCCTGACCGTCGAGGTCGACACCGGGCAACGGCGTGCCTACCTGTACGGCCCGTACGTGGACGTGCCCGCCAACCACCCGGCCGCGGGCAACCTGTGGCAGGCCACCGCCGACGCGATGCTCACCCACGCGCACCGGCTACCCGCGCTCGCGGGCGTGCGCACCCTCGAACTGTTCGGTCACCGCGAGAACCGGCTGCTCGCCGACTTCGCGGGCCGCCACGGGATCGCCGCCCGCATGACCACCCGCTGCTTCACCCTCACCGCCGCGCCACTGCGCAGCCTCCTCGTCCGCCACAGCCCCGACGACCGCGTCGTCCCGCTGCCGCCCGAACCGGCGGTCCGGGCCGCCGTCGCCCAGCTCCACGACCGGTGCTTCCCCGGCGCGCCGACCACCGGCGCCCAGCTCGTCGCCGGGGAACGGCACTCGGTGGTCGTGCTGGTGGGGGAGAACGGGCTGCTCGGGTACGCGGGCGGGTACACGCAGGCGGAGGAGTACTACGTCGACGTCGTCGGCGTGACCGAGGACGCGCGGTCGTGCGGGGTCGGCCGGTCGCTGGTGCGGCGGCTGCTCGGCGAGCTCGCCGCCCGCGACGGGGTCCGCGACCGGGCGGCGGCGCTGATCCGGGCCGGGAACGACCCGTCGGAGCGCATGTTCACCAAGCTGGGCTTCGTGCTGAGCGAGGAACTCGTCAGCTACCAGGCAGACCTGGCGGCGGCCGTCGCACACCGACCAGCGTCCTGACCCGGCCCGGCACTAGGTTGTGCCCATGACCGTCGACCCGGACGACCTCGACCTCGATGACCTCGGCGACCTCGAGGACCTCGAGAACCTCGCCGAGCTGCTCGGCCTGCCGGAACAGCTGCCCGCGCTGCGGGTGCCCCCGATCGCCGAGCTTGCCGCGGCCGCGCGGGAGAGCGGGCTGCTGCGGCGTGTCGGCGCGCTCACCGCGTGGGTGGGGGAGCGGCGGAAGGTCACCGACGAGGGTGACCTGACCGAGGCGGACGCGGCCGAGGCCGCCGAGCTGCTCGGTGTCGGCCCGGCGGAGCTGTTGCTGTGCTGGGAGGTGGCGCTCGCGACCGACCTGGTCGTGCTGTCCGAGCACGACGGCGAAGCCGACGCGAACCCGGACCTGTGGCCGACCGGCGACGACGCCGAGGACGTCGGCACGTGGACGGCCGCGTTCACACAGACGCTGGCGAGCGTGGAGATCGACGCCGAGCTGGCGGGCGAGGAGAACCTCGAGTTCGACGGGCTGGGCTCGCTGGTGCTGCCGCTGTTCCTCACCCGCTCCGCGGGCGTGCCGCTCGCCGACCTGCGTGCTATGGCGGCGGAGATCGCGACCGAGCACGCGGAGGACGACACGGCGTGGGACGCGTGGCTCGCGGCCCATGGTGACCCGGTCGACGTGCTGCTGACCCGCCTGACCGGACACGGCGCGATCGCCGTCGACGACGACGTGGTCCGCCTGACCCCGCTCGGCCTGCTCGCGATGCGGGAGGAACTGGTCGAGGGCGGCATCGAGATCCCGCTCCTGCCCGCGCTGCAGGACATGACGGCGGCCGACCTCCTGTCCGCGGTCGGCGGCCTCACCGAGGTGGAACTCGCCGGCCTGACGTCCGAGTGGCTGGCCCGGCACAACGCGGCCGACCTGCTCGCCGCGGCCGCCGACGCCCAGCCGGAGGCCCGCGTGCACGCGATGACCGTGCTGGGCGAGGTGCCGGACACGCCGTGGGAGTCGGTGCTGGACAACGACGTGCTGCGCCCGTACGCCCTGGTCGCGCTGGCACGTGGCCCGGCACCGGCGGACATCGCGTGGCTGGCGATCGACCTGCTCGCCGCGACCGCCGACCAGCTCGGCGCCTACGACGAGCACGCGGTCGAGGAGCTGTGGGGGTCGGTCGTCCCGCCCGGGCGGGAAGAGGAGGTCCTGACGGCCGCGTGGCGCCTGCCGCACCCGGAGACCTACGAGGTCCTCACCCTCGTCGGCAACCACCACCCGGACAAGCAGGTCGCGAAGGCCGCCCGCACCGCCGCGCACAAGGCCCGCTCGGCGACCTAGCGCACCAGACGTGGGTCGGGTTGGAGAGCGCGGCGCGCGGCGTCCCATTCGGGGGCGGCCCTCTCGTGGGCGACCAGCAGGTCGTCGTCGCGGCGGCCGGTCACGGCGAGGTGCTCGGCCAGGCCGTACCGCAGCCGTCGCACCTCCCAGCCCGGCCAGGCGCTCTGGATGTCCGCGACCAGCCGCGCGGGCACCCGGTCCGGCGTCCAGTAACCCATCGCCTCGCGGTCCATGTCGATGACCAGTCCCGCGTTGACGAGTCCTTCCACCTGCACCGGGTGCGGTTCCCGCGCGCGGAGGGTGTCGGCGAACCCGCTGCCGCCGACGAGCCAGCCGTCGCCGCGCAGCAGGTGACCCGTCCAGCACCCCGTGCGCCGAACGTACCGGCGATCAGGCGGCTTTCGCGGCGGCGGCCTCCTCGGTGTCCGGTTCCGGCCGTCGCGGGTGGCGCAGCGACAGCAGGCCGCCGACCACCAGCGTCACGATGACGCCGAGCGGGGTGTACCACCAGCTGGTCAGCGTCCGCACGCCCTCCGCGGGCACGGCGGCCGAGAAGTCGACGCGGATCGACGTCCACTCCGCGTACCCGTTCGCCACGGGGTCGGCCGCGGCCGACGGGCCGACGAACTTCACGCCGAGGATCACGAACGTCATCACCGCGACCGTCACGATGAACGCGACCAGTCCGTCGAACTGCCTGGCCCGCTTGACGATCAGCCCCAGCAGGAACGCGCCGAGCAGCGCGCCGTACGTGTAGCCGGTGATACCGAGCGCCTGCACGACGATCGGGTCGGCCGTGGTCCGGTTGGCCGTCGCGAACAGCCCGGCGCACACGATCAGCAGGCCCGCCCACACGACGGTCCAGATCCGGCCGAGCCGCAACCGGTCGGTGTCGGACAGCGTCCGGCGGGAGATCCGCTCGTACACGTCGGTCACGGTCGCCGACGCCAGCGCGCCCAGCGACGAGGACAGCGCGGCCGCCAGGATGCCCGCGATCACGAAGCCCGAGAGGCCGGACGGCAGCTCGGTCACGATGAAGTTCGCGAACAGCTCGTCCTTGTTGCCCAGCCCGAGACCGCCGTCGGCCGTCGGGTCCGTCGGCACCGCCGCGGCGTAGAACGCCCACATCATCACGCCGATGAACAGGAAGAACGCGAACTGCAGGAACACCACGACGCCGCTCGCGACCAGCGCCTTCTGCGCCGCGCGCACGTCGCGGGTCGACATGAGCCGCTGCACGATCAGCTGGTCGACGCCGTGGGACGCCATGGCCAGCAGCGCGCCACCGAAGAAGGCGGCCAGGAACGGGAAACCACCGGTCAGCGGGTCGGAGCTGAAGTCGAACAGCTGGAACTTCGACGCGGCGACGGCGTCGCCGAACCACCCGGACGGCAACGCGTTCGCCAGCGCGACGACCACGATGATGCCGCCGAGGACGTACCAGAGCATCTGGATCGCGTCGACCCACACGACCGCGCGGACACCGCCGACGAACGTGTAGAACACCATCGCGATGCCCAGCACGATCACGATCGCCCAGTACGAGGCGTGTACGCCGTACGCGGCGAGCACCACCTTGATCGGGATGGCGGTGGCGAACAGCCGGATGCCGTCCGCGAGCAGCCGCGTGAACTGGAACGTCACCGACGCGGTCGCGCGCATGCCGTTGCCGTACCGCTTGCCCAGGAACGCGTAGGCCGTCACCAGGTCCCCGGCGACGTACCGCGGCAGCAGCACGAACGACACCACGATCCGCCCGACGATGTAGCCGAGCGCGAGCGTCAGGTACGTCATGCCACCGGCCGCGGGTGGCGCCAGGTAGGCCACCACCGGCACCGACAGCACGGTCAGCGTCGATGTCTCCGCCGACACCACCGACAGGCACACGACCCACCACGAGATCTTCTTCTCGCTGACGAAGTAGTCGGTCGACGACTTCTGCCGCCCGCCGATCAGGACGCCGAGCAGCGGCATCCCGATCAGGAAGATCACGATGATCGCGACGTCAAGCGCGCGCATGGGTCTCTCCCACCTTCTCGGTCACGTTGTCACGCACGCGCAGGCGCGTGACCTGGGTTGTCGCGGGTGCGGGCAGCCGCAGCGGGCCGCTGCCCGGGGTGAGGGTGCCGAGCAGCCGGGCGCCGCGGGCACCCGTGGTGCCGGTCGTGTCGGCGGGCGAACCCGCCCAGGTCAGGAAGCCGAGCAGCGCCGTCAGGTAGGCCTCCTTGGCCTCGGACGGCAGGCCGAGCGTGTCGCTCGTGACGAGCGTGGCCGGGTCGAGCCGCCGACGGAGCGCCGCCATCAGCGTCGGGTTGCGCACGCCGCCACCGGACGCGACCACCCTGGTCACGCCGTGCGCGGCGCACGCGTCGGCGACGGTGGTCGCGGTCAGCTCCACGAGCGTGGCCAGCAGGTCGTCGCCCGCGACGTGGCCGACCTTCTCGAGCGCCGAGGTGAGGTGCCCTTCGTGGAAGTGCTCCTTGCCGGTGGACTTCGGCGGGGCGAGCGCGTAGTACGGGTCGGCGCGCAGGACGTCCAGCAACTCGGGCACGACCGAGCCCTGCGCGGCGAGGTCGCCGTCGACGTCCTGGTGCCACACGCCGCCCGAGATCATCCGCGCGGCCGCGTCGAGCAACGCGTTGCCGGGGCCGGTGTCGAACGCGAGCGCGGGCTTGCCGGGCGCCACGACGGTGATGTTGGCGATCCCGCCGATGTTCAGCGCCGCCTGGGTTTCCGTGCCGTCGCGCAGCCACAGCTGGTCGAGGACACCGGCGAGTGGCGCGCCGTGCCCGCCCGCGGCGATGTCGCGGGCGCGCAGGTCGGACACGACGGGCAGGCCGGTCGCCTCCGCGATCCACGCGGGCTGGCCGAGTTGCAGCGTGCCGAGCGCGCGGTCGCCCTCGACCCAGTGGTAGACCGTCTGCCCGAGCGACGCGACGAGGTCGGCGCGGCCGTCCGCGAGCGTGGCGAACGCGTGCCCGGCAGCCGCCGCGAATGCCTGGCCGACGGCGGTGTCGAGCTTGCAGACCTGCTCGGCGGTGGTCTCGTTCGGCGGCAGCACGCCGAGCAGCGCGGTGCGCAGCTCGGCCGGATACGGCAGTTCGGTGTGCCCGACGGGCACCAGCTCGACGGTGTCACCAGCCAGCCGCAGTTCGGCGACGGCCACGTCCACGCCGTCCATGGACGTTCCGGACAGCAGTCCGATCACCCGGCACGAAGTCACGGGTCTGTGGCTAATGGACACCGCGGCACCACGCAAGACGTGAGGTTAGTTCTTGACCAAATCGATGTCCAGAATGGTTGAGTCTTGGCGGCCGAAGGTATAGACCAGGGCGATAATGTGTCACCCTGCTGTCGGGGGCGGGTTCTCCAGCGGCAACGTCGCCATGACCACGAGGAGCGAGCATGAGCAGTTTTTCGGCAGATTGGAGCAGGAGGAACTTCCTGCGGGGGGCACTCGCCACCGGCGCGCTCGTGCTGCCGGGGACCGGGTTCCTCGCCGGATGCGCCACCTCCGGCGGCGGTCAGGAACAGACCGAGGGCGAGAAGTCCGCCGACAACCCGCTCGGTGTGCCGACCGACCAGCCCCTTGAGGTCTACATCTTCAACGGCGGGTTCGGTGACAAGTACGCCACCGACGTCCACGAGCCGATGTACAAGAAGAAGTACCCGGACGCGGAGATCAAGCACAAGGCCGAGGTCGACATCGCCGGTGCGCTCCAGTCCCGCTTCGTCGGCGGCAACCCGCCGGACTTCGTGAACGACTCCGGTGACGGGCAGATCCCCCTCGGCCAGCTGGTGTCCGACGACCAGCTGTACGACCTCACGGACCTCTTCAACGCCCCGAGCTGGGACGACCCCGCCAAGAAGGTGCGCGACACCCTCGTGCCCGGCGCCGTCGAGCAGGGCACGTTCGGTGACAAGCCCTACGTCATGCACATGGCGCTCACCGTCTTCGGCCTCTGGTACAACAAGACGCTCTTCGACGACAAGGGCTGGGCCGCGCCGAAGACGTGGCAGGACATGCTGGACCTGTCGAAGGACATCAAGGCCGCCGGCATCGCGCCGTGGGCCTACCCAGGCGTCCACTCCCGGTACATGACGTGGGCCCTGCTCACCATGGCCGCCAAGCTCGCGGGCCCGGACATCCTGAAGGACGTCGACAACCTGAAGGAAGGCGCCTGGCAGCACGAGGCGATCAAGGAGTCCGCCAACGCGCTCCTCGGGCTGCGCCAGGCCGGGTACTTCCTGTCCGGCACCGAGGGCATGGACCACATCCAGGCCCAGAACGCGTGGAGCGCGGGCAAGGCGGCGTTCGTCCCGTGTGGCTCGTGGCTGGAGAGCGAGCAGAAGGACGCCACGCCGGAGGGCTTCGAGATCGCGTTCGCGCCGGAGCCGCTGCTGTCCGACGACTCGGCGCTGCCGTTCGAGGCGCTGCACGCGTCGCCGGGCGAGCCCTACATCGTGCCGAAGCAGGCGAAGAACCCGCGCGGTGGCCTGGAGTACATGCGGATCATGCTCTCCAAGGAGGGCGCGAAGGGCTTCACCGAGCAGGTCTCCAGCCTCTCGGTCGTGCAGGGCTCCGCGGACGGCGTCAAGCTGCCCGTCGGCCTGACGTCGGCGAGCGCCGCGCTGACCGCGGCCGGCGACAACGTCGTCAACTGGATGTACAACACCTGGTACGGGAAGATGTGGAACCCGGGCATCAACACCCAGATGGGTGACCTGCTCGGTGGCCGCAAGTCGGTCGACGAGTTCTGCGCGGGCATGGAGGCGGAGGCCAAGGCGGTCCGCGACGACGACTCCATCACGAAGTACACGCGTTAGCGGTGGCGCGGAAGCAGGCTGTACGCGGGCGGGTCTCGAAACCGGGGCCCGCCCTGCAGCACGGCAAGTACCTGTTCATCGTGGTCTTCCTGCTGGTGCCGGTGGGGCTCTACGGGTTGTTCGTGGTGTCCCCGTACCTGCAGGCGATCTACATCTCGCTGACGGACTGGACCGGTCTGACGGCGAACCAGAAGTGGGTCGGCTTCGACAACTACGTGAAGCTGTTCAACGACGCCCAGTTCCTGGTGGCCTTGAAGAACAACGTCATCCTGCTGGTCGTCGTGCCCGCGGTGACCGTCCTGTTGGGACTGTTCTTCGCGTCGATGCTGAACGTGGGGCGGCGCGGCAAGTCCGGCGTCGAGGGCGTGCGCGGGTCCGGGATCTACAAGGTCGTGTACTTCTTCCCGCAGGTGCTGTCGGTGGCGATCGTCGGCGTGCTGTTCAAGTACGTCTTCGCCCCGACCGAGGCGGGTGGCATCCTCAACGGCTTCCTGCGCGCGGTCGGCCTCGACTCGCTCGCCATCCCGTGGCTCGGTGACCCGGACTTCGCGTTCTGGTGCGTCGTGCTGGTGATGATCTGGTCGTTCGTCGGGTTCTACGTGGTGCTGTTCTCGGCGGCGATGCAGTCCATCCCCAAGGACATCTACGAGGCGGCGCTGCTCGACGGGGCCAACCAGTACACCACCTTCCGGCACGTGACGCTGCCGCTGGTGTGGGACACCGTGCAGGTCGGCTGGGTGTACCTGGCGATCCAGGCCATGGACGCGTTCGCGTTCGTCCACATCATGCTGGGGATCGCGGGCGGCCCGTCACGCGCGGGCGACGTGCTCGGCGTGGCGTTGTACCGCACCGCGTTCAACGACTACCGGTTCGGTCAGGCCTCCGCGCTGGGCGTGGTCCTGCTGGTACTGACCCTGGTCGTCGCGGTGCTGTTCCTGCGGGTGGCCCGGCGCGAACGGGTGGAGCTGTCATGACGACGACTGTCGAACGACCGGTCGCGGACGCCCCGGCGCCCCGGCGCCCGGGCAGCGGGGCGGGCGCGGGTGCCCTCAACCTGCTGAACGGCGGTTTCCTGCTGTTCTGGGGCCTGATCACGGTGTTGCCGCTGTTGTGGGCGGTCGTGTCGTCGTTCAAGACGAACACGGAGTTCCTGTCCGACCCGTGGGGCCTGCCCGCGGTGGCGAGGTTCGACAACTTCGCGCGTGCGTGGACGGTCGCCAACATCGGGCAGTACTTCGTCAACAGCGTGATCGTGGTGGTCATCTCGGTGCCGCTCACCATGCTGCTCGGCGCCATGGCGGCCTACGTGCTGTCGCGGTACTCCTTCCCCGGCAACCGGGTGATCTACTTCGCGTTCGTCGGCGGGATGATCTTCCCGCTGTTCCTGGCGCTGGTGCCGCTGTTCTTCGTGGTGCGCAACCTGGGGACGATCCCCGGGATCGGCGAGTTCCTCGGGCTGAACAGCCTCGTGTCGCTGGCGCTGGTGTACGTGGCGTTCTCGATGCCGTTCACGGTGTTCTTCCTGACCGCGTTCTTCCGCACCCAGCCGACGTCGATCGCCGAGGCGGCCATCGTGGACGGCTGCTCGCACTTCGGGCTGTTCTTCCGGGTGATGCTGCCGATGGCCAAGCCGGGGCTGATCAGCATCGGCCTGTTCAACGTGCTGGGGCACTGGAACCAGTACGTGCTGCCGGTGGTGCTGATGAACGACCCGGAGAAGAAGGTCCTCGCGCAGGGCCTGGCGTCGCTGGCGATCAGCCAGGGCTATCGCGGCGACTGGACGGCGTTGTTCGCCGGTCTGGTGATCGCGCTGCTGCCGGTGCTGATCGTGTACATCCTGTTCCAGAAGCAGGTGCAGGCGGGTCTCACGGCAGGGGTGCTGAAGTAGCTCAGCGGGTGGGGGGGGGGGGGGGCGCCCCCCCCCCCCGCCCCCCCCGGGGGCGCCCCCCCCGCGCCGCCCCCCCCCCCCCCCGGGCCGCCGCAAAACCGGGACCGGCCCCAATGCGGAAAAAAACACCACAACCA
>NZ_JBITMQ010000008.1:64882-385589 GCF_044466355.1 Actinophytocola sp. NPDC049390
TTTGTTTTACGTGTTGCTCCCGTGGGGGGGGTGGGGTTTGTCGTGGGTGTGGGTTGTGTTGGTGGGGGGGGGGGGGGGGGGGGGGCGGGCCCCCCCCCCCCCCCCCGACCCGTTCGCTGCCGCGGACCTTCACCACGCAAACCGCGCGCGGGTTCGGACTCCATCCGCGTGACCTGTACCGGTTGCGCGACGACGGGGGCTTCGTCGAACTGTCCCGTGGTGTGTTTCGGCAGGCTGACGCACCTCCGCCGCGCTGGCCGGACCTGCTCGCGGTCGCCTACCGCGCTCCGGTCGCCGTCGTGTGTTGCGTTTCCGCGCTGGTCGTGCACGACATGACCGATGAGATCCCTTCCGCGGTGCAGATCGCCGTGCCACGACCGAGCCGACCGCCCCGCATCGACCATCCGCCGACCGAGATTTTCCGGTTCGCCGAAGCGACGTTCGAAGTGGGCGTGTCCATGGTGGAAGCCGCGCCGGGTGAGAATGCCCGTGTCTACGGCCCCGAGCGGACCATCGTCGACGTCATGCGTCTTCGTCACCGCTTGGGTGAATCGCTGGCGTTCGGCGCTATGCGCCGTTATCTGCGTCGCGGTGACGCGCGTCCCGGCCAACTCCTCGCTTTCGCGCGCGATCTCGGCGTCTTCGTTCCGGTCCGGGCCGCTCTCGATGTGGTGAGTGCGGAGTGAGCCGACCAACCACCGCATTGACGCTCGACGAAACGTCGGTGATCCGGTCACACCGGCGCCCCAATGGATCGACATGCAGTCACAACGTCCCGACTTCATCCTCCTCCACCACCGCATGGCGGCCGGACGCACGGGCATGGCGGCCTTCCGGATCGGATGCGTGACAGATCGACTGGAGTGGAGACAGTCGTTTCGCCCGCTGACCGGTCAGAAGCGGTAGCGGGTCTGGCCGAAGTTCCCCTTGCCCTTGGTGAAGGCGAACGCGACGACCGGTTCGATCCGGAACACCATCGCGCCGCCGCCGTCCGCGTGGCGGAACATGCCGTCCGCGACGTCGTAGGTCCAGAAGCTGCCGTACTTCGCCGTCCAGGCCGTGGCCAGCTCGCGCAGCGTGGCGTCGTCGGTGATCCGGTGGGCGGTGCCCTCCAGCACGACGTCCACCCCGGTCCAGTGCTCGTTCTTGCCGGTGGTCAGCACGCAGTGCGGGTTGTCCGCGAGGTTGCGGGCCTTGCGCTCGTCGGGGCCGGTGCCGATGTGCGGCGCGCCGTCGTGCCAGACCGCGGGCAGCGGGGTGACGTGCGGCCGACCGTCCGGGCGGACAGTGGACAGCCAGCACAGTTCCGCGCGCACCAGCAGCTCCCGCGCCTCCGGCCACGGGAAGGCCTCGGTGATCTCGCTGTACCGCGGGTCGAGTTCGGTTACAGGTGCCATCGGTCACTCCTCGGTCGTGATGTGACGATGTGGACCACGTCCGTCCGGAAAACTCATCGCCGCTGACGACCCCGTCGTGGGGTGATGCGAGGATGGCGACGTGTCGAGCACCGTGATCGTGATCATCGTCGCCGTTGTCGTGCTGCTCGCGCTCGCCGTGGTCGCGGGCGTGGTGCTGAACCGGCGGCGGCGGATCAACCTGACGGAGAAGCCGCAGGTCGAGGAGAAGCCCGCCAAGGGTGGCTACCAGGCGGGCAGCGGCATCAGCTTCACACAGGGCGGACCCAAGACGGCCGCCCCGCCGAAGAAGCCGGAGCCCGAGCCGGCAGCCGACGAACCGGTCACCGAACCCGAGCCGGTCGAGGAGGTCGCGCCCGCGCAGGCCGAGGCCGCCGTCGAAGCGGGCCCCGAGGTCGTCCCGGCCGAGCCCGCGGTCGTCGACGAGGTCGCGCCGACCGAGCCACCCGCCCCGATCGAGGAGATCGAGCCCACCGCCGGACGGCTGGAGCGGCTGCGTGGCCGTCTCTCCCGTTCCCGCTCCGCCTTCGGGCAGGGCCTGCTTGGGCTGCTCGGCGCCGGTGACCTGGACGAGGACTCCTGGACCGAGGTCGAGGACACCCTGCTGCTCGCCGACCTGGGCGCCGCCACCACCACCGAGATCGTCGAGCGGCTCCGAGAGGAGCTGGTCAGCCGCAAGGTACGCACCGCCGACGAGGCCCGCACGCTCCTGCGCGACGTGCTCGTCGACGCGCTGCACCCCGACATGGACCGGGCCGTCCGCGCGCTCCCGCACGAGGACAACGGTACGAAGCTGCCCGCGGTCGTGCTCGTCACCGGCGTCAACGGCACCGGGAAGACCACCACCACCGGCAAGCTCGCCCGGGTGCTCGTCGCCGACGGGCGCACGGTCATGCTCGGCGCGGCCGACACGTTCCGCGCCGCGGCCGTCGAACAGCTCGCCACCTGGGCCGAGCGGGTCGGGGCCGAGGTCGTGCGCGGCAAGGAAGGCGCCGACCCGGCCGCCGTCGCGTTCGACTCCGTCAAGCGCGGCGTCGAGACCGGTGTCGACGCGGTCCTCGTCGACACCGCGGGCCGCCTGCACACCAAGACCGGCCTGATGGACGAGCTGGGCAAGGTCAAGCGGGTCGTCGAGAAGCAGACCAAGGTCGACGAGGTCCTGCTGGTCCTCGACGCCACCACCGGCCAGAACGGCCTCACCCAGGCCCGCGTGTTCGCCGAGGTCGTCGACATCACCGGCATCGTGCTCACCAAGCTCGACGGCACCGCGAAGGGCGGCATCGTCTTCCAGGTGCAGCGCGAGCTGGGCGTGCCGGTCAAGCTGGTCGGGCTCGGCGAGGGCGCCGACGACCTGGCGCCGTTCGAGCCGGGCGCGTTCGTCGACGCGCTGCTGAACTGAGAGGGGCTTCGATGGAGTTCCAGGACGTCGTCCGCAAGCGCAGGATGGTCCGCCGCTTCCAGGCCGACCGCCCGGTGCCGAAGGAGGTCCTCGACCGGATCCTGCACAACGCGACCCGCGGCCCGTCCGCCGGGTTCTCGCAGGGGCAGGCGTTCCTCGTGCTCCAAGGCGAGGACCTGGCGAAGTTCTGGGCGCTGCGCCCGCACGGCAACGGGGTGTCCACCGCGCCGCTGCTGATCGTGCCGTTGTCGTGCAAGCGGGTGTACCTGGACCGCTACGCCGAGCCGGACAAGGGCTGGACCGACCGCGACGAGGCCCGCTGGCCCGTCCCGTTCTGGCACATCGACACCGGCATGGCCACGCTGCTGATCCTGCAGACGGCCGTCGACCAGGGCCTCGGCGCGCTGTACTTCGGCATCCAGCCCGAGGACGTGGGCCCGTTCCGCGAGCGCTACGGCGTCCCCGACGACCACGAGCCGATCGGCGCGATCGCCATCGGCTACTCCGACGAACCCGAGCAGTCCGGCTCCCCGAAGAGCCGCACCCGCCGCCCGGTCGACGAGGTCGTCCACCACGGCCGCTGGTGAACGCCCTGAAAGACGCTTTCGGGACGTTGAGCGTCCCGAGAGCGTCTTTCAGGGCATGGGGGACCTAGGGTGTAGGTCATGGTCGACATCCAGGTGCTCGGCGGTGCCGTCGAGCGAAGCGAGGAGATTCTCACCCCCGAGGCGCTGGAGTTCCTCGGCGGTCTGCACGAGCGGTTCGCCGCCCGGCGCGACGAGCTGCTGGCAGCCCGCGCGACGCGCCGCGAGGAGGCGTCCCGGACCGGCAGGCTGGACTTCCTCGACGGCACCCGCGACGTCCGCGAGTCCGAGTGGCGGGTCGCGGAAGCGCCCGCCGACCTGCGGGACCGCCGGGTGGAGATCACCGGGCCGACCGAGCGGAAGATGGCGATCAACGCGCTCAACTCCGGCGCCAAGGTGTGGCTCGCCGACCTGGAGGACGCCAACACCCCGCACTGGGAGAACGTGGTCGGCGGGCAGGTCAACCTCGCCGACGCGGTCCGCAAGACCATCGCGTTCACCTCGCCCGAGGGCAAGGAGTACGCGCTCAAGGGCGACGAGCACGCCGTCATCGTGATGCGGCCCCGCGGCTGGCACCTCGACGAGCGGCACATCGAGGTGAACGGCCGCCGGGCGGTCGGCGCACTGGTCGACTTCGGCCTCTACTTCTTCCACAACGCGCGGGAACTGCTCACCCGCGGCAGCGGCCCGTACTTCTACCTCCCCAAGATGGAGTCGCACCTCGAGGCACGCCTCTGGAACGACGTCTTCACCCACGCCCAGGAAACCCTCGGCATCCCGCACGGCACGGTCCGCGCCACCGTCCTCATCGAGACGATCCCGGCCGCGTTCGAGATGGAGGAGATCCTCTACGAGCTGCGCGACCACGCCTCGGGCCTCAACGCGGGCCGCTGGGACTACCTGTTCAGCATCATCAAGTACTTCCGCGACGCGGGTGCCGACTTCACGCTGCCCGACCGCAACGACGTCACCATGACCGCGCCGTTCATGCGGGCCTACACCGAGCTGCTGGTCCGCACCTGCCACAAGCGGGGCGCGTTCGCGATGGGTGGCATGGCCGCGTTCATCCCGAACCGCCGCGACCCCGAGGTCACCGAGAAGGCGCTCGCCAAGGTGCACGACGACAAGCGGCGCGAGGCGGGCGACGGGTTCGACGGCTCGTGGGTCGCGCACCCCGACCTGGTGTCCATCTGCGACGAGGAGTTCACGGCTGTCCTCGGCGACGACCCGAACCAGCTCGGCAAGCTCCGCGAGGACGTGTCCGTCACCGCCGACCAGTTGCTCGACGTCAGGTCGACCCCCGGCAACACCACCGCCGCGGGCCTGCGGGCCGCGGTCGACGTCGGCGTCCGCTACCTCGCGTCCTGGCTGGGCGGCAACGGCGCGGCCGCGATCCACAACCTGATGGAGGACGCGGCGACCGCCGAGATCTCCCGCTCGCAGGTGTGGCAGTGGGTGCGCAACGACGTCAAGCTCGACACCGGTGCCACGGTCACCGCCGACCTGGTGCGTGAGCTGCTGGCCGACGTCCGCGCGGACCTCGACGGCCTCGCACACCTCGAACCGGCGTGCGAGCTGTTCGAGCAGGTCGCGCTGGCCGACGACTTCCCCGACTTCCTGACTCTGCCCGCCTACGAGCGGATCTGAGGTGCGCACGTCCCTGGACGGGTCGCTGCTCGCCGGGCTCGCCCGCCGGCTGTCCGAGGTGGACGCCGCGCGGGCGGCGCGCTACCCCGGTGACGCGGGCGGGCGGCAGCCCGTGCACACGTGCTACGTCCCGGCCGACCAGGTCACCGGCGACCTGCCCGCGCGCTGGGGCGCGGCCGCCCTCGCGGCGCTGGCGGAGCACGCACCCGGCCCGCACGCGTTCGCGCAGGTCCTGGGCATGCCGCCCGACCTGGCGGAACCCGTGCACGAAAAGGTGGTCGCGAAGCTGCGGCGGGAACCCGTCGAGGACCTGCGGATCGACTTCGAGGACGGCTACGGCCTGCGGCCCGCCGCCGACGAGGACGCCGACGTGGTCCGCTGCGCGGGCCTGGCCACCACGATGGCGACTCCGTGGGTGGGCATCCGGTTCAAGTCGTTCGAGCTGTTCGAGCGTGGCGTGCGCACGCTCGACCTGTTCCTCACCGAGCTGACCGAGGTGCCCGCCGGGCTGGTGCTCACCTTCCCGAAGGTGACCGCCGTCGAGCAGGTCGCGATACTGGTGGAACTCCTGGAGGTGCTGGAGGACCGGCTCGACCTGCCGCCGGGCCGGCTGCGGTTCGAGATCCAGATCGAGACCACGCAGTCCATCGTGGACGTGTCGGGCGCGCTCGCCATCCCGGGCTTCATCACCGCGGGCAAGGGCCGGGTGTCCGGGCTGCACTTCGGCACCTACGACTACACCGCCGCGTGTGGCCTGTCCGCCTCGGAACAGCACCTCGGTCACGCGGCGTGCGACTTCGCGCGGCACGTCATGCAGGTCAGTGCCGCGGGCACCGGGGTGCGGTTGTCGGACGGTTCCACGAACGTGCTGCCGGTGGGCGACCGCGATGCCGTCCACACGGCATGGCGCACGCATTTCGGGTTCACACTGCGGTCGCTGACGCACGGCTTCTACCAGGGCTGGGACCTGCACCCGGCGCAGCTCGTGACCCGCTACGCCGCCAACTACGCGTTCTACCTCGGCAACGCGGCCGCCGACGCCAAACGCTTGCGTGCCTATGTCCACAAGGCCGACGCGGGTGTCCTGGACGAACCCGCGACGGCGCAGGCGCTCGCGATGTCCATGCGGCGGGCACTGGACTGCGGTGCGCTGTCCGCCGCCGACGTCGAGCAGCTGTGCGGGCTGACCGAGGACGAGCTGGGCAGGCTGGTCAGACGGGAGCCCCTGTGACACCACCGGATCTCGTCATCCGCGCGCACAGGATGATCACGCCGGAAGGGGAGCGGCCGGGTGCCGTGGGCGTCGCCGACGGCGTGATCGTGGCGGTCGAGCCGGAGCTCGACGGGCCCGTGTTCGTCGACCTCGCCGACGACGAGGTGCTGCTGCCGGGCCTGGTCGACACCCACGTGCACGTGAACGACCCCGGCCGCACCGAGTGGGAGGGCTTCGCGACCGCCACCCGCGCGGCCGCGGCGGGCGGGGTCACGACGCTCCTCGACATGCCGCTCAACAGCGTGCCGCCCACGACCGACGTGGCGGCGCTGGACGTCAAGCGCGCCACCGCGTTCGGCCGCACACACGTCGACGTCGGCTTCTGGGGCGGTGCGGTGCCCGGCAACCTGGCGCGGCTGCCCGCGTTGCACGAGGCGGGTGTGTTCGGCTTCAAGTGCTTCCTGCTGCACTCCGGCGTCGACGAGTTCGGCCACCTGTCGACGGGTGAGCTGCGGGACGCGCTCGACGTGCTGGCGGGGATCGACGCGCTGATGATCGTCCACGCCGAGGACCCGGACCTCATCGAGCACGCGCCGGACCCGCACGGCCGCGCCTACCGCGACTTCCTCGCGTCCCGGCCGAAAGAGGCCGAGCACCGCGCGATCGCCACCCTCATAGACCTCGCGCGGCGCACCGGCGCCCGCGTGCACGTGCTCCACCTGTCGTCGGCGGGCGCGCTGCCGATGCTGTCGGCCGCGCGCCGCGACGGGGTAGCGATCACCGTCGAGACCTGCCCGCACTACCTCACGCTGACCGCCGAGGAGATCGCCGACGGGGCCACGCAGTTCAAGTGCTGCCCGCCGATCCGCGACGCCGCCAACCGGGACGCGCTGTGGCAGGGCCTCGCGGACGGCGTCATCGACTGCGTGGTCAGCGACCACTCGCCGTGCACCGCCGACCTGAAATGCTTCGGCACCGGCGACTTCGGCGAGGCGTGGGGCGGCATCGCGGGGCTCCAGCTGGGACTGCCCGCGGTGTGGACGGAGGCGCGGCGGCGCGGGGTGGCGCTGGCCGACGTGGTGCGGTGGATGTCGGCGGCACCCGCGGACCTGGCCCGGTTGACCGCCAAGGGTGCCATCGCCGCCGGCCGGGACGCGGACCTGTGCGTGTTCGCGCCCGACGCCGAGTTCACCGTGGACGCGGCGGAACTGTTCCACCGCAACGCCGTCTCCGCCTATCACGGCCGCACACTGACCGGGGTCGTGCGGCGGACGTGGTTACGCGGCCGCGACGTCACCGGAAAAATTCCGCACGGGAAGCTGTTGGAGCGCTGATGGACTTCACGGGGTTACCGGATCTCGCGTCCCGCCGGGCCGGGGGCAGCGTGCTGTGGGCCAACGACGAGCTGTTCGCCGAGCGGGAGAACCTGATCCGCCCGCAGGAACCGGTGTTCCAGCCCGCCACCTTCGGCCACAAAGGACAGATCTACGACGGCTGGGAGACCCGCAGGCGCCGCGAGCCGGGCGTCGACCAGGCCGTCGTCCGGCTCGGGCTGCCCGGGGTGGTGTCCGGCATCGTCGTGGACACCGCGTACTTCACCGGCAACTACCCGCCGTTCTGCTGGGTGGAGGGCGCGTCGGTGGACGGCTACCCGTCACCCGAGGAGCTGGCGGACGCGGACTGGCAACCGCTCGTGCCGCGTTCTCCCTTGCTGGGCAACACGAAGAACCCGTTCGACGTCGCCGACCCGCAGCGGTACACGCACGTGCGGCTGACCATCGACCCCGACGGCGGGGTCGCGCGGCTGCGGGTGCACGGCACACCGGTCGCCGACCCGAGGTTCCTCGACCTGGCGTCGCTGGACCTCGCCGCGCTGGAACACGGCGCGACGATCGACGGCTGCAGCAACATGTTCTACTCCTCGCCCGCGAACCTGATCGCGCCCGGCTTCGCGCAGGTGATGGGGGAGGGCTGGGAGACCGCCCGGCGCCGCGACGACGACAACGACTGGATCTCGGTCCGGCTCGCCGCGGAGGGCGTGGTGCGCATGGCCGAGCTGGACACCAGCCACTTCAAGGGGAACGCGCCGGGCTGGGCGTCGCTCACCGGGCGCGTCGGCGACGACTGGGTGGAACTGCTGCCCAGAACCCGCCTGCAGCCCGACACCCGGCACCGCTTCCGCCTGCGGGGTCCCGCCGTGACCCACGTCCGCATGGACGTCTACCCCGACGGCGGCATGGCCCGGCTGCGACTGCACGGCGCGCTGACCGAGACGGGGCAGACGGACCTGGTGTGCCGGTGGCTCAACACCCTCCCGGCGAGCGACGCGACGGCGGCGCTCGTCGAGGCCGGGCTGCCGGTCACCGAGGCCGCCGATCTGGTCGCGAGGCGCCCGTTCACGGAGATCCCGGCCGCACAGGAGCCGCACACGTAGACCCGTCAGAGGTGTGTTCGGTTGGCAGGCCGCGCCCGGTCTCCCCGATGATGGGCGCGTGTCGAGGAAACTGGTTGTGCTCACCGCCGTCGCGGCTGCCCTCGTCGCCGGGTGCGAGGAGAGCACGCCGCCGGCGAGACCCACCGGCGCCGTCCACGACGACGAGGTCCGGATCGTGAACCTCAACGCCGCCATGGGCTACAAGAACAGCGCGGGCGACTCGGCGGGCACGGACGCGACCACAGCCGACTTCGAACTCCTCGCCGACGACATCCTCGGCCAGCGCGGCGACGTGGCGAACCTGCAGGAGATGGCCCTGCCCGCCGCACGCGAGCTGCGCGACATCCTCGGGAAAAGGACCGGCGAGGAATGGCAGCTGAACTGGGGGTACTCCGTCGACGCCTCCTACTACAAGGGCGAGGACGGCGAGCCGGGCCCGCGGCCGGGCTACCAGAACGTGCCCGCGGGCAACGCGCAGCTCATCCGCATCGGTGACGGCGTCACCGCGCAGAAACCCCTCACCGACGACGGCAGGAAGGACGACGGGAAGAACGCCGACCAGGGCATCATGCTGCCCTCGGGCGGGCGGTCGTTCGTCGGCGCCGAGATCACCACGGCGGCCGGCCCGGTGGCCGTCTACAACACCCACCTCGCGCTCGACGAGGTGCCCGACCCGGAGCGCGCCGCGGACGTGCGGCGGATCCAGGAGGTCACCGAGGCGAACACGGACCCGGCCGTGCTGACCGGCGACTTCAACCAGACCATCGACTTCGTGCCGGGGCAGCCGTACCCGAACCGGCTGACAGTCGACGCGATCCGCGCGTTCATGGACACCCACGGGTACACCGACGTCGCCCGCGACAAGGGCCCGACCAGCAACGAGAAGCGCAAGTACCTCGGTACGAAGCGCATCGACTACATCCTCGTGCGCGGTGTCGCCACCACCGACACGGTCCGGTTCGTCAGTCACGAGTCCGACCACTGGGGCCTGTCGACCACGCTCGACCTCACCGCGACGGTCGGCCCGCCCGCCTCGAAGACGACCACGGCCCCCACCACGACCACGACCACGACGCAGGCGGGGCCCACGACCGAGGGCGCCATCGCGCGGTACGAACAGTTCCTGCACGCCATCGGGGCCGAGGACGTGCCGACGATGTGCGAGATCGCGGGCCCGGCGGCGAAGCAGGCCGAGGACCAGGGCTTCGGGCCGTGCGAACAGACCATGCCGGTGACGCTGTCCATGATGTCCGCGGCGCAGAAGGCGGCGCTGAAGACCGCGGCCGTCGACCCGGCGGAGGTCACCGCACAGGGCACGACCGTCCAGATCCCGGCCACCGCGGTCCGTGCCGCCGTCCCGTTCACCTCGAGCGACCTCGGCGACGCCGTGCTGTCGTTCCAGGGCGGACAGTGGTTCGTCGTCGACTGATGATGTTTCGCGCAGCCGGTTCGCGGTACTCCTCCGCCGTGCGGACACTGTTCAGGCGTCGCTTTCGCCGGGTTGGTCGGATCGACGCCGAACTCGTCCGGCGCAGCGGTCATCTTCCTCGTACCCGGGCGGACAAGGGCTTCCAGTCGCTCGGCCGCGCCGCCGATCACAGCAAGCTGTGGTTCGCGATCGCCGCGTTGCTGATCTCCGGGAAGGGCGCCACCCGGCGGTCCGGAGCGCGTGGTGTCGCCGCCATCGGCTTCGCGAGCTTCGCCGCGAGCGCCGTCGGCAAACACCTCTTTCCCCGCCGCCGCCCGGCCGCGGACCTCCTGCCGGTCTACCGGCGCATGACGAAACGACCGACGTCGTCGTCCTTCCCGTCCGGGCACGCGGCGTCCGCGTTCGCGTTCGCCTCGGCCGCCGCCATGGAGCACCGCGGCGTCGGCGCCGCCGTGTTCCCCGTGGCCGCGGCCGTCGCGTACAGCCGGGTCCACACCGGTGTGCACTGGCCGTCGGACGTCGTCGCGGGCGCGGCCATCGGCGTCGGCGCCGCCTACGCGACCCGCCACTGGTGGCCACACCGGAAGGACCTGCCCGTCGGCCCCCGGCGACGCGACACCGCGGCGGAACTCGGCGACGGCAAGGGCCTCGTGTTCGTGGTGAACCCCGGCGCCGGGTCGAGCGGCGACGCGGGCGAGGAGGTCCGCAAGGCGTGGCCCCGCGCGGACGTCGTCGAGATCGTGCCGGACCTGGACGTGGCCGGGGAACTGACGAAGAAGATCAAGAACGACGACGTCCGGGCCCTCGGCGCCGCGGGCGGGGACGGGACCGTCGCGTGCGTGGCCGGGATCGCCGTCGACCACGGCCTGCCGCTGGTGCTGGTCCCCGCGGGCACGCTGGACCACTTCGCCCGCGACGTCGGCATCGCGAACCTCGACGAGGCACAGGCCGCGTCGCGCGCGGGCTCGGTCGTCGTGTGCGACACCGGCGCGGTCGACGTCGTCGACCGCGCCGGCGAGGTCGAACGGGTCGTGTTCGTGAACACGGCGAGCCTCGGCGGCTACCCGGAAACCGTGCGCCTGCGGGAAAAGCTCCAGGCCCGCTGGCCCAAGTGGGCGGCCGTGCTGCTCGCCACCACCCGCACACTGCGCAGCGCCAAACCGCTCAGCATCCTGCTGAACGGGCGCCAGCGCCTCGTGTGGATGCTGTTCGTCGGCAACGGACCCTACGAGCCGAAGGGCTTCGGCGCGGCCCGCCGCCCCTCGCTCGCCGCGGGCAAGCTCGACGTGCGCTACCTGCGTGCCGACGTGCCGTACTCCCGCGCCCGGTTCCTGCTCGCGTCGCTCACCGGCACGCTGGCGACGTCGCACGTGTACCGCCACGCCGAGGTGTCCTCTGTCGACGTCGTCCTCCTCGACGGCCACCGCAGGATCGCGCTGGACGGTGAGGTCGGTCCGCTCGGCCGCCGCTTCACGTTCCGCGTCCGCGAACGCGCTCTGGCGGTCTACGTCCCCTGACCGCGCAGCGCCGCCCGCATCCGCCGCACCCGGTCGTCCGGTCTCTGGCGTGGGCAGCTGACGCACTTCCGCTGTCCCGGTGACTCGTACACGAGACAGCACGACGCCCGCCGCACCGCGGGCTGCCCGTCGACCGTCACGTACCGCGGCACAGGGAACCGGTCGTCAGCCGCCAGCTCGACCGCGTGGGCCGCGGTGCCCCCCGCCCACAGCACCCGGTTGGCGAGCGAGTCGGTCGCGATCGCCCACAACGCGCGCGTGCTCGCCCCCGACGCGGCCGCGACCGCGTCGACGCACGTCGCGACCACGGCCGCGGTGCGCGCGGGCGCCTCCGCACGGTCCACAGTGGACGACGAGCGGGCGTCGAGCAGACGCCCGTCCGGGTGCGGGAACAGCGTCATCGACGCCAGCGCGGGATCGGCCACCCGGCCACCCGCCACGTACGTCCCGGCGACCGGGCCGAGCAGCACCGAGCTGGCCGAGTACCACCACAGGACACCGGTGGTCGCCGAGTCGGTCAGCGCGAACCGGCTCGCTGTCGCGGCGAGCGCGTCGGCGAGCCAGGCGGGGTCGGTGACCGCGACGGCGGGCACGGGCTGCGGACCGGCGATGACGTGAGAGTAGCGGTGCGGATTCGGAAACGTGCTCGTAACACGAACGCTCCGACAGTTCACCACTGTGAAACACACCACGCGATCCTGCGAAACGTGGTTTTTGAATGCTCCTCCGCAAGTCGATGCCCGCAAAGCGGAGGAGGAAAGCGTGGAAGGGAATACGGCCTGGTTGCTCACCAGTGCCGCCCTGGTGCTGTTGATGACACCGGGGCTGGCGTTCTTCTACGGCGGCATGGTGCGCACCAAGAGCGTGCTCAACATGCTGATGATGTGCTTCGGAGCCATCGCCGTCGTCGGTGTGCTGTGGGTCATCTACGGCTACTCCATCGCCTTCGGCGACGACGTCGGCGGCGGTCTCATCGGTGACGTCACCCAGTACATCGGCCTCTCCGGCCTGATCGGCAACTCCGACGCGCTGACCACCACGGCCTTCGTCGCGTTCCAGGCGATGTTCGCGGTCATCACCGTCGCGCTGATCGCCGGTGCGATCGCCGACCGGGTCCGGTTCGGCGCCTGGATGCTGTTCGCGGGCCTCTGGGCCACGATCGTGTACTTCCCGGTCGCGCACTGGGTGTTCGACTTCAGCAACGACTCGGGGCACGTCGGCGGCTGGATCGCCAACGACCTCGTCGCGTTCGACTTCGCCGGTGGCACCGCGGTCCACATCAACGCCGGTGCGGCGGCCCTGGCGCTCGCCATCGTGGTCGGCAAGCGCCGAGGCTGGCCCAAGGAGCCGATGAAGCCGCACAACCTGCCGTTCGTGATGCTGGGCGCCGGTCTGCTGTGGTTCGGCTGGTTCGGGTTCAACGCCGGTTCCGCGCTGGCGGCCAACGGGCTCGCGGGTGTCGCGTTCATCAACACCTTCTCGGCCACGGCCGCCGCGATCATCGGCTGGCTGCTCATCGAGCGGCTCCGCGACGGGCACGCCACCAGCCTCGGCGCCGCGTCCGGTGTCGTCGCGGGCCTCGTCGCGATCACCCCGGCCTGTGCGTTCGTCGACACCTGGGGCGCGCTGCTCATCGGTGTGCTCGCGGGTGCGTTCTGCGCTCTCGCGGTCGGCCTCAAGTACAAGTTCGGTTTCGACGACTCGCTCGACGTGGTCGGCGTCCACCTGGTCGGCGGCCTGTGGGGCACCCTGGCCATCGGCCTGTTCCAGACGACCTACGTCAACGACACGGGCGTGTCCGGCCTGTTCTACGGCGGCGGTGCCACGCAGCTGGGCAAGCAGGCGGTCGGCGCGCTCGCCGTGCTCGCGTTCTCCTTCGTGGTCACGCTGATCATCGGTTACCTGATCAAGGTCACCATCGGCTGGCGCGTCTCCGACGAGGAGGAGGTCACCGGCATCGACGAGGCGGAGCACGCGGAGAGCGCGTACGAGTTCTCCGGTCTGCGCAGCGGGTCGTCGCCGATCTCCAGGGCGGCGGACGCGTTGTCCGGTAACAAGGTCCCGGCAAAGGCGAGCAAGGAAGGCTGAACCATGAAGCTGGTTACGGCGATCATCAAGCCGTTCACGCTCGATGACGTCAAGGCCGCGCTGGAGCAGGTCGGCGTGCTGGGCATGACGGTCAGCGAGGTCCAGGGGTACGGCAGGCAGAAGGGCCACACCGAGGTCTACCGCGGTGCCGAGTACTCGGTCGACTTCGTGCCGAAGGTGCGGGTCGAGGTCCTGGTCGACGACGCGTTGGGGGACAAGGTGGTGGAGGCCGTGGTCGAGGCCGCGCGGACCGGCAAGATCGGAGACGGCAAGGTCTGGGTCACGCCGGTGGACACCGTGGTCAGGGTGCGCACCGGGGAGCGCGGCACAGACGCGCTCTGATGGTGCCTCAGGGGGAGGGGGCGGCCGCCCGCGAGGTCCCGGCCGCCCCCACTGCTGCCGACCTGGTGCTGGCCCGCGACCGGCTGCTCGGCCGGGGCTCTTCGCGGAGCTTGCGGAGCGAACCATCAGGCGCTGTGCACCAGGCGGGCCGGCTCGGTCCGGACGTCCTGCGGGAGGCCCTGACCGATCTGCACGAGTTCTGGCTCACCGTGCACGCCGCGCAGGCCGGCATCGGCTCGGACACGACGGGGATCGCGCTGGTCGCCGTCGGCGGTCTGGGCCGCCGCGAACTCGTGCCGTACTCGGACCTCGACCTGGTCCTCGTCCACGACGGCAAGGCGGGCGGGCGCGTCGAGAAGGTCGCCGAACAGCTCTGGTACCCGCTGTGGAACTCCGGCGTCGGCCTCGACCACTCCGTGCGGACCGTGTCCGAGGCGATCTCCGTCGCCTCGGACGACCTGCGCACCGCGACGGGCCTGCTCGACGCGCGGCACCTCGCGGGGGACGCCGACCTGACCCGTCAGCTCGCGGACTCCGCGCGGGAGGCGTGGCGCACCGGTGTGCGGCGCCGGGTGGACGACATCGCCGCCTCGGCACGTGCCCGCTGGCAGCGCAGCGGCGAGGTCGCGCACTGGGTGGAACCCGACCTCAAGCACGGCCGCGGCGGCCTGCGCGACCTGGCGCTGCTCGACGCGCTCGCCCTCGCGCAGCTGGTCGACCGGCCGTCGGGGGAGGTGTCGCAGGCACGCAGGCTGCTTCTCGACACCCGCACCGAACTCCGCCGCATCGCGGGCCGGCCCCGCGACGTGCTCATGCCGCAGGACGGCGACGAGATCGCGTCCGTGCTCGGCATCGGTGACCGGTTCGCGCTGGCCAGGGCCCTGTCCGGGGCAGGGCGTGCGGTCGCGTACGCGCTGGACGTGGCGTTCCGCGCGATCCAGCCGTCCCGCCAGGCACGCAGGATGCTCGGCGTGCTGCGCCGCCAGCCGCAGCGCCGTCCGCTGGCCGAGGGGGTCGTGCTCAGCGGTGACGAGGTCACGCTCGCCCGCGACGTCGACC
The DNA here is from genome assembly GCF_044466355.1 of Actinophytocola sp. NPDC049390. NCBI lineage: Bacteria > Bacillati > Actinomycetota > Actinomycetes > Pseudonocardiales > Pseudonocardiaceae > Actinophytocola > Actinophytocola sp. NPDC049390. The sequence continues at coordinate 80,010 of NZ_JBITMQ010000008.1, forward strand.
CGGGCAAGGACCCGGGTCTCCTGCTGCGTGTCGCCGCGGCGGCCGCCCGCACGGGCCGACCGATCGCGCCCGGCACGTTGTCGCGGCTGGGCGAGTCCGCGCCGGAGCCGCGTGCGCCGTGGCCCGCGGACGTGCGGCAGGAGCTGGTGTCGCTGCTGGGCGCCGGCGAGGGCCTCATCGACGTGATCGAGGCGCTGGACCGGACCGGGCTGTGGGCGCGGCTGTTCCCCGAGTGGGGCGCGGTCCGTGACCTGCCGCCGCGTGACGCCGCGCACGTGTGGACCGTGGACCGGCACCTCGTGCAGGCCACCGCCAACGCCGCGAAGCTCGTGACCAGGGTGTCCCGGCCGGACCTGCTGCTGATCGGCGCCGTCCTGCACGACATCGGCAAGGGCCGCCACCAGGACCACTCGGTCGTGGGCGCGGCACTCGCGAAGCAGGTGGGCGAGCGGCTCGGGCTGGCGGCCCCGGACGTCGCCACGCTGTCGGCGATGGTCCGTCACCACCTGCTGCTCCCGCACACGGCGACCCGCCGCAACATCGAGGACGAGGCGACCGTCAAGCGCGTCGTCGACACCCTCGACGGCGACCCGGTGCTGCTGGAGCTGCTGCACGCCCTCGCGGAGGTCGACTCGCTCGCGACCGGCCCCGGCGTGTGGACGGACTGGAAGGCGTCGCTGGTCGCCGACCTGGTGGCGAGGGCGCGGCGGCTCATGGCGGGGGAGCGGCACGAACCACCCGCCCCGCTGACCGACGAACAGCGGTCACTGGCGGAGAGGGTCGCCGCGTCCGGCACCCCGGACGTGATCATCTCCGCCGACCGCTCCTACGCGACGATCACGCTCGTCGCCCCCGACCGCCCCGGCCTGCTGTCCCGTGCGGCGGGCGTGCTGGCCCTGCACTCACTGAAGGTCCACGCGGCGGAACTGCGCTCCCACGCCGGCGCGGCGGTGGACGTGTTCTCGGTGTCCCCGCGCTTCGGCTCCCTGCCGGACGCGGCGCTGCTGCGCGAACAGTTCACGCGTGCGGTGACGGGCTCCCTCCCGCTGGCGGACAAACTGGCCGCCAAGGAACGCGACTACGCCTCGGAACAGGACGACCCCCCGGAGCCCCGGATCCTCTGGTTCGACGACGAGGCGGACGGCGGCGCCGACAGCAAGGACGTGGTGCTGGAACTGAGGGCCGCCGACCGCCTGGGCCTCCTCCACGGCGTCGCGGACGCCCTGGAACGCTGCGGCGCGAACGTCCTGTGGGCCCGCGCCATGCAGGTAGGCGGCACAGCGATCTCAAGCTTCAGCCTGGCCAACACCACAGGCGACACCACAAACAAAACCTGGCGAACCCAAGTAGAACAAGCAGTCCTAACCACCTGCTAACCCCGCGAGTCACGCCCCCAAACACCGCGAGTCGCGTTCCCAGACAGGGCGAGTCGCGTGCCCAGGCATAGCGAGTTGTCGGTTTCGTGTAGGTGCCGGGCCATCTGCGTGTGCACGGAACCACCAACTCGGTGTGTCCGGGAACGCGACTCGCGGTGTTCCAGAGCGCGACTCGCGGTGTCTGGGGCGCGACTCGCGGAGTTGAGTAGTTACCCCTACCTCGAACCGGGGGAGTTCGCGCTGCCCTCTCGGTGCTCGAAAGGAGAGGCTTCACCTGCGCATCGGGGAGGGTGCGCGACTGGGTAGGCCGGGGTTGGGCCCGTCGAGGGGTCGGGCCCATCCCGGCGACCGGATCACCCAACCGGCTACCCTCGACAGGGTGTTCGACACTCTTTCCGATCGGCTCACGTCGGTCCTGCAGAACCTCCGCGGCCGCGGCCGGCTGTCCGAGGCCGACGTCGACGCCACCGCGCGCGAGATCAGGATCGCGTTGCTGGAGGCGGACGTCGCGCTTCCGGTGGTCCGGACGTTCATCGCCGCCGTCAAGGAACGCGCCAAGGGCGCGGAGGTCTCCGGCGCGCTGAACCCGGCCCAGCAGGTCGTCAAGATCGTCAACGAGGAACTGGTCAAGATCCTCGGCGGCGAGACCCGCAGGCTGAACCTGGCGAAGAACCCGCCGTCGGTGATCATGCTCGCCGGTCTGCAGGGTTCCGGTAAGACCACGCTCGCCGGCAAGCTCGCCCGGTGGCTGACCAGCCAGGGCCACACCCCGCTGCTCGTCGCCTGCGACCTCCAGCGCCCCAACGCGGTGAACCAGCTGCAGGTCGTCGGTGAGCGCGCCGGTGTCCCGACCTACGCGCCGGAGCCGGGCAACGGCGTCGGCGACCCGGTCGACGTGGCCCGCCGCTCGATCGACGAGGCCAAGCGCGCCCAGCACGACATCGTCATCATCGACACCGCCGGCCGGCTGGGTGTCGACGAGGAGATGATGCGGCAGGCCGCGAACATCCGCGAGGCCACGCAGCCCGACGAGGTCCTGTTCGTGGTCGACGCCATGATCGGTCAGGACGCCGTCACGACGGCCGAGGCGTTCCGCGACGGCGTCGGCTTCACCGGTGTGGTCCTCACCAAGCTCGACGGCGACGCCCGCGGTGGTGCCGCCCTGTCGGTCCGCGAGGTCACCGGCCAGCCGATCCTCTTCGCCTCCAACGGCGAGAAGCTCGAGGACTTCGACGCCTTCCACCCCGACCGGATGGCGTCGCGCATCCTCGGCATGGGTGACGTCCTCACCCTCATCGAGCAGGCCGAGCAGGCGTTCGACAAGGAGCAGGCCGAGGCCGCCGCCGCCAAGATCGGCACCGGCGAGCTGACCCTGGAGGACTTCCTGGAGCAGATGCTCGCGGTCCGCAAGATGGGCCCGATCGCGAACCTGCTCGGCATGCTCCCGGGCGCGGGCCAGATGAAGGACCAGCTCGCGCAGGTCGACGACAAGCACCTCGACCGGCTGCAGGCGATCATCCGCGGCATGACCCCGGCGGAGCGCAACGACCCGAAGATCATCAACGCGTCCCGTCGCGCACGTATCGCCCGCGGTTCCGGCGTCGCGATCCGCGAGGTCAACGACCTCGTGAACCGCTTCTACGAGGCCCGCAAGATGATGCAGCAGATGGCGGGCCGCTTCGGCTTCCCCGGCGGCAACCGCGGTGGCAGCAAGTCGCGCAAGGGCAAGAAGGGCAAGAAGGGCAAGGGGCGGGGCCCGACGCCACCGAAGGTGCGCGGCGGGATGCCCGCGTTCCCCGGCGGTATGCCCGACCTGTCGAAGATGCCGCCCGGCCAGGGCGAGCTGCCGCCGGGTCTCGCCGGGCTGGACCAGGGCCTGCCGCCCGGCTTCGACCCGTCGAAGCTCAAGTTCCCGAAGAAGCCCAAGGACAACTGAGGCATGCCGGCTCTGCACCTGCGGGGCGTGGTGCTCCCCGAAGGCGAGACCCGCGACCTGTGGATCGTCAACGGACGCATCCGCCTGACCCCGGTCCCGTACGCGGAGACGATCTCCGACGGCGGCTTCCTCGTGCCCGGTCTCGTCGACGCGCACTGCCACATCGGCCTCGCCGCCGAGGACCTGGACGAGGCCGAGCAGCACGCGCTCATGGACCGCGACGCGGGCACGCTGCTGGTCCGCGACTGCGGCGCCCCGCTCGACACCCGGCCGCTGCAGGAGAAGCTGGAGCTGCCGAGGATCATCCGCGCGGGCAAGCACATCGCACGGCCCAAGCGGTACATCCGGTACGTCAGCGACGAGCTGGAGGACCCGGCGCAGCTGCCCGCCGCGGTCGCCGAGCAGGCGGCCGACGGCGACGGCTGGGTCAAGCTCGTCGGCGACTGGATCGACCGCGAGGTCGGCGACCTCGCCCCGCTGTGGCCGGACGACGTGCTGGCCGAGGCGATCAAGGTCGCCCACGACGCGGGCGCCCGGGTCACCGCACACGTGTTCGGCGAGGACGCGCTACCCGGCCTGATCCGCGCTGGCATCGACTGCATCGAGCACGGCACCGGCCTCACCGCCGACACGATCGACCTCATGGTCGACCACGGCACCGCGCTCGTCCCCACGCTGATCAACATCGAGACGTTCCCCGGCCTCGCGGCCGGTGCCAGCAAGTACCCCGTGTACGCGGGGCACATGCTGGACCTGTACGCCCGCGTCCGCCAGACCGTCGGCGCGGCCGTGGAAGCGGGGGTCCCGGTCTACGCGGGCACGGACGCGGGCGGCGGCATCGCCCACGGCCGGATCGTCGACGAGGTCGTCGCCCTGCACGAGATGGGCCTGTCCCGCACGGACGCGCTGGCCAGCGCGTCGTGGCAGGCACGCGACTGGCTGGGTTTCCGCGGCATCGAGGAGGGCGCGGCGGCCGACGTCATCGTCTACGACACCGATCCGACCGCGGATCTGGCGGCCCTGCGGGCGCCGAGCCGGATCGTGCTGCGCGGCCGTGTCATTCTTTAGACCGTCATTTGACGCCTGATCCATCGGGTTCGGCGGTCGATGACGCACTACCCTGAGGTAGGTGACGACCGAGCGGGAAGCGACGCCCACGCCCGACGTCGCCGAACCCTCGGAGGTACGCACCCACAAATGGGGCTTCGGCGCGTTCCTTTTCGTGTTCGCGGTCTTCGTGCTGTCGGCGGTCGTCATCGGCGCCCTGGTCAGCGCGGTCGCGCCGCAAGCGGTCGGGTCACCCTCGGTCATCGTGATCGGCACGATGGTGCCCACGGTGCTCGCGACCGGCGTGGCGCTGCTCGTCACCAAGCTGCGCGGCAACGGCCCGCGGATCGACCTGCGCTGGTCGATGCGTGCCGAGGACGTCAGGGCCGGGTTCAAGTGGGGGCTCATCGGCCTGATCTGCACGACGGTCGCCGCGTTCCTGTGGACCAACCTGGTCGGCGACCAGAACGCCCAGTCCGCGGTCGGTGCCCTGGTGGACAACCAGCGCATGCCCATCGCGCTCGCGATCGCCATGTTCCTGTTCGTGTGGCTGATCGGCCCGGTCTGCGAGGAAATCATCTACCGCGGCCTGCTGTGGGGCGCGCTCGAACGGCTCAAGTGGGGCCGCTGGGCCGTGTTCGTCCTCACCACCATCATCTTCGCGGTCAGCCACCTCGAACCGCTGCGCACGTCGTTGTTGCTGGTCATCGGCATCCCGATCGGCCTGGCCAGGCTGTTCACGGGCCGTCTGGGCGCGAGCATCGTCGCCCACCAGGTCAACAACTTCCTGCCCGCGGTGGCGACGCTGCTCGTCGCCGTCGGGGCGATGCCCGCCTGAATATGCCGTCCTGGCATAATGGCTAGCTGTCCGTCGTGGCCGGACCCTCTCACCGTGCCAGGGCGCCATCAACTTGGGGCACCAGCGGGCCGCATCCCCACGCGGCTCACCGATGCCCGAACATGATCAAGAGGAGCACCACAACCCGTGGCAGTCAAGATCAAGCTGCAGCGTCTCGGCAAGATCCGGGCGCCGTACTACCGCGTCATCGTCTCGGATGCCCGCACCCGCCGCAGCGGCAAGGCCATCGAGACGATCGGCCAGTACCGGCCGAAGGAGGAGCCCAGCTTCATCCAGGTCGACTCCGAGCGTGCGCAGTACTGGCTGGGTGTCGGCGCGCAGCCGACCGAGTCGGTGCAGCGGATCCTGGAGATCACCGGTGACTGGCAGAAGTTCAAGGGCCTGCCGGGCGCCGAGGGCACGCTGAAGGTCGCCGAGGCCAAGACCTCCAAGCAGGAGCTGTTCGAGCAGGCCCTCAAGGAGGCCGGCAGCGAGCCGACCACCGAGGCCACCACCCCGAAGAAGAAGGGTGGCGCCAAGAAGGCCGACGCCAAGAAGGCCGACGAGAAGTCGGATGAGGGTGCCAAGGAAGACGCGTGAGTTTCCTCGCGGACGCCCTTGAGCACCTCGTGCGCGGCATCGTCGACAACCCGGACGACGTGCGCGTCGAGCTGGTGACCACCCGCCGTGGTCGCACGCTCGAACTGCACGTCAACCCGGATGACCTCGGCAAGGTGATCGGCCGGGGCGGCCGCACCGCCACCGCGCTGCGCACCGTCATGGCCGGTATCGGCGGCCGAGGCATCCGAGTGGACGTCGTCGACACCGACCAGTAATGGCTGACCTGCTCCTGGTCGGGCGGGTGGCCAAGGCTCACGGCATCTCCGGTGAGCTGGCCGTCGACATCCACACCGACGTGCCCGACGAACGCTTCGCTCCCGGAGCCGTGCTCACGGCGCGGCTCCGGGACCGTTCTGTCCGCCCGGTGACGGTGACGACGGCCCGTCCCCACTCCGGGCGTCTCCTCGTGCGTTTCGACGAGGTCCCCGACCGCACGGTCGCCGAGACGATGCGTGGTGCCCAGCTGCTGGTCGACGCGGCGGAGCTGGCGCCGTCGGACGACCCGGACGCGTTCTACGACCACGAGCTCGAAGGCCTCGCCGCCGTGCTCACCGACGGCACGCCGATCGGCACGGTGTCGGAGATCGCGCGTGCCCCTGCCGGTGAGCTGCTGGTGGTCAGGAAAGAGGACGGCACGGAGGCCCTCGTCCCGTTCGTCCGCGCGATCGTTCCCGAGGTCGACGTGAAGGCGGGCCGAGTGGTCATCGACCCGCCGGAAGGCCTGCTCTAGATGCGGGTCGACGTCGTCACGATCTTCCCCGAGTACCTCGACCCGCTCCGCCACGCGCTGCTCGGCCGGGCGATCGAGCGCGGCCTGCTGTCCGTCGACGTCCACGACCTGCGCCGCTGGACCCACGACGTCCACAAGGCCGTCGACGACAGCCCCTACGGCGGCGGTCCCGGCATGGTGATGAAGCCGCAGGTGTGGGGCGAGGCGCTCGACGAGCTGTGCGCCTCCGGGACACCCCGGATGGTCGTGCCCACGCCGGCGGGCCGCCCGTTCACGCAGGCCATGGCCCACGAGTACGCCCGCGAGGACTGGCTGGTGTTCGCGTGCGGCCGTTACGAGGGCATCGACCAGCGCGTGCTCGACGACGCCGCCCGCCGCATGACCGTCGACGAGGTCTCCATCGGCGACTACGTGCTGGTCGGCGGCGAGGTCGCGGTCATGGTGATGGTCGAGGCCGTCGCCCGGCTCCTGCCCGGCGTCCTCGGCAACCCCGCGTCCCACGAACAGGACTCGTTCTCCGACGGCCTGCTCGAGGGCCCAAGCTACACGCGGCCGGAGATCTGGCGGGACCTCCCGGTGCCGGAGGTGCTCCGCTCCGGCAACCACGGCGCGATCGCGCGCTGGCGGCGTGACCAGGCCCTGACCAGGACGTTCGACCGCCGCCCCGACCTGCTGGCGGCCCTGCCGACGGACGCGCTCGACAAGCACGACCTGGCCCATCTGGCACGCGTCCGAGATCCCGATGACGACCCGGGGAAATCGGTCTGACATACTGGACCGGTTGTTGCGACCGGGGTGATGCCTGGGCGCACTCACACGGACTCCCCAAGGTTGACCACGTGCCAGTGCCGCGCCTTGGGATGAACGAACAACAGTTGAGGACGGATACACCGATGAACACCCTGGACGCCCTGGACGCCAAGTCGCTGCGTTCCGACATCCCGGCTTTCCGCCCGGGTGACACGCTGAAGGTCCACGTCCGCGTCATCGAGGGCTCGCGTGAGCGCGTCCAGGTGTTCAAGGGCGTCGTGATCCGTCGCCAGGGCGGTGGCATCCGCGAGACCTTCACCGTCCGCAAGATCTCCTTCGGCGTCGGCGTCGAGCGCACCTTCCCGGTGCACTCCCCGAACATCGCCAAGATCGAGGTCGACCGCCGCGGTGACGTCCGTCGCGCCAAGCTGTACTACCTCCGTGAGCTGCGCGGCAAGGCCGCCAAGATCAAGGAGAAGCGCGAGACGGCCCCCACGGCCTGACCTGCATTTTCCGTACAGCCCGGTAGCCTGGGTCGTGTGGCCAATCCCGTGCACGCTCCGACTCCCGAGGACGATCCGGAGCGCACCGACCTGATCCCCAAGGCTCGCGACGCCGAAGCCACTCCGGCGTCGCGACCTGGGGGCGGCACGGCGGACCGGAAGATCGGCAAGCCGCACGGCAAGCACCGCAGGCCACCCAAGAAGCAGCCGCTCTGGCGTGAGTTGCTCACGCTGCTCGCGGTCGCCCTGGTGCTGACGTTCCTGATCCAGCAGTTCCTGGGCCGGGTGTACTCCATCCCGTCCGGTTCGATGGAGCAGACCCTCCACGGCTGCCCGGGCTGCACCGGCGACCGCGTCCTGGTCGACAAGCTCGTCTACGACTTCTCCGACCCGGAACCGGGCGACGTGATCGTCTTCGAAGGTCCGGCGACCTGGACGGAGAACGACGTCCACGCCCCGAAGTCGGAGAACGTCCTGGTCCGCGGCATCCAGTACGTCGGGTCACTCATCGGCCTGGCCCCGCCGGACGAACGCGACTTCGTCAAACGCGTCATCGCGGTGGGCGGCCAGACCGTCCAGTGCTGCGACGAGGAGTGGCACGTCCTGGTGGACGGCGAGCCGCTGGACGAGCCGTACGTCTACTGGCAGAACGGCGTCCCGGACGCCCGTCAACGGTTCGACCCGGTGACCGTCCCGGCGGGCACCCTCTGGGTCATGGGTGACAACCGCAGCGACTCGTGTGACTCCCGCTGCCAGGGCGGTGGCGGTCTCCGCGGCGTCGTCCCGATCGACAAGGTGATCGGCAAGGCCCGCTACATCGTCCTGCCGCCGTCGCGCTGGCGGGGCGTCGGCGACCACAACCCGCAGACGTCCGAGGTCGTGGCTCTGGGCGCCCCGGCCTGGCAGCAGGGTGCCCCGCTGGGCCTGGGGCTGCTGGCCGCGTGGCCGACGCTGTGGCTGACCCGCAAGATCCGCCGCCGCACGTAGCGGTGAGCCCGGCTCGTCGCTCCGTCGCTGGTAGGCAACACCCCTGCATGCGCTCCACGGCGCCCGACATCCACACCGGTACCCTGCTCTAGTGGTCGACGTCGCACGCTCCGGAGACAGCAGGGACAACGAGGATGAGGGGGACGGCCCGGCTGATCAGGACAAACCCGGCGATCCCACCACCTCGGGGCGAAAAGCCAAGGGCAAGAAGAAGCAGCGCTCGTTCTGGAAGGAACTCCCGATCCTGATCGGGGTCGCACTGCTGCTCACCCTGTTCATCCAGACCTTCCTCGCGCGGGTGTTCGTGATCCCCTCCCAGTCGATGGAGGAAACGCTGCACGGCTGCCCCGGGTGCTACGGCGACCGGGTGCTCGTCGACAAGCTGGTCTACCGCTTCGGTGACCCCGAGCCGGGCGAGGTCGTGGTCTTCGAGCGGCCGAGCACGTGGAACGAGTCCGAGTTCACCGCCGACCGGTCCAGCAACGGCTTCGTGTCGTGGCTGCAGGACGTCGGCGCCGCGTTCGGTCTCGCGTCCCCCAACGAGGACGACGTGGTGAAGCGGATCATCGCGGTCGGTGGGCAGACCGTCGAGTGCTGTGACGAGCAGAACCGGGTCGTGGTCGACGGCAAGCCGCTCGACGAGCCGTACATCTACTGGGGTCCAGGCGACAACACGCAGGAGCCGTTCCCGCCGATCACGGTGCCCGAGGGCATGCTGTGGGTGCTCGGCGACAACCGCAACGGCTCGAGTGACTCGCGCTACCAGGGCGGTGGTGGCGAGAACGGTCTCGTGCCGGTGGACAATGTCATCGGCAAGGCGCGCTACATCGTGCTGCCGCCGTCGCGCTGGCGCGGCGTGGGCGACCACAACCCGCAGAGCGCGGTGACGAACGCGGCGATGCCGTTCGTGCCGCTCGGCCTGGGTTTCGCGGCCGCGTTCCCGACCGTGTGGCTCGGCAAGCGGGTCCGCAGGGCGATCAGATCTACTGGAGTGCGCAAGTGAGAGTGGCTCGACGGGTGCGTCCGGGGTGGTTGGAACCCGGCCCGCCGCGTCCGGTGCTGCGCCGCGAGTCGGGCAACTGGGCGCTGCAGTCGGCGCTCGACCGGCGTGGGCTCGGCCCGGTCGCCGGGGTCGACGAGGCGGGCAGGGGCGCGTGTGCCGGTCCGCTGGTCGTGGCCTCGTGTGTCCTCCGACCGGGTGATTCTGCGCGACTCGAAGGGCTGACCGACTCGAAGCTCATGACGGCCGCGGCCCGCGAGAAGATGTACGACTTGGTCGTCCGGCGGGCCCTCGACTACGCGATCGTGGTCATCCCGGTCGAGGAGGTCGACGTCAAGGGCGTGCACGTCTGCAACATCGAAGGCATGCGCAGAGCGATCGCACGGCTGCGGACCCACCCGGGATACGTGCTGGTGGACGGCTTCCGCGTGCCCGGCCTGACCGCGCCGTCGATGCCGGTCATCAAGGGTGACCAGGCGGTGGCGTGCGTGGCGGCGGCCTCGGTCCTAGCCAAGGTCACCAGGGACCGGATGATGGCCGACCTGCACGAGGAGTTCCCGCAGTACGGCTTCGACGAGCACAAGGGCTACTGCACCGGCTCTCACAGTGCCGCACTGACGGTCCACGGGCCGAGCAGTGCGCACCGGTGGTCGTTCGTGAACGTGGCGTCGGCGGGCATGGCGCACGGCTTGCGAGCGCCACACCCGGTGGCCTTGAGTGTGGCCGCGGCCGCCGTGGTCCAGAATGGTCGGGTCGGGAGTCTGCCGGGCCAGGCGCCGACGCCCGTCGACCAGGAGGAGCGCGAAACCGCATGAGTGCGGAAGACCTCGAGAAGTACGAGACCGAGATGGAGCTGCAGCTCTACCGGGAGTACCGCGACATCGTCGCGCAGTTCTCGTACGTGGTGGAGACCGAGCGACGGTTCTACCTGGCCAACGGCGTCGACGTGCAGGTGCGGGACTCCGACGGCGAGGTGTACTTCGAAGTCCGGATGTCCGACGCCTGGGTCTGGGACATGTACCGGCCCACCCGTTTCGTGAAGAATGTCCGGGTCATCACGTTCAAGGACGTCAACGTCGAGGAACTGGACAAGCCGGAGCTGCGCCTGCCAGAAGAGGGCCCGTTCGGCTCATAGCACGCCCCACCGACAGAACCGGTCGCCGCGACCTGCGAACAGCCGAGTTGTCCACAGCCCGAGCAGTTGTCCACAGTTGATCATCGGCTCGTGGCCGTGACCGTGCCCGCGGGGCAAGGTCATGGGCATGGCGATTGAGACGACGAACCCGAGACCGGCACATCTGCGCACGGGCGACCGCGGTGAGACACTCGCGGCCCGCTACCTGGAAGAACAGGGCCTGACGGTCCTGTCCAGGAACTGGCGCTGCCCGGAGGGCGAGCTGGACCTGGTCCTGACCGACGGCACGACACTCGTGGTCTGCGAGGTCAAGACCAGGACCACCGACAACTACGGCCCACCGGCGGAAGCGGTGGACGACGCCAAGGCGGCCCGAATACGCAGGCTGACCCGGCGTTGGCGCGCCGACCACGGCGTGCCCCACGTCCCGACGCGCCACGACATCGTGTCGATCCTCTGGCCGCCGGGTGAGGACCCGAAGGTCAGCCACCTGAGGGGCGTTCTGTGATGCCCCTGGCACGAGCCTGGTCCGTGGCCCTGTTCGGCGTGGACGGCGTCCTCGTCGAGATCGAGGCCGACATCGGCGGTGGCCGCCCGAGAACCCAGATCGTCGGCCTCCCGGACGCGTCCCTGAACGAGGCCAAGGAACGCGTCCGGGCGGCCGTCCGCAACAGCCAACGCAAGTGGCCCGACGAACTGGTCACACTCGCCCTGTCCCCGGCAGCCCTGCCGAAGGGCGGCTCCGGCTACGACGTGGCGCTGGCCTGCGCTGTCCTGGTGGCAGCGGACCAAGAGCCGCCGGAGCGGCTCGACCGGACCGTGCTCCTCGGCGAACTGGCCCTGGACGGGCGGATCAGGCCGGCCCGAGGCGTGCTGCCCGCGTTGATCGCCGCTCGGCGAGCCGGCATCAGGCGAGCGATCGTGCCTGCCCAGACGTTGGCGGAAGCCGCGCTGGTCACCGAGTTGGAGGTGCTCGGAGCCGAGCACCTGACCGAGGTCCTGGACTGGCTCCGCGGGGAACCCGACACGCTCAGGAAGGCGCACCCACACCCGCCCGCGCAGGCGGAGCAGGCACCGGACCTGGTGGACGTGCTCGGCCAACCCGAAGCGCGGTCGGCGCTGGAGGTCGCGGCGGCGGGCGGCCACCACCTGCTGCTGATCGGTCCACCGGGCACCGGGAAGACGATGCTCGCGCGCCGGCTCCCCGGGCTGCTGCCCGCGCTGACGCACGAACAGGCGCTGGAAGTCACCACGGTCCATTCGATCGCCGGGCTGCTGTCCCCGAAGTCGCCCCTGGTCGTCACACCGCCGTTCATCGCTCCGCACCATTCGTGCACGGTGCCCGCACTCGTCGGTGGCGGCACCGGGCTGGCGAAACCGGGTGCGATCAGTGCGGCGCACCGTGGCGTGCTCCTGCTCGACGAGGCGTGCGAGTTCGCCCCGAATCGACTGGAGTCCCTGCGCACGGCGATGGAGGAGGGCGAGATCCGCCTCGCCCGGCGTGACGGCGTGGCCCGCTATCCGGCGCGGTTCCAGCTCGTGCTGGCCACGAACCCGTGCCCATGCGCTCCCGCACGCGACTTCGACTGCGTCTGCGCTCCGAACACCAAACGCAGGTACCTGTCCCGGCTTTCCGGCCCGCTGTTGGACCGGGTCGACCTCCGTGTCCAGATGCGTCCGATCACCGCGCTGTCCAGGGCCGACCCGACGCTGCCGGAGTCGACCGCCGTCGTGCGTGCTCGCGTCCTGGAGGCGCGGGCCCGCGCGGCGGAACGCTGGCAGAAGTACGGCTGGCTCACGAACGCCGAGGTACCCGGCCCGACCCTGCGGCGCGAGTTCGGCTTGCCCAGAGCGGTCAACGCCCTCCTGGACCAGAGCCTCAACTCCGGCGCGGTGACCGCCCGGGGTGCGGACCGCTGTCTCCGCGTGGCGTGGACCCTCGCCGACCTCGCCGGAGCCGGCCAACCCGGCGCCGAACACGTCGCGAAAGCCCTGGACCTGCGCGAACGTTGAGCCGCCTGACCAGAACGACACCTCCGCACAACGACCGGAAAGGAACCGTCCATGCGAATCCCCGCCAGCAACCAGTCCCCGCGGCTCGACACCACGCCCAGCTTCTGCCCGCGTCTGTGTCGACGCTCCACGCACCCGTGGCTACCACCGCCAGGTCCCGTGACCTGCTGTGCCGCCTCCGCCGCACCGGGCAGCAGGAGAGCGGCATGACCGCCTCGGTGGGCGAGGAGGTCATGCTCGCCCGGGCCTACCTCACGCGTGTCGCCGAGCCGCCGGCGTTGGCCTTGCACGCCTTCGTCGACGTCGTCGGGCCGGTCGAGGCAGCCGACCGTGTGCGCCGGGGCGAGGTGCCCGAAGCCGTCCTGCACGAGACCGAGGCCCGGCGGGAGTTCGATCTCGCCGGGGCGGATCTCGCCGCCGCGGAGAAGATGGGCGGGCGCCTCGTCGTGCCCGAGGATCCCGACTGGCCCGCGTGGCAGCTCCTGTGCCTCGCCCCACCCACCGACCGCGGGCTGCGCGGGTCCGGGCAGCCGCTCGGGTTGTGGGTCCGTGGCACCGCGGAGGTCGCGAACCTGTTCGACCGTGCGGTGTCGGTCGTCGGTGCGCGGACCGCCACTCCCTATGGCGAGTACGTCGCGACCGAGCTGGGGCACCAGCTCATCCAGGCGGGCATGACGGTGGTGTCCGGCGCGGCCTACGGGATCGACGCCGCCGCGCACCGCGGCGCGATCGTCGGCGGCGGGCCGACCGTGGCGGTGCTCGCCTGCGGGATCGACATCGCCTACCCGGCCCCGCACGGCAGCCTCATCGACAGGATCGCCGCGGCCGGGCTCATCGTGAGTGAGTACGCGCCGGGCGTCACGCCCGCCCGGCACCGCTTCCTGGTGCGGAACCGGCTCATCGCGGCCCTGTCGTCCGCGACGGTGGTCGTCGAGGCCGGAGACCGCAGCGGCGCCCGCAACACGGCGACGACGGCGGCGGCCCTCGGCAAGGTCGTGATGGCGGTGCCCGGACCGATCACCTCCAAGATGTCCGTCGGCTGCCACGACCTGCTGCGGACCGGCGGGGCCGTGGTCGCCGGATCGATCGCGGAGATCATCGAGGCGGCGGGCCCCGTCGGCGCGAACCTCGACCCCGCACCGGAGAGACCCAAGCGGGACACCGACGGGCTCGGTGACCAGGCCCTGCGAGTCCACGACGCGCTCAACCTGGGGAAACACAAGTACCCCGAGCAGGTCGCGGTCGACTCCGGGATCCCGCTCGACCGGGTGCGCACGCTGCTGATCGAACTCGAGATCACCGGTCACGCCGAACGCGGCGACGAGGGCTGGCGGAAACTGAAGGGAGGTGCCCGGCACGTGTGACGTGCGTGGCGGTACTTGACCGCACCGACGCGATGCCCCAGCGTGAAATGGGTGTCCGAGTCACGCGCGCGGGTCGACCTGCACCGAATCAGGGAGGAACTCCCCCCGGACGTCGGTGAGGTGGTCGCCGACTACGAACGGCACCTCGGGCTGGAACGCGGCCTGTCCGCGCACACGGTCCGCGCCTACGTGGCGGACGTGGTGTCGCTGCTCGGGTTCCTGCACGGGCTGCCGACGGTCGGCGGCCACCGGAGCATCGACCGGAGCCAGGGGAGGGGCCTCGCGGCCCTGGACCTGACCGCACTGCGGGCGTGGCTGGCCGCGCAGCGGACGGCCGGGGTGAGCCGCACGACGATGGCGCGGCGATCGGCGAGCGCGCGGACGTTCACCGCGTGGGCGCACCAGCGGGGGCGGCTGGCCGACGACCCCGGCGCACGGCTCGCGTCGCCGCGGCCGCACCGCACGCTGCCGTCGGTGCTGCGGCAGGACCAGGCGGGCGAGATCATGGAGGCGTCGAGGAAGGGCGCCGCCGAACGGGACGCGGTCGCTCTCCGTGACCACGCTCTGTTGGAGTTGCTGTACGCGACGGGTATCCGCGTGTCCGAGCTGTGCGGTCTGGACGTCGCCGACGTCGACCTCGAAAAGCGCCTGGTCGTGGTGTTCGGGAAAGGAGGCAGGGAGCGCACCGTGCCGTTCGGCGAGCCCGCCGCGCGTGCGGTTGCCGACTGGCTGCGGCACGGCAGGCCTGCTCTCGCGAGGCCGACGTCACCGTCCGCGTTGTTACTGGGCGCACGCGGCGGCCGGTTCCAACCGGCCAGCGTTCGACGTATCGTGCACGAGGCGTTGCACGCAATTCCGGGTGTTCCCGTCATGGGACCGCATGGTCTGCGTCACTCTGCTGCGACACATTTGCTCGAAGGTGGTGCTGATCTTCGTAGCGTCCAGGAGCTACTCGGTCACGCTACGCTCGCGACTACGCAGCTTTACACCCACGTGACCGTCGAACGGCTGAAGGCAATCCATGACCGAACCCACCCCCGTTCCCGATGAGCCCGGGGAAGGTTTGCGGACGTCCTCGGCGCCCGGCAGCAGGGCGCAGGTCGACAACGCGCGGCGCGGCGGCGTGCGCACGGCCGTCGCGCCCGGCCCACGCACATCGGGGCCGCGCGAGCACGGCGATGCCCAGCCGAGGCGGAACACGGAACGTGACACGGCGCGTGGTGACGGCCAGACCAACGGCACACACCGCAACGGCACTCGGCACCCCGGCCCGACCGCGCGCGCGAACGGCACGACGGGCGCCCCGCCGAACGGCAAGCACCTCGACAGGAAGGTCGGCGAAGCTGCCGGGAAGCGGAACGTGCCTGACACTGGAACCGACCACACCCGCGCAGGGGAGTCGCGCGGCGGAGTGGTCGCGGACGATCTGGGTGGAGGTGGCAGGGCTGGTGAAGGGCTCGTCTCCGGGGGCGGGGACGGGATCGACAGTGCGCACGTGTCTGGGGGAGACGCTGGTGCTGGTGCCGCGCTGGATGGGGCGCCGCTCGCCGGGGACGCCGCGGTGAACGGCGCCTCGCAGCGGGACGTGATCGAGGTCAACGGGCACTCGGTGACCTTCGGATTCGGGCAGACCGCCGGGGTACTGCCCGGCGACCAACGGACGTTCGACGACGTCGAGGCGGGCATCGTCGCGCTGTGGCGGCAGTACGGCGAGCGTCGCGAACAGCGGCTGCGCGACCGGCTCGTGCTGCACTACGCGCCGCTGGTGAAGTACGTCGCGGGCCGGGTCGGCACCGGGTTGCCCGCGCACGTGGAGGTCGCCGACCTCATCCAGTCCGGGATCTTCGGGCTGGTCGACGCCATCGAGAAGTTCGAGCCCGAGCGCGGGCTGAAGTTCGAGACGTACGCGATGCAGCGCATCCGCGGTGCGATCCTCGACGACCTCCGGGCCCAGGACTGGGTGCCCCGCTCGGTGCGCGGCCGCGCCCGCGAGGTGGAACGCGCCCTCGAACGGCTCGGCGCGCAGCTGCGCCGCACCCCGACCGACGCCGAGCTGGCCGAGGAGCTGGGGCTGTCGCTGCACGAGCTGCGGGACGTGTACGCCCAGCTGCAGCTGACCAGCGTCGTCGCGCTCGACGAGCTCGCCGCCGCCGGCCGCGGGTCGACGCCGCTCGCGGACATCCTCGAGGACCAGGAGGCCCTCGACCCGGTCGCGCTGCTGGTCGACCAGGACAACCGGCGTCAGCTCGCGCAGGCCATCGCCCACCTCGCCGAACGGGACCGGGTCGTCGTCACCCTGTACTACTTCGAGAACCTCACCCTCGCGGAGATCGGCCGGGTCCTCGGCGTGACGGAGTCGCGCGTGTGCCAGCTCCACACCCGTGCGGTGCTCCGGCTGCGGGCGAAGCTGCTGGAGAAGACCGAGACGTAGCCGAGCCCTGGACGCGGCTAGCCGCCGTCCCACGGCAGCAGCCGCACACGGCCGGAGGACAGCAGGCCGAGCGGGTCGAGGTACTCGTCGCCGCGGCGTGCGCCCCAGTGCAGGCAGGCCGGCGCGTCCTCGCAGCCCACGTGACCGGCTGCCAGGTGTCCGATGACCGTGCCGCCGCGGACCCGGGCGCCGACGGACACCGCCGGGGTCAGCGGTTCGTACGTGGTGCGCAGGCCGTTCGCGTGGCTGATCGACACCAGACTCCGTCCCGCCAGCTGACCCGCGTAGACGACCACGCCGTCGCCCGCCGCCGAGACCGGGTCGCCGGGGCGGCCCGCCAGGTCCACGCCGCGGTGGCCGGGGCCGTACGGGGTGGTCGGTGGCCGGAACGGCCGCACCACCGGGTGCGGAGGGGCGAGCGGCCACACGAATCGGTCCACCGGCTGGTGGCGTGCGGTTTCCGGGCCGGTCGCGCTCGGCGGGAAAGCGCTGGTCGTGGGGACGAGGAGGGCGAGGACGAGCAGGAAGGTCGGCATGGGTCAACGATGCACGGGAGGGCCGACAGGGGCGGGGTGACGGGGGCGGCCTGTGGACAACCGGGTGGGCTGTGGACAACTGCCCGGTTAGCGGTGGCCGGTGTCGGCGGGCCTCGGGCGGACCGCGTACACTGCTTGCGCGGCTCGTGGCAACGCGGGTCGACTTCGCGTGCCAGTGCGCTTGCCTCGCGGCAGCGGCATCCGGCGGTCCCGAGACGCAGCACCACAGTCGAGGGTCCGGCTGCCGGCACCGGCACCAGGGCGGACGGCAAAACGCTCTCCGCGGCAACCGACACCGCGTCGGCACCACCCTCCGGCGCGCAAGAGAAGAAGAAGGTGCGAACCAGGCCATGGCCGTCGTCACCATGAAGCAGCTGCTCGACTCCGGCGTGCACTTCGGGCACCAGACCCGCCGCTGGAACCCGAAGATGAAGCGCTACATCTTCACCGAGCGCAACGGCATCTACATCATCGACCTGCAGCAGACGCTGTCGTACATCGACCGCGCCTACGAGTTCATCAAGGAGACCGTCGCGCACGGCGGTTCGATCCTGTTCGTGGGCACGAAGAAGCAGGCGCAGGAAGCGATCGCGAACGAGGCGCTCCGCGTGGGCATGCCCTTCGTGAACCAGCGCTGGCTCGGCGGCATGCTGACCAACTTCTCCACCGTCCACAAGCGTCTCCAGCGCCTCAAGGAGCTGGAGTCCATGGAGCAGACGGGCGGCTTCCAGGGTCTCACCAAGAAGGAGATCCTGATGCTCACCCGCGAGAAGGACAAGCTGGAGCGGACCCTCGGCGGTATCCGCGACATGGCGAAGGTGCCTTCGGCCGTGTGGATCGTGGACACGAAGAAGGAGCACATCGCCGTCGGTGAGGCTCGCAAGCTGAACATCCCGGTCGTCGCGATCCTCGACACCAACTGCGACCCCGACGAGGTCGACTACCCGATCCCGGGCAACGACGACGCGATCCGCTCGGCCGCGCTGCTCACCAAGGTCGTCGCCGAGGCCGCGGCCGCGGGTCTGATGGCCCGCTCGGGTGTCCGCAACGGCGTGCCGGACGGCGAGGAGAAGCCGCAGCCGGGCGTCTCGGACGAGCCGCTCCCGGAGTGGGAGCAGGAGCTCCTCGTCGGCCAGAACGCCCCCGCCGGTGGCGGCGACGCCGCCGCGGAGAAGCCTGCCGCCTCCGAGTAAGCGACCTACCCGAAAGAAGGATGGACAGAGCCACAATGGCTAACTACACCACGGCCGACCTCAAGCGGCTCCGTGAGCTCACCGGCGCCGGCATGATGGCCTGCAAGAAAGCCCTCGACGAGTCCGACGGCGACTTCGACAAGGCTGTCGAGTTCCTGCGCATCAAGGGTGCGAAGGACGTCGGCAAGCGTGCCGAGCGCACCACCGCCAACGGCCTGGTCGCGGCCGACGGCGGTGTCATGATCGAGCTGAACTGCGAGACCGACTTCGTCGCGAAGAACGCCGACTTCACCGGTCTCGCCGACAGCATCGTCGCCGCCGCGAAGGCCACCAAGCCGGCCGACCTGGACACCCTCCTCAAGGCCGACCTCGACGGCAAGACCGTCGCGGACGCCGTGCAGGAGCTGTCCGCCAAGATCGGTGAGAAGCTTGAGCTGCGCCGGGTCGCCGTCTTCGACGGTGCCGTCACCACCTACCTGCACCGCCGCGACCCCGACCTGCCGCCGACCGTCGGCGTCGTGGTCGAGTACACCGGTGACGACGCGGAGGCCGCTCGCGGCGCCGCCATGCAGGTCGCCGCGATGAAGCCGCGCTACGTCACCCGTGACGAGGTGCCCGAGGACGTCGTCGCGGCCGAGCGCCGCATCGCCGAGGAGACCTCGCGCGAGGAGGGCAAGCCGGAGGCCGCGCTGCCCAAGATCGTCGAGGGCCGGATCAACGGCTTCTACAAGGACGTCGTGCTGAACGAGCAGGCCTCGGTGCAGGACTCCAAGAAGACCGTGAAGGCGCTCCTCGACGCGGCGGGCGTGACGGTCACCCGGTTCGCCCGCTTCGAGATCGGCCAGTCCTGATCTCCCAGCCTGGACACCAGGCGGTGCCCCGCCCTCGATGCAGCACTGAGGGCGGGGCATTCGCCTGTAGGAAGACCGACCACTGAGGGGAGACACATGGAACTGACCCGACACGGATTCCGCAGGGTGCTGCTCAAGCTGGGCGGCGAGATGTTCGGTGGCGGCGAGGTCGGTGTCGACCCCGACGTGGTCCAGACGGTCGCCCGCCAGATCGCGGACGTCGTCCGCGAGGGAGTCCAGGTCTCCGTGGTCATCGGCGGCGGCAACTTCTTCCGCGGCGCCGAGCTGTCGCAGCGCGGCATGGACCGCGACCGCGCCGACTACATGGCGATGCTGGGCACCGTCATGAACTGCCTCGCGCTGCAGGACTTCCTGGAGAAGCTCGGCATCGACACCCGCGTGCAGACCGCCATCACGATGGGCCAGGTCGCCGAGCCCTACATCCCCCGCCGCGCGGAGCGGCACCTGGAGAAGGGCCGTGTCGTGATCTTCGCGGGCGGCGTCGGCATGCCGTACTTCTCCACCGACACCGCGGCCGCCCAGCGCGCGCTGGAGATCGGCTGCGAGGTCGTGCTGATGGCCAAGGCGGTCGACGGCGTCTACACCGCCGACCCGAAGACCGACCCCGACGCCAAGATGTTCGAGCACATCACGCACCGCGAGGTGCTCGAGCGCGGGCTCGCGGTCGCCGACGCCACGGCGTTCAGCCTCTGCATGGACAACAACATGCCGATCATCGTGTTCAATCTGCTCACCGAGGGGAACATCGCCCGCGCGGTGCGTGGTGAGAGGATCGGGACCGTGGTCAGTACTCCCTGACCGCGCGGAGCTGATGAGAAACAGGAGCAGGCTTTGATCGACGAAACACTCTTCGACGCCGAGGAGAAGATGGAGAGGGCGGTGTCGCACGCCAAGGAGGAGCTCGCCTCCGTGCGCACGGGCCGCGCCAGCTCCGGCATGTTCTCCCGGATCGTCGTCGACTACTACGGTGCACCGACCCCGCTCAACCAGCTTGCCGGTGTCAACGTTCCGGAGGCGCGGATGGCGGTGATCAAGCCCTACGACGCCACCCAGCTCGCCGCCATCGAGAAGGCGATCCGCGACTCGGACCTCGGGGTCAACCCGACCAACGACGGCGCGCTGATCCGCGTGGTCATCCCCCAGCTGACGGAGGAGCGCCGCAAGGAGATGGTGAAGGTCGCCAAGGCGAAGGGCGAGGACGCGAAGATCGCCATCCGCAACGTGCGGCGCAAGGCGAACGAGGAGCTGCACCGCATCGCGAAGGACGGCGAGGCGGGTGAGGACGAGGTGACGCGCGCCGAGAAGGAGCTGCAGAACCTCACCGACAAGTACGTCGCGCAGGTCGACGAGCTGGTGAAGCACAAGGAAGCGGAACTGCTCGAGGTCTGAGCCCGGTACATGGACATGATCAGCGCACCCACCGGGTCAGAACCCGTCGAGGAGAACCGTGTGACGACCGGCGACGCGGCCGAGCCGGCGCCCGCCCCCGCCCAGAAGGCCGGGCGCAACCTGCCGGCCGCGATCGCCGTCGGCGTTCTGCTCGGCGGCGCTGTGCTGGTGTCGTTGCTGACCGTGCGGCAGATCTTCGTCGGGATCGTCGCGGTCGCGGTCGCCATGGGCACCTACGAGCTGGCGGGTGCGCTGAAGCGTGGCGCGGACATCCGCGTCACGCTGTGGCCGGTACTGGTCGGCGGCCAGGCGATGGTCTGGTTGTCGTGGCCGTTCGGCCGCAACGGGTTGCTCGCGGCGTTCGTCGTGACGATCCTCGCCTGCCTGGTCTGGCGGTTCCGCGGTGGCGCGGACAACTACGTGCGGGACGTCAGCTCGTCGATCCTGACCGCCGCGTACGTGCCGCTGTTCGCGTCGTTCGCGGCGATGCTGGTGGTCGCCGAGGACGGCGTGGCGCGGGTGCTGTGCTTCATGATCGTGGTGGTGTGCAACGACGTCGGCGGCTACACGACCGGCGCGAAGCTCGGCAGGCACCCGATGGCGCCGACGATCAGCCCGAAGAAGTCCTGGGAGGGTTTCGCGGGTTCGATGCTCGTCGGCACCCTCGCGGGGACGCTCGCCGTGACGTTCCTGCTGGACGGCCAGTGGTGGCAGGGTGCGGTGTTCGGCGCCGCGATCGTGTGCACGGCCACCGTCGGCGACCTGGTGGAGTCGCTGATCAAGCGGGACCTGGGGATCAAGGACATGGGCACGCTGCTGCCCGGCCACGGCGGTCTGATGGACCGGCTCGACTCGCTGCTGCCGTCCGCCGTGGTGTCCTGGTTGTTGCTGAGCCTGTTCATCACCGGCTAGCCGGTGGTATTGCTGGACGGTGTGGGACTGATGTCGCGCGCCCGTGAGCGCCTCGCCGCGGTACGTCGCGGCGCCGAGACGTTGCCGAGCCCGAACATCTGGCACTGGCCGGACGTCTACGAGATCGAGAACCGGGCGCAGGACGTCCACGACGACATCTGGCGTGTCCTGACGACGATCGCCGACTGGCGCGGTCGCGACGTGCTGGACATCGGCTGCGGGTCCGGTTTCCACCTGCCGAGGTTCGCGGCGACCGCGCGGCGCGTCATCGGGGTGGAGCCGCACGAGCCGCTGGTCCGGCTCGCACAGGACCGGGTGACGCTGCTGCCCACGATCGAGGTGCTGACCGGGTCGGCGCAGCGGTTGCCGCTGCCGGACGCGAGTGTGGACGTGGCGCACGCCCGGACCGCGTACTTCTTCGGCCCCGGCTGTGAACAGGGGCTCGCCGAGGCGGAGCGCGTGCTCCGCCCCGGCGGCGTACTGGTGGTCGTCGACCTCGACGTGCGGCACCGGCCCTACGGCGACTGGATGCGCGCCGACCTGCCGAAATACGACCCGGTCGAGGTCGACCGGTTCTTCGAGCGGATGGGGTTCGACTGCCGGACCGTCGAGACGCGGTGGCGGTTCGCGGACCGGACGAGCCTGGAGTCCGTCCTGCGGATCGAGTTCTCGTCACGCGTGGCGGACCGAGCGGCCCGGGAGGTCCCCGGGCTGGAGTTCCCCGTCGGCTACCGGTTGCTCACCAGGCGAAAGCCGACCGGGTTGATCACCTAGTCTTCGTCGGTCTCGTCGTCCTCATCGGTGGCTGGGGCCTCGCCGAGGATCGCGTACAGCTCGCGCCTGGCGTTGTTGAGGACCTCGATGGCCCGCTTCTTCTGCTCGTCGCTCGCGGCCTGGACGACCTGCATGGTCGCGCCCATGAGCTGGCCGATCGCGTCGCGCAGGTTCACGTCACGTGGGTCGGCGTCGCGGGCGATCTCCTCCCACGGCGGGGTCTCGATGGCCTCGGCGGCCGTGCGGCCCTCGTCGGTGAGCGCGTACAGGCGACGCGAGCCCTGGCCCTCGTCGTTGATCAGGCCCTCGTCGGCGAGGAGTTGGAGCGTCGGGTAGACCGAGCCCGGGCTTGGCCGCCACAGGTCGCCGCTGCGCTCCTTGATCTCCTGGATCATCTCGTAGCCGTGCATGGGCCGCTCGAGGAGCAGCGCGAGGATCGCCGCGCGGACGTCGCCGCGACGGGACCGGCGGCCCCTGCCCTGCCGGTCGTGACCGCGGCCGCCGCGGCCTCGCCGCATGCGGTCGGCACCGGGGAAGCCGGGGAACCCCGGGAACCCGCCGAAACCGGGGCCGAACGGACCACCGGGACCGGGCGGCCCGGGCGGGAACGGCGGGAAGGGCACGCCCCCGCGTGCCTCGGCCGGGTGGAAGTGGGGGCGCGGGTCACCGAAGGCGCCCGGATCACCCCTGAAGTGGTGATGGTGTCGCATGGTTCCTCCCTGTGGATGTATCGCGTGGTATCGCGATAGGTTCACGATATATCGGAAACTATCGCGATGCAACGTTCGGCACGAAATTGGCCTCTGACCAGGGCAGTTCGGCGGCCGTGGGACAATGGAGTGGTTATGACCGCATTGCCTCTGGTCTTCGACGCGCCCAAGCGCGGCCTGCCACCCCGTCACCTCGCCGACCTCTCCACGGAGGAGCGGCGCGCTGCCGTCGCCGAGTTGGGGGAGAAGCCGTTCCGCGCGAACCAGCTGTCGAACCACTACTTCGGCCGGCTGACCGCCGACCCCGCCGCGATGACCGACATCCCCGCGGCCTCCCGCACGCAGCTGACCGACGCGCTGCTGCCGCCGCTGCTGACCGTGGTCCGCCACGTCAGCTGCGACGACGACACCACCCGCAAGACGCTCTGGCGCGCACACGACGGCACGTTGCTCGAAAGCGTTCTCATGCGGTACCCCGACCGGACCACGCTGTGCGTGTCCAGTCAGGCGGGCTGCGGCATGGCGTGCCCGTTCTGCGCCACCGGCCAGGGCGGGTTGATGCGCAACCTGTCGACCGCGGAGATCGTCGACCAGGTCCGCACCGCGGCGGCCGCGATGCGTGACGGCGAGCTGGGTGGCCCCGGCCGCCTGTCGAACATCGTGTTCATGGGCATGGGCGAGCCGCTCGCCAACTACAAGCGCGTCGTGGCGGCCGTCCGCCGGATCACCGAGCCCGCCCCGTCCGGTCTGGGCATCTCGCAGCGATCGGTGACCGTGTCGACCGTCGGCCTCGCCCCGGCGATCCGCAAGCTCGCGGACGAGAAGATGCAGGTCCGGCTCGCGGTCTCGCTGCACACCCCGGACGACGAGCTGCGCGACACGCTGGTGCCGGTGAACACCCGGTGGTCGGTGGACGAGGTCCTGGAGGCGGCGCGGTACTACGCGGACGCGTCCGGCAGGCGGGTCTCGATCGAGTACGCGCTGATCCGCGACGTGAACGACCAGCCGTGGCGCGCTGACCTGCTGGCGAAGCGCCTGCGCAAGCACCTCGCGCAGTACGTGCACGTGAACGTGATCCCGCTGAACCCGACGCCGGGCTCGAAGTGGGACGCGTCGCCCAAGGCCGTGGAACGGGAGTTCGTGCGCCGCGTCAACGAGGGTGGCGTTGCCTGCACCGTGCGCGACACGCGCGGGCAGGAGATCGCCGCCGCCTGCGGTCAGCTCGCCGCGGAGGGCTGACGCACCCTAGGAACGGCCGAAACACAGTGGCAGGGTGTTCGGGCCGTGGATTCCGATGGCTGGCCGCCAGGTGAAGGGACCCGCGAACTCCGGTGGGCCCAGCCGGTGCGCGAGTGCGGGCAGTGCCTCGGCGAGTTCGGCTTTGGCGAGCGCGATGCCGAGGCAGTGGTGCGGACCGGCGCCGAACTGGAGGAGCGGCGCGTCGTGGCCGGCGGTGATGTCGAACGTCGTGCCGCCGGGGAAGACGCGGGGATCGCGCTGGGCGACGGCGACGCACATCGTGAGGAACGTGTCCTTCGCGATGTGCAGGCCCTGGTAGTCGAAGTCCTGCGCGGCGAACCGGTAGATGGTCGGAGACGACGGGAGCCACCGCATGGCCTCGTTGACCGCCTGGTCCGCCAGCTCGGGCCTGCTGCCGAGCAGGCGCCACTGGTCGGGGTGCTCGGCGAACGCGACCATCGCGTTCGCGAGCTGGTGGCGGGTCGTGTCGTGCGCCGCGAACACCGACGTGACGATGAGGTTGCGCAGCTCTTCCTTGGTGATCAGCTGGTCGTCGTCCTGGGCGGCCACCAGCGCGGAGATGAGGTCGTCGCCCGGCCTGGCCCGCTTGTCCGCCATCAGCCCGTCGATGTACCCGTTCAGGCCGACGAGCGCGGACTCGACGCGAGGCCGCACGCCGGGGTCGACCGCGATGCCGAACACCAGGCCGATGTCCGTCGTCCAGGTGTGGAAGATGTCGTGGTCTTCCGGTGGCACGCCCAGCATCTCGCTCATGACCGCGAGCGGCAGCGGGTTGGCGAACTCCTCGATGAAGTCGCACTCCCCGGCGGACGCCAGGTGCTCGGCCAGCCGCTGCGCCTCGGCCCGGGCGAACGGCCGCAGCCCGCTGATCATCCTCGGGGTGAAGGCCTTGCCCACCAGGCTGCGCAGCCTGCGGTGGTGCTCCCCGTCGTGGTTCATGATCATGGGGACGAACCAGTCGAAGATCGGTCCGTCGAGGACGCCGTTCATCTCCATGAAGCGCTTGCCGTTGTGGTCGAGCCGCTGGTCCCGCAGCAACGCGTGCGACTCGGCGTAGCCCAGTACGAGTAGCCCGACCGGGCTGTCGGCGTACCAGTTCCTCGCCTGTGCCTCGGCCACCTCCGGCGCGCCGAAGGTGAACCCCGGGTCGACGACGTTCAGGAACGGAACCTCGCTCGACGACGTGGCGTCCACGGTGATCGACATCGTTTCGCCCCCGCTCGGGTCACTGCGGCTTCGGGGTGGCGAAGTAGTCCCGCACGGCGCTGATCTGGTGGTCCATCATGGTCATGAGCGACTCGACGATCTCCGGCTCGGCGTCGTCGGTGACCATGAACTCCCGCGAGTACTCCATGAAGCTCCGGCCGGGGTCGTTGGTGACCGGCAGGATGCGGTAGGTGGCGACGTAGTCGTAGAGGCACAGCACCGGCGCGGTGGTCCGGTAGGTGAGGGAACGTTCCACCTCGTTGCGCCCGGCGACCTCCTGCTGCACGAGACCCCCGTTGTGCAGCATCCTGAACTCGTACCGCGACGGCACCAGGTCCGGCGAGCCGCCGTCGACCCAGGTCATGTCGCCGACCGTGTCCCCGAACAGGATCTTCACCAGGTTGAGAACGTTGCGGACCTCTGCCCAGACCGTGTCCGGGCCTGCTTCGAGGACGGTCGTCTGGTACATCGTGTGCTTCGGCTTGATGATCACGACATCTCCGTTGCGGCGAAGGGGAACCGTCACCGCAAGGTAGCCAGAAGGCTTGTCACACCGGAACATTCCAACGTGCGGAGTTCCCCGCGCCCGAGGTCAACGGGGGTGTCAGTCGGCCGGCCGGGCGGGGAGCGCGGTCCTGCGGTGCAGGCCGACGATGAGCCACCCGAGCCCGGCGAGCGCGACGACCGCTCCGCCTGCGACCCAGACGAGCCAGCCCTGGCTGCCGTCGAGCACCGTGCCGTTGACGGCCACGACCCGGCCCTCGACGGCGTCGACGGGGATCGCACCGCGGTCCGCGTCGCCGGTGGACATGCGGGAGTCGACGGCGTTGTCACGCGCGTCGCCCGCGAGGAAGACGGTGCCGTCGGGCACGGTGACGGTGAAGTCGGGGCCCTTGCCGCTGGCGTACGGCTCGCGGACGGTCGCGCCGTTGACGGTGAGCCGCCCGTCGGCGCACTCCAACCGGTCCCCGCCGACGCCGATGACCCGCAGGATGCTCAGCCCCTCGGACCGGTCCGACAGCGCGGCCACGTCGACGACGACCATGTCGCCGCGGCGCGGTCCGGCCTCGGTGTCGACCGCCACCCGGTCGCCCGCCCGCAGTGTCGGCGCCATCGCCGCGCCCGCGACCTCGACATCGACGTAACTCGGGCGCGCGAGCACGATCGCCCCCAGCACCACGATCAACCCGGCCAGCGTCACAGCCGCCGCGAGCACGATCCTCATCACTTCACGGACGGTAGCGGTGCGGCCTCACCAATCTCTAACGACATGCTGGCGTCCGACTCACCTGACATGAACCTGCCTCGTGTTCGCCGGAGACGCGTCGACGACCATGTCGTCATCCGGTCGGGCCGAACCGCTCCGTCCGGATGTGCGCCGCGTCGTGGCCGCGTGCCAGCAGCAGGTCCGACACCGTCTCGACGAAACCGGTCGGGCCGCACACGTACACGCGCGCGTTCGTCACCTCCGGCAGGTCCGCCGCCGTGATCCGGCCCGCCGGGCGGGTGCCCACGGCGGTACGCGTGTACAGAATCGTGGTGTCGACGTCCGTTGCCGCCAGGTCGTCCGCGTAGAACACGTCCGACGGTCCGCGGGTCGAGTAGACGAGCGTGAACGGCGCCCTGCTCCCGGCCCGCGCGCGTGCGCGGACCATCGCCATCAGCGGGACGATCCCCGACCCGCCCGCCACCAGCAGCACCGGGCCGGGTTCCGTCGCGTGCCAGGTGAACCAGCGGCCGACCGGACCGCGGATCTCCATCTGGTCCGTCGGCAGCACCTCGTCCACCAGGTACGGCGACACCTCACCGTCCTCGACCCGTTGCACGGTCAGCTCGATCCGCTCGCCGTCGGCGGGCGCGGCGAGCGAGTAGCTGCGCTGGGCGCTGTAGCCGTCGGCGGCGGTCAGCTTCACGTCGACGTGCTGACCGGCGACGTGCCCTGGCCAGCCGGGCACGTCGAGCACGATCGTGCGGGCGACCGACGTTTCGGAACGGACGGTGTGCACGGTCGCCGCGAGCCACCGGGTGCGGCGGCGCACCGGCGCCTCAGTCATCGGTGTAGCGCTGCTCGCGCCACGGGTCGCCGTAGTTGTGGTAGCCCAGCTGCTCCCAGAACCCCGGCTCGTCGTCGTGCAGCAGGTCGATGCCCGTGACCCACTTCGCCGACTTCCAGAAGTACAGGTGCGGCACCAGCAACCGGGCGGGGCCGCCGTGCTCGGGCGTGAGGTCCTCGCCCTCGTAGCGGTAGGCGATCCACGCCCTGCCGTCGAGCAGGTCCGCCACCGGCATGTTCGTGGTGTAGCCGCCGTAGGAGTGGACAAGCGCGTAGTCCGCGGCGATTTCGACGTTCTCGAAGAGCGTGTCGAGGGACACGCCCTCCCACGTCGTCTTCAGCTTCGACCACTTGGTCACGCAGTGGATGTCGGTGGTGGTCTTCTCACTCGGGAGGGCGAGCAGCTCTCGCCACGACCAGGTGTACTTCGCGCCAGCCTCGTTGCTGATCGTGAACTGCCATGTGTCGAGGTCGACCCGTGGCGTCGGCCCGGCCTGCAGGACGGGGAAGTCCCGCGTGAGGTACTGGCCGGGCGGGAGATCGGCCGCCGCCGGTTCGCGACGACCGTGAAAACCCCTGCTCACAATGCTCATCGAGGCAGACGCTACCCCTCGCGGACACGCGTCACCACAGTCGGCCCCAGTCCTCGAGATCCAGCAGAAAACGCTTGCGCCGCAACCCTCCCGCGTACCCGGTGAGCTTCCCGTCCCGGCCGACGACCCGGTGGCACGGCACCAGCACGCACAGTGGGTTGCGGCCCACCGCCGCGCCCACGTCCCGCGCCCGCGCGCCCAGCGCGGCGGCGATGTCGCCGTACGTGGTGGTCCCACCGGCCGGGATCTTCGCGACCTGCGCCCACACCGCCCGCTGGAAGTCGTCGCCGTCGGCACGCATGGGGAGGTCGAAGGAGGAGCGTGTCCCGGCGAAGTACTCGCCGAGCTGCCGCGCCACCTCGGCGAAGGCGTCGTCGTCGCGCACACCCATCTGAGGGTCGGGCCGCCCCCAGTGGTCGGGGAAGTAGAGCCCGGTCACTACCCCGTCGTCGGCGATCACCGTGAGGCCGCCGATGGGGGAGTCGAGGACGGTGTGCGTGATCGTGCCGGGCGTCGCGTATACCTTCATGCCTCGTAGACGCCCCGACGCACGGAGACGTGAGATGGAGATCTGGGTCAACCCCGCCTGTTCGAAGTGCCGGTCCGCGCTGTCCATGTTGGACGCGGCGGGCGCCGGGTACACCGTGCGCCGCTACCTGGAGGACCCGCCGACCGCCGCCGAGATCACGAAGGTCCTGAAGCGCCTCGACCTCGAGCCGTGGGACATCACGCGCATGACCGAGCCGGTCGCCAAGGAACTCGGCCTCAAGTCCTGGACCCGCACCCCGGCCGACCGTGCCCGGTGGATCACCGCGCTGGTCGAGAACCCGAAGCTGATCCAGCGTCCGATCATCACCGCCGACGACGGCACCACCGTCGTGGGCCGCAGCGAGGAGGCAGTGCGTTCGGTCCTGCCATGACCGGCATGATGGGCGGGTGCGCACCGCCGAGGGCGGGGGTTACCCCAAGGGCCGGATCCGCCGGGAGGACATCCTCACGGCGGCCGTAGCCGTGTACGGGGAGGCCGGGTACCACGGGTCGTCGCTGCGGGAGGTGGCCAAACGGGCCGGGATCACGCACGCGGGTCTGCTGTACTACTTCCCCACCAAGGAAGCCCTGCTCGCCGCGGTCCTGGAGCGGCGGGACGCCGAGGACGCCGAACGGGAGCAACTCGACGCGCCACCAGGCCGGGAGGTGCTGCGGCACTTCATCGCGCTCGCCGAGCACAACGTCACCCACCCCGGGATCGTCGACCTGTACTCCCGGCTCGCGGCGGAGGCAGTCGCGCCGGACCACCCCGCGCACGGCTACTTCGTGCGGCACTACCGGATCGCCCGCCGGTCCACCTTCGAGTCGTTCCGGGTGCTCGCCGAGCTGGGTGAGCTGCGCGACGGCGTCGACCCCGCCGCCGCGGCGCTCACGTTCGTCGCGTTGATGGACGGGTTGCAGGTGCAGTGGCTCACCGTCCCGGACGAGGTGGACCTCGTCGGGACGTTGCGCCACTTCCTGGACAGCGTGCTGGCCGATCCCCTGTAGCGGACGCACTGAAGGACCCCTTCAGCGCGGTCCGGTCACAGGGTTCGCGCGTACGGGTCCCAGTCCTCCGGGAGCGCGGGCGGCACCGCCACCGTGCTCTCCACCCGTACCGGCTCGCCGGAGCCGATCGACTCCTCGATGGCGAGCATCGCGTCGAGCACGTGGTAGGCCAGCTCGCCCGACGCCCGTTCCGGTACGCCGGCACGGATCGCGCGTGCCAGTTCGAGCGCGCCCGTGCCCCGCGACGCGCCGTGGCCGACCGCGGGCAGCTCCGTCAGCTCCGTGCTGCCGAGCGGGTGGACCAGCGTCGGGCCGTCGAACCCGTTCGGGTCCGGGGCCACCGCCGCGCCCCGTGTGCCGGTCACCTCCAGCAGGATGCGCCGCAGCGCCGAGTCGAAGCTCAGCACCACCTGCGCCGACCCGCCGCGTTCGAAGTCCACCAGTGCGGTGACCGTCGTCGGTACCGTCACCGCGAACTCCGTGCCGGCGCGCGGCCCCGAGCCGATCACCCTGGTCTCCCGGTTCCGGCCGCCCGCGCCGGTGACCCGGTGGATCGGGCCGAGCAGCTGCACCAGCGCTGTCAGGTAGTACGGGCCCATGTCGAGCAGCGGCCCGCCGCCCGCCTGGAACAGGAACTCCGGCGCCGGGTGCCAGCTCTCCGGACCCGGGGTCTGGAAGATCGCGAGCCCCGTCCTCGGCTCGCCGATGCGGCCCTCGTCGATCGCCCGGCGCGTGGTCTGCAGGCCCGCGCCGAGCACGGTGTCCGGTGCGCTCGCCACCCGCAGGCCCTTCTCCCGCGCCCGGTCGAGCAGCTTGCGGCCGGACGCGCGGTCCAGGGCGAGGGGCTTCTCCGCCCACACGTGCTTGCCTGCGTCGAGTGCGGCGAGACCGATCTCCACGTGCGCGACCGGGATCGTGAGGTTCACGACCAGCTCGACCTCGGGGTCGGCCAGCAGCTCGGCCGTCGTGCCGGAGTGGGGGACCCCGTGCTTGTCCGCCTGCGCCGCCGCGCGGGCGGTGTCGAGGTCGGCGATCCGCAGCACGCGGACGTCGGGGAACGACGTGAGGTTCTCGAGGTAGGTGTCGCTGATGACGCCGGCACCGATGATGCCGACGCCCACGGGCCCCGTCATCGCGCGAGGCCGGTGACGTAGGAGTGGCTCGCGGCGAGGCCCTCGAAGATGTCGCCCGCGTAGGCGTCGAACTCGATGACGCGCAGCGCGTCCGGCGCGGCGGCGAGCACGTCGCCGACGGGCACACGGCCCTGCCCGGCGGGCACCTGACCGCTCGCGTCGGTGGCGAGGTCACCGTCCTTGACGTGCAGCGCCGTGACCCGCGAGCCAAGCGCGGTCAGCAGCGCGGGCACGTCCGCCCCGCCCGCGGCGGCCCAGTACGTGTCGACCTCCAGCACCAGTTCCGGATCGAGCTGGTCGGCGAACACCTCGAACGCGGTCCGGTCGCCGATCGTGTTCCGCAGCTCCCACCAGTGGTTGTGGTAGCCGACGGCCAGGCCGAGGTCCGCGGCTCGCTTGGCGGCCGCGTTCAGCGCGGCGGCGGTCGCCGCGACGTCGGACTCGGTGCGCCACTGCTCGTCGGGCACGAACGGGTCGATGACGGTCGCGACCCCGCACGCGACGGCCGCCGCGAACACCTCGTCCTGGTCGACCCCGATCAGCTTCGCGTGCGCGGTGGGCGCGGTCAGCCCGTGCTCGGGGAGCGCCGTGCGCAGCACGTCCGCGCGCTCGACCAGTCCGAACGGCTCGACCTGGGTGAATCCGATGCTCGCCAGCTTGGCGAGGGTGCCGTCCGGATCACCGCCGAACGCCTCCCGGACGGAGTACAGCTGTACCGAAAGCTTGCTCATGACCACTCTCCCCTAGGACTGTGCCCGCGGTATGGAAGCGCTCTCATAGTTTTCTACCAGGTGGTAGAAATTCACGCCAGAACTTTCTCGGGGGAAGGTCGGGGGAGTGAGCGCGAAGCACAGCACCGGCCAGCCCGCGACACGTGCCGCGGGCTGGCCGGTGCTGTCAAGAGATGTCAGCGGCGCCAGGCCGTGCGCTGCCGCACGCGCGCCCAGATCAGGTAGATCACGAGGAACGCGCCGATGCCCAGCAGCCACAGCCGCTCGGTCTCGGCGATGTGGTTGCCGATGAAGGCCATCGCGAAGACGGCGATCGCGGTGATCCAGCCGCCGATCTCACGGCCACGGGGGAAGCTGCCGTGCCAGCCCCACGGCGCCGACGGCTCCTCGTGCGGGTCGACCGCGTTCTTGGCCCGCTTCTGCAGCTGTGAGCCTGCCACGTCCCCTCCTCGGCGTTCGGAACTTCGTGCTCATGCTCCCACAACGCCCCGGACCGGCGCGTTCGAGGGCGTCGGGAACAATGGGGTGCGATGAACCAACGCACCGTGCTCGTACTGGGGTCCACGGGCTCGGTCGGCGTCCAGGCCCTGGACGTGATCGCGGCCAACCCCGACCGCTTCGACGTCGTCGGCGTGGCCGCCGGCGGCGCGGACCCCGCCGCGCTCGCCGCGCAGGCGCTCACGCACCGGGTCCGTGCCGTCGCCGTGTCACGGGCGACCGCCGCCGAGGACGTCCAGCTCGCGATCTACGCCGAGGCGCAGAAACGCGGCTACGACCGCGGCGAGTTCGCCATGCCGCGCGTCCTCGCCGGGCCCGACGCGGTCACCGAGCTGATCGAGACCGTTCCGGCGGACATCGTGCTGAACGCGATCACCGGGTCCCGCGGCCTCGCGCCGACGCTGACCGCGCTCGACACGGGCGCCACGCTCGCGCTGGCGAACAAGGAGTCGCTGATCGCGGGCGGTCCGCTGGTGCTGAAGGCCGCCAAGCCGGGCCAGATCGTGCCGGTCGACTCCGAGCACTCCGCGATCGCGCAGTGCCTGCGCGGCGGGCAGGACCACGAGGTGGCGCGGCTCGTGCTGACCGCCTCCGGTGGCCCCTTCCGCGGCCGCAGGCGCGCCGACCTCGCCGGTGTCGGCGTCACCGACGCGATGGCCCACCCGACCTGGGACATGGGCCCGGTCATCACGATCAACTCGGCCACACTGGTCAACAAGGGCCTCGAACTGATCGAGGCGCACCTGCTGTTCGGCGTTCCGTACGAGCGCATCGACGTGGTCGTCCACCCCCAGTCGGTGATCCACTCGATGGTGACCTTCACCGACGGCTCCACGCTGGCGCAGGCCAGCCCGCCGGACATGCGGCTGCCGATCTCGCTGGCACTGGGCTGGCCGGACCGGGTGCCGGGCGCGGCGCGGCCCGCGACGTTCGCCGAGCCGACCGCGTGGACGTTCGAGCCACTGGACGACGACACGTTCCCGGCGGTGCGGCTCGCCCGGCAGGCAGGCACGGCGGGCGGCTGCCTGCCCGCGATCTACAACGCCGCGAACGAGGAGTCCGTCGCGAGCTTCGTCGAAGGACACACGGCCTTCACCGCGATTGTGGACACTGTCGAACACGTCCTCGACGACGCGTCCGACTGGCACCGTGAGCCGGCAGGCGTCGACGAGGTGCTCGCGGCGGAGGACTGGGCCCGTGCCCGCGCC
Source organism: Actinophytocola sp. NPDC049390 (assembly GCF_044466355.1). Classification (NCBI taxonomy): domain Bacteria; kingdom Bacillati; phylum Actinomycetota; class Actinomycetes; order Pseudonocardiales; family Pseudonocardiaceae; genus Actinophytocola; species Actinophytocola sp. NPDC049390. The sequence goes on from NZ_JBITMQ010000008.1 coordinate 113,345, forward strand.
CGTGAGCTGCTGTCTCGCGGCGGGGTAGGAAAGGACTGACGGAACTTGCTCACATGGCTCTTTGGGGTCGTGCTGTTCGCGCTCGGGATCTGCGTGTCGGTGGCACTGCACGAGGCGGGGCACATGTGGGCCGCCAAGGCCTTCGGCATGAAGGTGCGGCGGTACTTCATCGGCTTCGGCCCGAAGATCTGGTCCTTCCGGCGCGGTGAGACCGAGTACGGACTGAAGGCGATCCCCGCGGGCGGCTTCTGCGACATCGCCGGCATGACCGCGCTCGACGAGGTCACGCCGGACGAGGCGCCGCGCGCGATGTGGCGCTACCCGACGTGGAAGCGCTTCGTCGTGATGGTCGCGGGCTCCGTGACGCACTTCATCCTCGGGTTCATCATCCTGTACCTGATGGCCGCGACCATGGGCCTGCCGAACGTGGCGGGCACCCCGGTCATCAGCGGCACCGACTGCGCCGCGTCGACCCAGGACGTGAAGACGTACGAGTACGCCGAGTGCGGCCCGAGCGACCCGGCGCCCGCGCGGGACGCGGGCCTGCGGCCCGGCGACGAGATCGTCAGCATCGACGGCAAGGCCACCCCGACCTGGTCGGACGTGGTGGCGCGGGTGCAGCAGCTCTCCGGTGCGCACGAGTTCGTGATCCTCCGCGACGGCACCGAGCGCACGGTGACGATCGACATCCAGACCGTCCAGCGCGTGGCACCGGACGACACCCCGGACAACACCGAGGACAACAAGCTCGTCGAGGTCGGCGCGATCGGCGTCACCAGCACGCCCGTCTACCAGTACACGGCGGCCAGCGCCGTCGGCGGGTCGCTCGAGTTCACCGGCACCATGTTCGTCCGCGTCTGGGAGGGCCTGCTGGCGTTCCCGGAGAAGATCCCGAAGGTCATCGAGGCCATCGGCGGCGGTGAGCGCGACCCCGACACCCCGGTCAGCGTCGTCGGCGCGTCGATCATCGGTGGTGACGCCGTCGAGCGGGGCGTGTGGGAGCTGTTCCTGCTGCTCCTGGCCACGCTGAACTTCTTCGTGGGCGTGTTCAACCTGCTGCCGCTGCTGCCGCTGGACGGCGGCCACATCGCGGTGCTGTTCTACGAGAAGATCCGCGACTGGCTGCGCAAGCTCCGCGGCAAACCCGCGGGCGGCCCGGTCGACTACACAAAGTTGTCGGCGGTCACCATGGTGTTCATCTTCATAGGTGGCGCGGTCATGTTGCTGACCATCACAGCGGACATCGTGAACCCGATCCGTATCGGCCAGTAGGCTGAACGTATGACCGAGGGCATCATGCTGGGCATGCCGGGTACGCCTCCGCCCGTGTTGGCAGAGCGGCGCAAGACCCGTCAGTTGATGGTCGGCAAGGTCGGGGTCGGCAGCGAGTTCCCGATTTCCGTGCAGTCGATGACCACCACCCTGACCGCGGACGTCAACGCGACGCTGCAGCAGATCGCCGAGCTGACCGCGGCGGGCTGCGACATCGTGCGGGTGGCGTGCCCGTCGCAGGACGACGCCGAGGCGCTGCCCGCGATCGCCGCCAAGTCGCAGATCCCGGTCATCGCCGACATCCACTTCCAGCCGCGCTACGTCTTCGCCGCCATCGAGGCCGGGTGCGCGGCCGTGCGCGTGAACCCGGGCAACATCAAGAAGTTCGACGACAAGGTGAAGGAGATCGCGGCCGCCGCGCGCGACCACGGCACCCCGATCCGCATCGGCGTCAACGCCGGTTCGCTGGACCCCCGGCTGCTCAAGAAGTACGGCAAGGCCACGCCTGAGGCGCTCGCCGAGTCGGCGCTGTGGGAGGCGTCGCTGTTCGCCGAACACGACTTCCACGACATCAAGATCTCGGTGAAGCACAACGACCCGGTGATCATGGTCCGGGCGTACGAGATCCTGGCCGAGCAGTGCGACTACCCGCTGCACCTCGGCGTCACGGAGGCGGGCCCGGCGTTCCAGGGCACGATCAAGTCGGCGGTGGCGTTCGGCGCGCTGCTGCGGCAGGGCATCGGCGACACCATCCGCGTGTCGCTGTCCGCGCCACCCGTCGAGGAGGTCAAGGTCGGCACGCAGATCCTGCAGTCGCTGAACCTGCGGCCGCGCAAGCTGGAGATCGTGTCCTGCCCGTCGTGCGGGCGCGCGCAGGTGGACGTCTACAAGCTGGCGGACGAGGTCACCGCGGGCCTCGATGGCATGGAGATCCCGCTGCGCGTGGCCGTCATGGGCTGTGTCGTGAACGGGCCAGGTGAGGCCCGCGAGGCGGACCTGGGCGTGGCGTCCGGCAACGGCAAGGGCCAGATCTTCGTGAAGGGCGAGGTCATCAAGACCGTGCCCGAGCACCAGATCGTGGAGACCCTGATCGAGGAGGCCATGCGCATCGCGGAGGAGGCCGGGGAGGCCGCCGAAGCGGGCACCCCGACCGTCACGGTCTCCTAGGACGGGCCGACCAGCCCGTTCGCCGCCGGGGCGCGGTCGCGCGGCTAGTCCGCCTGCTCCGGGGCGTCGAGGAACGTCGTCACCACGTCCACCACCAGTTCGGTCCTCGCCAGGCCGAAGAAGTGGGTCGTGCCGGGGAAGACCGCCAGCTGGGACCTCGGCACGCCGACGAAGTCGCCGTTCACGTCGCCGCCGCGCAGCCGCAGGAACTTCACGGCGTGCTCGAGCTTCACCGCGTCGCAGTCGCCGACCGTGATGAGGGTCGGCGCCTGGATGTCGGCGATCTGGTCGTCCGACCAGCCCGCGAAGCCCTTGTCGTAGCCGCCCAGCTTGGTGAGCAGCGTCTGCAGGTGCTCCTTGTCGGGGTGCGGCGACTTGGCCAGGTACGCCGCCTCCATCGGGGTGCCCGCGATCATGTCGACGGTCATCTCGCCGACCGCCTCGCTGTTCTCGGGCCGGTCGCCGTCCGGGTGGAACGACACCGACGAGACCACGAGCCTGCGCACCAGCTCCGGGTGGTGGATCCCCAGGTACAGCGCCACCGCGCCACCCACGCTGAAGCCGAACACGTCGACCGTCGACACCCCCAGGTGCCCCAGCAGGCCGACCACGTCGCCGGCCAGGTCCGCGCTGCGCAGCGGCCGGTCGACGTCGTTGGTGCGGCCGTGCGCCTGGAAGTCGCACGCGATGACCTGGCGACCCGCCGCGAGCCCGGGCAGCACCGCGCCGAACTGCTGGTCGATGTCGAACAGGCCACCGTGCAGCAGGAGCAGGGGGTGTCCCGCCCTCGCCGTGGACCTCGTAGTACATCCGCAGGTCACCCAGCTCGGCGTAGCCCGTGCCGGGTTCAGTGGTTCCGGTCATGGACGGCAGTATGTCCGATCAGCCGCGTACCGCCTCGTACCCCAGCAGGACGCTCCCGCCCGCGAAGGCGCGGTGCTCCACCAGCCGCAGCGGGATGTGCGACGACAGCACCGGGAAGAACGGCGTGCCGCCACCCACCACGGCCGGGCTGACCACGACCCGGAACTCGTCCACCAGCCCCGCCTGCACGAGCGGGGCCGCCAGCGTCGCGCCCGCCACCTCCATGAGGCCGTCGGTCTCGGCCTTCAGCCTGGTCGCGACCTCGACGACGTCCCCGCGTTCGAGCCGGGAGTTCCCGTCCACCGACTCCAGGGTCTTCGAGAACACCACCTTCGGCATCGCGCACCAGACCCTGGCGAAGTCGAGGGTGATCTCGTCGGCGTCCGGGTCCTGGTCGGCCGTCGGCCAGTACGCGGACATCAGCTCGTAGATCCGCCGCCCGTACAGTGCGACGGCGATCTCGCGCTCCCGGTCGTTCCAGTACTGGTGCAGTTCGGCGCTCGGTTCGCTCCAGTCGAAGTTGCCGTTCGCGTCGACTATGTAGCCGTCCAGCGACACGTTCATGCCGTAGGTGAGTTTGCCCATGCCTGTCAGACTGCCGCGGCGCGCGGAACTCATCGCGGGTCGACTGTCTTGCCGACCGTTCATCTGGCACGCTGGAGTACGTGTTGCGGCTTGCTGGAGCGCGGCTGCTCGACGAGCGGGATCGGTTGGCCGTGCGCGCGATGCTCATGGCGGATCCCGTCGCGTCGTGCATGGTCGCGTCTCGGATCGAGAACCTCGGCATGGATCCCTGGCGGCTGGGCGGTGAGCTGTGGGGTTGTGAGCCGCGTGGGTTCCGCGGTGGCCGCCTCGACTCGCTGTGCTTCGTCGGGTCGAACCTGATCCCGTTGCACGGCAACCGGTCGGCGCTGCGCGCGTTCGCCGACCGGGCGTTGCGGCGGCGGCGCATGTGCTCGTCGGTGGTCGGTCCCGCCGAGCAGGTGATGGGGCTGTGGTCGGAGCTGGAGCTGGACTGGGGCCCGGCCCGCGAGGTGCGGGACGACCAGCCGCTCATGTCGACCGGCAAGGTCCCCGCCATCGCGCCGGACCCGCTGGTGCGGCCCGTCCGTCCGGACGAGCTGGAGCGCTACCTGCCCGCCGCGGTCGCGATGTTCATCGAGGAGGTCGGCGTCGACCCCCGCGCGGGTGACGGTGGCGCGAGCTACCGCGCCCGGGTCGCCGAGCTGATCGCCGCTGGCCGCGCGTTCGCCCGGTTCGAGGGTGGCGAGGTCGTGTTCAAGGCGGAGATCGGCGCCCTGTCGTCGGCGGTCGGCCAGATCCAGGGCGTCTGGGTGCACCCGGACCGTCGTGGTCACGGCCTCGGCTCGACCGGCACGGCCGCCGTCGTGGACCGGCTCGTGCGCGGGCTGGGGCGGACCGCGAGCCTCTACGTGAACGCCTACAACGTGGTCGCCCTGTCGGCGTACAAACGTATCGGCTTCACTCGCGTGGGCCAGTACGCCACCGTTCTGTTCTGATCTTCCGGCATACTCGCCGTCGTGCGTGTCACCCGTCTGGCGGCTGTTCTGGTCCTCGTCACACCGCTCGTCGCCTGCAGCATGTCGGGCCCGCAACCGGGCGACACGGCGAACGCCTTCCTCAGCGCGTTCGCCAAGGGCGACCTCGACGGGGCCGCCGGGGAGACCGACTCGCCGGACAGCGCGAAGGACCAGATGGCCGCCGTGCGCGCGGCCCTGGAGCCCAAGTCGGTGCGCACGAAGGTCGAGGAGGTCAACCAGGCCGACGGCTCGTCGACCGCGAACGTCGCCTACTCGGTCACCTGGGACCTCGGTGCGGGCAGGCAGTGGACCTACGAGAGCCACATCGAGCTGCGTGAGTCGAACGACGAATGGCAGGTCCACTGGACCCCGACGGTCATCCACCCCAAGTTGTCGCAGCAGCAGGCGATCGCCGTGCAGGGCGAGGAGCCGGACCTGGCGCCGGTTCTCGACCGGGACGGCAACCTCGTGCTCGCGCCGAACCGGGTCATCTCCGTGCTGCTGGAGAAGGAGAAGGCCGGGAACGTGCGGTCCGTCGCCGGTGCGCTCGCGACCGCGCTGAACGGGTTCGACCGGACGATCACGCAGGCGTCGATCCTCGCGGGCGCCGGCAAGACTCCCGCCGGGCAGCCCTACCAGGTGGTCGCGCTGCGACAGGGCGACTACGACCTGGTGAAACCCAGGATCTACGACCTGCCCGGGGTGCGGTTCACGTCCGCGCCGCGGCTGCTCGCCGACGACAAGAAGTTCGCGCCCACCCTGCTGCCGGGCCTCCGCAAGGTCGTCGAGGCCGACCTGACCGGCAAGGCGGGCTGGCGGGTGATCACGACCGACCCGACCGGTGCGGAGGTCGAGGAGCTGTACGCCAAGGCCGCCGAGCCGGCGAAGGCGGCGACCACCACGCTGAGCGTCGCGACGCAGAACGCCGCGCAGGCCGCGGTGGACCTGGAGAAGACGCCGTCGATGATCGTCGCCATGCAGGCGTCGACGGGGGAATTGCTGGCGGTCGCCCAGAACGCGGTCGCCGACAAGGAGGGCCCGGTCGCGCTGATGGGCCGCTATCCGCCGGGATCGACGTTCAAGATCGTCACGGCGGCGTCGGCGCTGGCCACCGGCAAGGTCACCGGCGCGACGAAGGTCGGCTGCCCGGCGACCATCACCGTCGAGGGCCGCGTGATCCCCAACTCCGGCAGGTTCGACAAGGGCACGATCCCGCTGTCCAGCGCGTTCGCGCACTCGTGCAACACGACGTTCGCGCAGCTCGCGACGCGGATGGGGCCGTCGGAGCTGACGAACATGGCGAAGAGCCTCGGTCTCGGCGTGGACTTCGTAATGCCCGGCGCCACCACGGTGACCGGCTCGGTGCCGCCCGCGTCGAACGTGGTCGAGCGGGCCGAGGACGGGTTCGGCCAGGGCAAGGTGGTGGCGAGCCCGTTCGGGATGGCGTTGCTGGTGTCGACGGTCGCCACGGGCAAGATGCCGACGCCGACGCTGCTGCGCGGTGCCACGACCGAGGCGGACACGCAGGTCGAGCCGGTGTCACCGCAGGTGCTGGACGGCGTGCGGGGGATGATGCGGGAGATGGTGCGGATCACACCGTCGCTGCGGGTGTTCCCGGACCTGCACGGCAAGACCGGCACCGCCCAGTACGGCGACGGGACGCACGCGCACGGCTGGTTCGTCGGGTATCGCGGTGACCTGGCGTTCGCGGTGCTGCTGACGGGGGCGGAGAAGTCGAGCAAGGCCGTGGTGGCCGCGACCAGGTTCCTGTCGGGCCTGTCTTAGGCTGGGGTGCATGCCCGTTCGCGCCCCGTTGAAGCCCGGTGTCCAGTCACCGCGTCGCCCGGTCCCGTCGTCCATCCCGCGGCCGGAGTACGTCGACAAACCCGCGCCTGCCCGGAACACGGACCCGTGGGTGCAGCCCGACGAGGTGATCGAGGCGATGCGCGTCGCGGGCCGGATCGCGGCGCAGGCGCTGCAGGAGGGCGGCAAGGCCGTCAAGCCGGGCGCGACCACCGACGACATCGACGCGATCGTGCACGAGTTCCTGCTCGACCACCGCGCGTACCCGTCGACGCTCGGCTACCGGCACTTTCCCAAGTCGTGCTGCACGTCGCTCAACGAGGTGATCTGCCACGGCATCCCGGACACGACCCGCATCGAGGACGGCGACATCGTCAACATCGACGTGACGGCGTACATCGGTGACGTCCACGGCGACACGAACGCGACGTTCCTCGCCGGCGACGTGTCGGAGGAGGCGCGCCTGCTGGTGGAACGCACACGCGAGGCCACGATGCGCGCCATCAAGGCGGTGAGGCCCGGGCGCGCCCTGAACGTGATCGGCCGGGTGATCGAGTCGTACGCCAAGCGCTTCGACTACGGCGTCATCCGCGACTTCACCGGCCACGGCATCGCCAGAAGCTTCCACAGCGGCCTGGTGATCCTCCACTACGAGGAGCCCAAGGTCGACACGGTCATCGAGAAGGGCATGACCTTCACCATCGAGCCGATGATCACCCTGGGCGGCATCGACTACGACATCTGGAACGACGGCTGGACCGTCACCACCAAGGACAAGAGCTGGACCGCCCAGTTCGAACACACACTGGTAGTCACCGACAACGGCGCAGAAATCCTAACCCTCCCGTAACCCCGCGAGTCACGCCCCAGAACATGCCGAGCCGCACGTTTCGTGCAGACCCGCCCTGCACGAACTCAACAGTTCGGTGTGTATAAGGACGTGACTCGCAGTATCTATGAAGCGCGAGTCGCGTTCTCGGACAGGGTGAGTCGTACGTTTCGTGCGGGTTCCTTCTGCACGAACTCGACGGTTGGGTGTGTATAAGGACGTGACTCGCGGTGTCTGTGAAGCGCGAGTCGCGTTCTCGGACAGGGTGAGTCGTACGTTTCGTGCGGGTTCCTTCTGCACGAACTCGACGGTTGGGTGTGTATAAGGACGTGACTCGCGGTGTCTGTGAAGCGCGAGTCGCGTTGTCGGGCGGGGTGTGTTGTGTGTTTTGTGCTGGTTCTCTCTGCACGAAACGTGCAACTCGGTGTGTTCTGCCGCGTGACTCGCGGGGTTATAGCAGGGTTTTTAGGAGTTCTAGGATTGCTTCTGCTACTGGGGTTGGGTTTGTTGCGGGGGCCAGGTGGTGGGTGGGCAGGCGGCGGGTTGGCCAGCCTCTTGATTCCGCCGTTGTCGCGTCTTGTTCGTAGGGGGCCGACAGTTGTACGTAGCCTGCGGGGCCGGTCCACGTCACGTCCGGGCGTTCCTCCTTCAGGAACGCGATCGGTACCTCCGGTGCCTCGTCGGCGATCTCCGCGCGCAGGGTCGGGTCCGTGACCAGCGACTCGAGTGGGTCCGGGTCGAACCACCGTTGCCAGCGCGGCAACTGGCCCTCCCGTGACAGGGCCCGCAGTTCCGCGTACAGCGCGGCGGGCACCGTGTCCCGCCACGAGCGGCCGGGGGTCGGCAGGCCGGCGTCCACGAACACCAGGCCCGCCACCTCGTCCTCGAGGGAGTCCGCGAACGCGGGCAGCAGCGGCCCCGCCCCGCTGTGCCCGATGAGTACCACCGGGCCGTCGAGCGGTTCCCCGCTCATCGCGTCGGCGAACGCGCCGAGCAGCACCTGGTGCACGGGCGGCGCCACCACCGACGGTCGCAGGTCCAGCAGCACCGCCGGGTGACCCAGCGACGCGAGCGCGTCGGCCAGTGGACGTAGGCTCGCCGGGCCGAGGAACGGGCTGTGCACCAGAACTGCGGTGACCGGTGTCGCGGGCATGACCGCGATGATGGCAGGTGAACGGAAGGACGCGGATGCGGGGAGCGCTGCTGGTCGCCGGGACGTCGTCCGACGCGGGCAAGAGCGTGCTGGCCGCCGGGATCTGCCGGTGGCTCGCGCGGCAGGGCGTGCGGGTCGCGCCGTTCAAGGCGCAGAACATGTCCAACAACTCGGCCGTCACCGTCGAAGGCGGGGAGATCGGGCGGGCGCAGGCCATGCAGGCCCGGGCGGCCGGGCTCGAACCCAGCGTTCGCTTCAACCCCGTTCTGCTCAAGCCCGGCTCGGACCGCAGCTCGCAGGTGGTGCTCCTCGGTAAGCCCGCAGGCACGCTGCGGGACTACCGGCAGCGTGATTTCGGCGACACCGTGCTGTCCACATTGGACGGACTGCGGTGCGAGTTCGACGTCGTGGTCTGCGAGGGCGCCGGCTCACCGGCCGAGGTCAACCTCCGCGCGGGTGACGTCGCCAACCTCGGGCTCGCGCGTGCCGCCGACCTGCCCGTGCTCGTCGTGGGCGACATCGACCGCGGTGGGGTGCTCGCGCACCTCTTCGGCACGCTCGCCGTGCTCGATCCGGCCGACCAGGCCATGATCCAGGCGTTCGTGATCAACAAGTTCCGCGGCGATCCCGGCCTGCTGCGACCGGGCCTGGACTGGCTAACCGGCGTCACCGGGCGGCCGGTGGCCGGGGTGCTGCCGTGGCGCGAGGAGCTGTGGCTCGACACCGAGGACTCCCTGTCGTACGCGGCGGACGGCGTCATCGGACGTCCACGTCCGCCGCACGGGGACCAGTGGTTGCGGGTCGCTGTCGTGCGGTTGCCGCGGATCTCCAACGCGACCGATGTGGAGGCGCTCGCCTGCGAACCCGGCGTCGCGGTCCGGTTCGTCACCGAGCCGTCCCGGCTGGCGGACGCCGACCTCGTCGTGCTGCCCGGCACCAAGTCCACTGTGGATGATCTGAAGTGGTTGCGGGACAGTGGTATCGCCGACGCGATCGTCGGCTCGAACCTCCCGGTGGTCGGCATCTGCGGTGGGTTCCAGATGTTGGGCACCCGCATCGTCGACCACGTCGAGTCCGGAGCGGGGGAGGTTGCCGGGCTCGGGTTGCTCGACCTCGACGTCGAGTTCGCCGTCGAGAAGACCCTGGCCCGGCCGGCCGGGACCGCGTGCGGGCACCCGGTCAGCGGCTACGAGATCCACCACGGCCGGGTCGTCCGGCAGGGCACGCCCTCGCTCGTCGAGCGGGCCGACGGGACAGAGGAAGGGGCCTGGACCGATCGTGTGCTGGGCACCCACTGGCACGGGCTGCTCGACAACGACGCCTTTCGCAGGCACGTACTGCGGTGGGCGGCGGAACGGGCGGGCCGTGACGGGTTCGTCCCGGCCCCGGACACGTCCGCCGCCGCCGCGCGGGCCGCGCAGCTCGACGTGCTCGGCGACCTCGTCGCGGAGCACCTCGACACGGCGGCGCTGGCGCGGCTCATCGAGGACGGTCCGCGGCGTGACCTGCCGGGGCTTGTGGTGAGTCGGCACGAGGTGCCGGGAGCGCTCCGCTGACGATGCCACGAGTGGCCTCCGGCCCCCGGTTGCCAGCTTACCGGGACCAGGTGACAGTTTTTGGTTCTAAGTAAGGACTTGTGGACAACCGACGTTCCGGGCTTGTCAAGCCCGGGGTGATGTCGGTGGCCTCTGGGAGAATGGAAACCGGGGGCCGGAGGCCACGGCACCGACGCAAGCGGAAGCCACGGCGGTGGGGTCCGTGGGGACCGGGGCCCACCGCCGCGGCTGGTCGCGACGTCAGTCCTGGTTCGCGGCGCGCCTGCGCTTCGTGATGACCAGGGCGGTGCCGCCCGCGGCGAGGAGGGTCAGGCCCGCCAACGAGATCGGCAGGATGCCGCTCGCGCCGGTCTCGGCCAGGTCGTCGTCGTTCGCCGTCTTGGTGAAGCCCTGCGTCGACGTGCTCGGCCCGGCGTCGTCCGACGTGGTGCCCGAGGTCGGTTCGCTCGGCTCGGTCGTGCCGGTCGGCGGCTCCGTGGTGCCGCCGGGCGGGGTCGTCGTGGTGGTGGGCGGCTTCGTGGTGGTGGTCGGGACGGTGCCGCCCGCCCACGCGCACTTCGCCTGCGACAGCACGATGTCGGCGCTCGTGACGTTGCCGACCGGGCCGCCGATGATCACGTGCACGGCGTTCACCGTGAGGGCGCCGCCCTTGCGGATCTGTTCGTTGATGCGGACCTTCGCGATGCCGAGCACGTCGATCTCGCCCGGCACGGTGACGTCGATCTTCTGGCCGAGCACGGTCAGGTCGGCGATGGCGGACGTGCCGCTCACGCCGGACGGGCCCGCGACGCACTCGGCTTCGACGATCGACGCGCTCAGGATGTTCCTGACCACCACCTCGGCGATGCTGGCCTCGCTGACCAGGCTGCGTCCCTTGAGGACGGAGGACGCGTTGAGGACGTTCGCGGTCACCAGACCGGCCACGTTGGGGCCGACCTCGACCAGTGAGTCGCGGCCGCCGCGCGGGTACACCGCGACCGGGCGCGGGTCGATCTTCACGAGCGGCTTGTCGAGCAGGGTCGTCTTGACGGACAGCGCGTAGGCCGAGCCGGTCGGGCCCTTGTCGGCGGCGGCCGCCGGCGCGGTGAGGACCGCTGCCAGCGCGGCGACGCCCACGAGGCCGCATCCGGTCGCGAGCATGCGGGTACGACGCAAGGTCATCTCCAGGGTTCGTCTGCGGATTGGTTCCCCGACGGAAGGTCCTCAGAATTGTGATTACCGACGGTGAAGTCAATTCACGGACAGGAGTGAGTGTTTGCTCAGAAGTGTCACCCACAATTTCCGATCACCGTTATCGATTCGTTATATTTGTACGATGATCAGCGACTATGCGGAAGGCGACTCTGCTCCGCGGGCGGTTGCGCTGGGCCAATCGGGTGTCCTGCTCACTCGGAGGAGTGACGCGCTCGATCACGAACGCGTCACGTTTACGTGACGCGGATCACTCTCAATTGTTCTGAATCGACAAGAAGGGCCGAGCCCGAGGAATGGCGTCGGAACCGTTCTGATAAGGACTCAGTCCAGCGCCAGGTTCAGCAGCGCGTTCTCCACCAGCTCCGGCATCGCCGGGTGGATCCAGTACTGGCCGCGTGCCATCTTTCGCGCGTCCAGCCCGAAGCTCATGGCCTGGATCAACGGTTGGATCAGGGTCGACGCCTGCGGGCCGATGATGTGCGCGCCGAGCAGCTGCCCGGTCGCCGGGTCGGCGATCAGCTTCGCGAATCCGGTCGTGTCCTCCATGGCCCAGCCGTACGCGATGCCGGCGTAGTCCTGCTTCGCGGTGACGTACTCCACGCCGCGCTCGCGCGCCTCCTCCTCGGTGATCCCCACCGACGCCACCTGCGGCGACGTGAACACCGCGTGCGGCACGAACCGGTGGTCGGACTCGATCGGCGTGTCCGGGTGCAGCAGGTTGTGCTGCACGACGCGGGCCTCGTGGTTCGCGACGTGCTTCAGCTCGAACGGCGAGCTGATGTCACCGAGCGCCCACACGCCGTTCGCGGTGGTGTGCTGGAAGCAGTCCACGACGACGTGCCCGCTGTCGGCCACCTCGATCCCGGCGGCGGGCAGGTTCAGCAGGTCCGAGTTCGGGGTGCGGCCGACCGCGACGAGCACGAGGTCCGTCGACAGCGAGCCGCCGTCCAGGTCCAGCCGGATGCCGTCCGCGTCGCGGGAGGCGCCGAGCACCTTCTGGTTCAGGCGCACGTCCCACTTTCCGGCGGCCAGCTCCGTGAACCGCGAGCTGATGTCGCCGTCCTCGTGCCGCAGCAGCGCGCCGGACCGGGCGATGACGGTCACCTCGACGCCGAACGACGAGAACACGTGCGCGAACTCCGCCGACACGAACCCACTGCCGATGATCACCAGCCTGCGCGGCAACGTCTCCAGCCGCATGATCGTGTCGCTGGTGTGGTAGCCGACCTCGTCGAGGCCCGGCACGTCCGGCAGCACCGGCCGCGTCCCGGCGGCGAGCACGACCCGGTCCGCGGTGATCCGCGTGCCGTCGACGTCCAGCTCTCGCGGCCCGGTGAACCGCGCGGTGCCCTCGTACACGGTCACGTTCGCGTTGTCCGGGTGCGTGACGCGGTACTCGCGGCCACCGGTGGCGATCGGGTCGATCCGCCCGAAGATCCGGTCGCGGATGTCGGCCCAGCGGACGCCGTCGAGCGTCTCGTCGACGCCGAGCCGTGCCGCGGCGGCCGGTGTGGCGGCGAGGTCGGCGGGGTGGACGAACATCTTCGTTGGGATGCAGCCCACGTTCAGGCACGTGCCGCCGAAGGTGCCCTTCTCGACGATCGCGACGCGCCAGTCGCGGAACCGCTCGTCGAGGATGGAGTTGCCGGAGCCGGTGCCGATGATGACCAGGTCGTAGTTCGTCACATGGTCATTCAACCCGCACCGGCTCGCGGGGATTCCTGCTAGTGCTGGTAGGTGGGTGTGATGACGGCCCGCGCCAGCGTGTGGAACGCCAGGTTGAAGCTCACGACGGCGGCCGAGACGTTCTCGTCGACGTCCAGCTTCTCCACGTCCACCGCGTGCACCACGAAGTAGTAGCGGTGCGGCACGTCGCCCTGTGGCGGCGCGGCGCCGCCGTAGGCGCGGGTGGAGAAGTCGCTGCGCACGTGGAACGCGTCGCCGGGCAGGCTCGCGTCGTCGGCGCCCGCACCCGCGGCCAGCGACGTGACCGACGCGGGGATGTTCACCGCGATCCAGTGCCAGAAACCGCCGGGCACGGGCGCGTCCGGGTCGAAGCACGTGACCACGTAGCTCTTCGTCCCGTCCGGCGCGCCCTCCCACGACAGCTGCGGCGAGGAGTTCTGGCCGCCCGCGCTGTCGTGCACGGCGCTGTCGGGCAGCTGCTGTCCGTCCGCCACGTCGGCCGACGTCACGGTGAACGAGCCGGTGGCGGGGAGCAGGGAGTACGGGTCCGGTGCGGTGGGACGCTCGAGGCTCATCGCATCTCCATTCGGGGATCACTCCGATGATCACTTCGGGGGCGCGTCCACCCTAGCCCCGCGCGAACCGACTCGCTGTTCACCTCGTCGGGCATAGGCTGGGCCGCACGGATCGAGGGGAGACGACAGTGACCGAGAACAGCGACACGAACACCGACATCGAGCCCACCTCGTCGACACGCGTGCGCTTCCGCGGCATCAGCCCGCGGGCCTACGAGCACCCCGCCGACCGCGGCGCGATGGCGACGCTGCGGGCCGTGCCGGGGGTGGCGTCGGTGCTGAAGGCCGTCGCGGGCATGTGGAACGAACGGGCCGAGCGGCTGTTCGCGGTCGCGTCGGCGATCCGGGTCGGGGAGAACCAGTACCCGAAGATCAACCGGCTGCGGCTCGACTGCGCCGAGACGCTCGACCTGGACACCACGCCGGACCTGTTCGTCACCCGGCACCCGGTCGCCAACGCGTACGCGATCGGCATCGACAAGCCGTTCATCGTGCTCACGACGGGGCTGGTGGAGGCGCTCGACCTGGAGAGCCTGCGGGTGGTGGTCGGGCACGAGACCGGGCACGTGCTGTCCGGGCACAACGTGCTGCGGACGCTGCTCATGCGCCTGCTGCGCCTGCAGGCCACCGTCCAGTGGGTGCCGATCGGCGCGCTCGGCCTGCGCGCGGTCATCGCGGCGCTCATGGAGTGGTACCGCAAGGCGGAGCTGACCGCCGACCGCGCCGGTCTGCTGTGCTCGCAGGACCCGGCCGCGGCGCTGCGCCAGCACGTCTACATGGCCGGTGGCACGTCGATGTCCGACATCGACATCCCGGAGTTCATGCAGCAGGCCAAGGAGTACGAAGAGGTCGACGACATCCGCGACAGCATCCTGAAGCTGATGACGGTCGAGAACATGAGCCACCCGTTCGCCGTCGTGCGTGCCGCGCAGCTGCAGCGGTGGGCCGCGTCGGAGGAGTACCGCGCGATCCTGGCCGGCGACTACCTGCGGCGCAGCGACGACCAGCCGTCGTCGTCGATGATGGACGACATCAAGTCGGCGGGCCGGTCGTACAAGGAGTCCTGGTCCAACTCGACCGACCCGCTCGCCAAGGTCCTCGCCGACGTCGGCGAGGCGATGTCGGGTGCCGCGGGCAAGGTGTTCAGCCGCTTCGGCGGCCGGAGCGAGGACGAGCCGAATGTCAGCGACGATCGATGACCTGACCACCAGCCGGCTCGGTGAGCTGCTCACGGACCCGGAACGCCGGGCGGACGCGGCGATCGCGCTGGGCCGTCGCGGTGCGCGGGAGTACAGCGGGCCGATCGCCGCGGTCTTGCCGACGCTGAAGGGGGCCGAGCATGCCGCGTTCGTGGTGGCGCTGGAGATGCTGGGCGACCCGTCGGTCGTGCCCGCGCTGCTGGAGCACGTCGACTGGGCCGCCCACCACGCGCTGGTCCGGCTGACCGGTCGCGATCCGCTGGTGACCGATCCGGACAACCTGCGGCAGGCGTGGGCGAACATCGACCTCACCGCACCCGCCCGGCCCGAGATCAGGGTGGGCGCGGTCGGTGCCACCCGCGCCGACCTCACGCTCCGAGACGGTCTCGGCAGGTTCCGCGTCGGCTTCCGTCAGAAGGCGTGGCCGCGCTGGAACAGGTCGCTGTTGATCGACGGAGTGCCGGTCTACGACGTCGGATCCACGTGCGGCACCTGCGAGACCTTGATCGCGCTCACCGGCTGGCCGGCGGGCGAGGTCGCCTCCGTGTCCGCGCGACTGCGTGACCGGATCGCCGACGTCACCGCGCTCGATGACGACCTCGTCGACGCGCTGCGACCGATGCTGGTCGCGTTGCCGAGTGGGCACTACCGGCTCCACCTGCTCGACCTCGACCTGGAACTGGTGCACGACCCCGCGGCGTCGTGGTGGCAGCGGCGCCACGACGAACGGCAAGAGACCGACGACGAGCCGTTCTGGCCGGGCACAGGGCACTTCCAGCTGCGTCGCCGGATACCGGGCCCCGTGCCCACCTACGGCGTGGTCATGCCGTCCAGTGAGCGGCGCGACCCGGACACCGTGGCCGTCCACCGCGCCGCGATCGAGCACGGCGCCCGGCCTGCCGCGTTGCTGTGGGGGTGGGTGGACGACCGGCATGTCGAGATGGCGTACCCGGAACGGTTCCTCGTGTCCGTCGTGCTCGACGGACACCACAAGCTGGTCGCCTACGCCGAGGCGGGCGTCCCCGCCCGGGCGGTGTTCGTGACGCGCCTGGAGGACAACTGGGGCCCGCCGGGTGAGCGGGACCGCTACCTCGACGAGGTGATCAGCGCGCTGCCAGCTCTTCGCTGAACACCTTCTTGCAGACCGGCGCGCAGAACGCGTAGAGCGTGCCGTCGTGCTCGAGGGTGAGGGTCGCCGTGGCGAGGTCGACGGTCATACCGCACACCGGGTCGATCGCCGTGCCCGGCGCGGCCTCCCGGTGTTCGCCGGAGGCGCGGTAGTCGTCGGTGATGAGGCGGGTGATGTCGGCCGAGTTCGTCGGGCGGCCGAGGGCACCGACGGCGTGCTCCTTCAGGCCCACGATCTGCACCTGGCAGTGCGGTTCGCGGTACAGGCGACCGGGATCGTCCTCGGTCGCCGCGATCGCCTCGGTGATCTTCGGGATCATGTACTCGCCGAAGCTCTTGTTGTTCCAGGAGCCGGGCACGGTCAGGCGGACCAGGTAGCGCGGCTCCTCGCCGTTGGTCACCCACGCCGCCGGCTCGTGGACCAGGACGTTGGTCAGCGTGCGGGCTTTGTCGAGCACGGCGTCCGGCGCGCTGTCGCCCGCGAGCAACTCGGTCAGCAGCAGGTTGCCCAGCCGCTCGCGCTGTGCCGCGGTGAGTGTGCCCGGGCGGGTGAACACCTCGACGGTCATCATGGCTTGTTCTCCTTCACTGGCAACAGGTTCAACAGTTCGTCGACCGACCACTGGTCGTAGACGTGGGTGCCGTGGTGGCTCGCGAGCACGCGGCCGTCCGGCGCGATCAGGAAGTCCGCGGGCAACCCGAAACGCCCGCTTTCGGGCCTGGGGGCGGGTTTCCGCTTGCGCACCACGTCCGGCAGCGCGACCGCGATGGCACGCACGATCGCGGGCCACGCCTTCGGGTGCAGCAGTGCCCTCGGCGCGGACTCGACGCCGAACTCGCGGTACAGCGCCTTCTCCGGGTCGGCGACCACGTCGAACGGCAGGTCGGCGACGTGTGGGCGCAGGTCGGCGACGGTCGAGTGGAACAGCACGACCTCGTGGACGCCCGCCGCCTCGACGTCGCGCTGCCGGGTCACGAACGACCGCAGGTGCAGGTTGCACACCGGGCAGCCCGCGAAGCGGCGGAACTGCAGGTGTGTCAGCCGATCCGGGTCCGGCACCCGCACCGGCCCGCCCGTGACCGTCACGAGCCGTCTGGGAGCAACGTGCTCCATGTGGTCCTCCTCGTGTAGGCGTACAACGTACATCTACGAGTATGCGCGTATCGCGTACGCTGTCAACTCGTGCCCCGGCCGCGCTCGCTCACCCCGGACCGCCTCGCGGCCGCCACCCTCGCGGTGGTCGACCGCGACGGCCTCGACGCGCTCACCATGCGCGCGGTCGCGAAGGAGCTGGGCATGGCGACCATGTCGCTGTACCGCTACGTCACCGACAGGGACGAGCTGGAGGTCCTGGTCGTCGACCACGTCCTGTCCGGTGTCAACCTGACCGTGCCGCCCGGGGACTGGCGGGCACGGATCACCGAGCTGCTCTCGCGCATGCGCAAGGAGGTGCTCGCGCACTCGGCGGTCGTGCCGCTGCTGTTGCGGCACCGCCACGCCGTGCCGTCGTCCATGGTCCTGATCGAGGCGACACTTGCGATCCTGACCGACGCGGGGTTCGCGGGGGAGCGGCGCGTGATCGCGCAGCGGACGATCATCGCGTACCTGTTCGGCATGCTGCAGAACGAGCACTACGGCCCGCTGTCCGGTGCGGGCACGGCGATCATGGCCGCACAGGAGCGGTTCCCGCTGCTGGCGGAGACCGCGGCACAGGCGCGGAAGGTGACCGGTGACGCGGAGTTCCACCAGGGACTGGAGGTCGTGCTGCGCGGTCTCGGTTAGGGGTGGGTCGCGGTGAAGGTCCGGCGGTCGCCGAGCGCAAGTTCACCCGGTCCAGCTACAAGGTCGAGTTGACCATCGCCACGCCCAACCGAGAGGGTCGAGAGACCCAACAGTGAGGAGACGACACATGGGGGCGACCTCGCGGGTCACTCGCCTAATGTTCGCCGCCGTGCTCGCGTCGGCCGCCGTCGCGGTCGGGATCACGCAGGCGAACGCGGACCAGGGAAACCAGCAGATCGTCGGCGGCGACCGGGCCAGCATCGCCGACCACCCCTACGTCGTGTACCTGACGACCGCCGACGGCTTCCAGTTCTGCGGCGGCACCCTCGTCGACGACAACAAGGTCGTCACCGCCGCCCACTGCACGGTGGGCAAGCAGCCGAGCGACATCGTCGTGGTCGCCGGTCGCGAGGACAAGGAGAGCACGGCGGGCATCGCCACTCCGGCCAAGCAGATCTGGGTCCACCCGGACTTCGCCGACGTCCGCTCCGGCAACGACGTCTCGGTGCTGACGCTGACCGATCGGGTGCCGTACGAGCCGCTCGCCCTCCCGAGGAAGGACGACGCCGAGCTGTACAAGGTCGGGCAACCGGGCCTGATCCTCGGCTGGGGCCGGGTCGCCGCCGACGGCCAGCCGTCGCGGTACCTCCTGAAGGCGAGCGTGCCGGTCATGGCCGACACCGCCTGCGCCAAGGCCTACCCCGGGTACAAGGCGCAGAGCATGGTGTGCGCCGGGCTCCCGGAGGGTGGGGTCGACTCCTGCCAGGGCGACTCGGGCGGCCCGCTGGTCGTGGACGGCAAGCTGGCCGGCATCACGTCGTGGGGCGAGGGCTGCGCGGCGGCGGGCAAACCGGGCGTGTACACGCGGTTGGCGGTCTACCGGGACGTGCTGGAGGACCAGGTCTGGGACGCCCTTCCACGGCCGGCGAGTGCGTGACGGTCGGCGGATCTGATATCCAGGGTTCGTGCTGTACTCCGCGAAGGGCGACGAGATCACCGCCGCCGAACTGTACCCGCTGCTCAGGCTGCGGGTGGACGTGTTCGTGGTCGAGCAGGAGTGTCCGTACCCCGAGCTGGACGGCCGCGACCTGTCGGCGTCGACCGTGCACGTGTGGTGGCGGCCGGGCGACGAGGTGCTCGGCTACCTCCGCCTGCTCCGCGACGACGACGGTACGCACCGCATCGGCCGCGTCTGCACCGCGCTGTCCGCCCGCGGCAGCGGCCTTGGCGCGCTGCTGATGAAGGCGGCGATGGACCGCGTCGGCGACGAGGCCGCCGTGCTGGCGGCGCAGACGTACGCCCTCGACTTCTACGCCCGCTTCGGCTTCGTCCCGGAAGGCGACCGCTACCTCGAGGACGGCATCGAACACCAGACGATGCGCCGTGCCGCGGTCACCGGGGCGCGTGCTTGACGATGACGTCGATCGCCCGGTCGATGTCGGCATCCGACAGGTCGGCGCGGGCGGTCAGGCGTAGGCGGGAGATGCCGTCCGGGACCGACGGGGGCCGGAAGCAGCCCACCCAGACGCCCGACGCGCGGCAGTCGTCCGCCCACTGAACCGCCTGCTCCGGGGACGGGGCCAGCACCGACACCACCGCCGCGGCCGGGTCGGTGACCTTCAGGCCCGCGTCGCGCAGCCGTAACGCGAAGGTCAGCGCCACCTCGCGCACCCGCTCCGGCAGCGCCGGGTCCTCCTTCAGCAGGTTCAGCGCCGTCAGCGCGGCCGCCGTGCTCGACGGGGCCAGGCCCGTGTCGAAGATGAAGCTGCGGGCCGAGTCGATCAGGTGCTTGATCACCCGGCGCGGGCCCAGCACCGCGCCGCCCTGCGCGCCGAGTGCCTTCGACAGCGTCACGGTGGTCACCACGTCCGGCTCGCCGATCAGGCCCGCGTCCGCCACCGCGCCACGGCCCCCGTCGCCGAGCACGCCGAGGCCGTGTGCGTCGTCGACCACGAGTGCGGCGCCGTGCGCACGGCACGCCTCGTGCAGTTCGCGCAGTGGAGCCAGGTCACCGTCCACAGAGAACACCGAGTCGGTCACCATGAGTGCCCGTTCGGTGCGGCGTGTCTTGAGCGCGTGCGTGACGGCCCCCACGTCGCCGTGTTTCATCACCGCCACGTCGGCGCGGGACAGGCGGCACCCGTCGATCAGCGACGCGTGCAGGTAGGCGTCGGTCACGATCGCCGAGCCCTTGCCGGACAGGGCGGTCACGGCCCCCATGTTCGCCATGAAGCCCGACGAGAACACCAGCGCGGCCTGTGTGCCGCAGAACTTCGCCAGCTCGTGCTCCAGCTCGATGTGCGCCTCGGTAGTACCCGTGACCAGGCGAGACCCGGTGGCACCGGCGCCCCAGCGCAGCGTGGCGGCCGCGGCGGCGCCGGTTACCCGCTTGTCGCGGGACAGGCCGAGGTAGTCGTTGCCCGCGAGGTCCAGCACGTCGGAGTCGGCGCGGCGGGGTCGCAGCTGCCGCGTGAGCCCGGCGCGGCGGCGTTCGTCCGCGCGGGTGTCGAGCCAGTCGAAAACCGAGGTCACGCCGTCGAGTCTGACACCCCGCCCGTCGCGACCTGATCGAGCCCTTGTTGGCAGGTGGATAACAGTTCGGCGTGATCCTTGCCCGGGGGGATTTGGGCGGTTACCGTCCGGTTCTGCCGTGATCGACGTCACAACCCCGGAGTGGCGATGGCAATGGTGCCGGTCTTGTCGGTCAACAACCTCGAGGTCGTGTACGACGACGTCGTCCTCGTCCTCCGCGGCCTCTCCCTCGACGTGCCCGACGGCGCGATCGTCGCGCTGCTCGGCGCCAACGGCGCGGGCAAGACCACCCTGCTCCGGGCCGTCACCGGCCTGCTCGTCGCGCACCGCGGCAAGATCACCAAGGGCACCGTGACCGTCGCGGGCGACGACCTCACCGGCGCGGACCCCGCCGACGTCGTCCGCAGGGGCGTCGCCCAGGTCATGGAGGGACGCCGGGTCTTCGCCGAGATGTCGGTCGAGGACAACCTGCGCGCGGGCGGGCACTCCAGGAAGAAGGCCGAGTACCGCGAGGACGTGACCAGGGTCTTCGATCTGTTCCCGGTGCTCGCGCAGCGCCGCCGCAGCACGGCCGGGTACCTGTCCGGCGGCGAGCAGCAGATGCTCGCGATCGGCCGCGCGCTCATGGCCCGGCCGAGGCTGCTGCTGCTGGACGAGCCGTCGCTGGGGCTCGCGCCCCGGCTGGTCGAGCAGGTCCGCGACATCGTCGTGCAGATCAACGGGCAGGGCACGAGCGTGCTGCTGGTCGAGCAGAACGCCGTGATGGCGCTGTCCATCGCGAGCTACGGCTACGTCCTGGAGGTCGGCAAGGTCGTCCGGGACGGCCCGGCCGCCGAGCTGCTGGACGACGAGGACATCCGCGAGTTCTACCTCGGGTCCGCGCCGGACTCGGGTCGTCGGTCGTTCGCCGAGGTCAAGAGCTACCGGAGGAAGAAGCGATGGAGCGCGTGAGCGGGGCGAACCAGGACGCCGTGAGCGCGCCTCTTCTGGAGGTGTGGGACCTGACGCTGCGGTTCGGTGGCGTCACGGCACTCAACGGTGTCAGCTTCACCGTCGGCCGCGGTGAGCTGTTCGCGGTCATCGGCCCGAACGGCGCGGGCAAGACGTCGATCTTCAACTGCCTCAACGGCGTCTACCGCCCGCAGCGCGGCACGATCACCCTCGACGGGAAACGGCTCAACGGGCGCTCACCGGCGACCATCGCCGGCATGGGCGTCGCCCGGACGTTCCAGAACCTCGGCCTGTTCGAGCAGCTCACGCTGATCGAGAACCTGATGCTGGGCCGCCACCACCTGATGCGCACCGGCATGCTCGCCGGGATGGTGTGGTGGGGCCGCGCCAGGCGCGAGGAGGTCGACCACCGGGCGGCGTGCGAGGAGATCGTCGAGCTGCTGGAGCTGGAGCCCTACCGCCGCACCCCGGCCGGGCTGCTGCCCTATGGCGTGGCGAAACGCGCGGAGCTGGCCCGCGCGCTGGCGATGGCGCCGACGCTGCTGCTGCTGGACGAGCCGGTGGCGGGCATGAACGTCGAGGAGACCGAGGACATGGCCCGCTACCTGGTGGAGGTCCGCCGTGAGCTGGACCTGGCGATGATCCTCGTCGAGCACGACACCCGGCTGGTCATGGACCTGGCGGACCGGGTGCTGGCGCTGGACTTCGGCACGCCGATCGCGATGGGTGCGCCCGAGGAGATCCAGCGCGACCCGAAGGTCGTCGAGGCGTATCTCGGGGGTGCGGCATGACGGGGACACCGGCACGGACGCTCTGCGCCCGGCTGCTCGAACACGCGCGGGAGCGGCCGGACGAGGTGGCGATCCGCGAGAAGCACCGCGGGATCTGGCGTGAGTGGACGTGGGCGCAGTACGCGCGGCGGGTCGCGAACACCGCGGCCGGGTTGCGTTCGCTGGGCGTCGGTCCCGGTGACCGGGTCGCGATCCACGCGGAGAACCGGCCGGAGTGGGTGATCGCCGACCTCGCGGTGCAGGGGCTGGGCGCGTGCGCGGTGGGCGTGTACCCGACGTCGCCCGCGGCCGAGGTGGAGTACGTGCTGGCGCACTCGGAGACGTCGGTGCTGATCGCCGAGGACGAGGAGCAGCTGGACAAGGCCCTGGAGGTCCGCGAGCGGCTCCCGTTGCTGCGGCACGTGGTGGTGATGGACCCGCGCGGCGTGCGCGCGGAGGTGCTCACGTTCGCCGACATCGAGAAGGACGAACCCGATTCCGTTACGGCGTACGAGGAATCGGTCACGGCACTCGACCCGGCCGCGACCGCGATCCTGGTGTACACGTCCGGCACGACCGGCCCGCCGAAGGGCGCGATGATCTCGCACGCGAACCTCGTGGCGGCGGGCGAGACGGCGGTCGCGCTGGGTACGCGGCAGGGCGACGAGGTGCTGAGCTACCTGCCGCTGTGCCACGTGGCGGAGCGGCTGATCTCGGTGATCGACGGCGTGTGGGTGCCCGCGGTGGTCAACTTCGGCGAGGGCGGCCCGTCGTTCCCGCACGACCTGCGGGACGTGCAGCCGACCGTGTTCCTCGGCGTGCCACGGGTGTGGGAGAAGATGCTGGCGACGGTGGAGATCCGCATGGCGGACGCGTCGCGGCTCAAGCGGATGCTGTACCGGACGTGTCTGCGGCAGGGCCGCCGCGTGGCACCGCGCCGGATGGCCGGGCGTCTGTCGCTGGTGGACCGGGTCGTGGCCGGCCTGTGCGAGGTGCTGGTCTTCCGCGCCCTGCGGGAGAAACTGGGCATGTCGCGGGTGCGGGTGCCGCTGTCCGGCGCCGCGCCGATCGCGCCGCAGGTGCTGGAGTACCTGTGGGCCATCGGGATCCCGGTCCGCGAGGGCTACGCGCAGACCGAGAACACCGCGATCTGCACGCTGACCCCCGAGGACGACATCCGCCTCGGTTCGGTGGGCAGGGCGCTGCCCGGTGTGGAGGTGCGGATCGCGCGGGACGGCGAGATCCTGACCCGCTCGGCGGGCGTGTTCCAGGGCTACCTCAACGACCCCGTCGCCACGAAGTCCACAGTGGACGAGGACGGCTGGCTGCGCACCGGCGACGTCGGCGAGCTGACCGAGGACGGCTTCCTGCGGATCACCGACCGCAAGAAGGACATCATCATCACGGCGGGCGGCAAGAACGTCTCCCCGTCGGAGATCGAGAACCGGCTGAAGGTGTCCCCGTTCGTCCGTGAGGCGGTCGTCATCGGTGACCGCCGCAAGTACCTGACCGCGTTGATCGGCATCGAGCTGGACACGGTGGGCAACTGGGCGTCCCGCAAGGGCATCCCGTACACCACGTACGCCGACCTCACCACGAAGGACGAGGTGCGGGCGCTGATCGACGAGGTCGTCCGCGCGGTGAACGAGGAACTGGCGCAGGTGGAACGCGTCAAGCGCTTCACGTTGATCGCGAAGGAACTGGACCACGAGGACGGTGAGCTGACCGCGACGCAGAAGGTGAAACGCACGGCGCTCGCGCTGCGCTTCGAACCGGAGATCGAGGCGATGTACCGGTGACCGGTTTCCTGACCAACGTGTTCGCGGGCCTCGCGCTCGGGTCCACCTACGCGCTCGTCGCCCTCGGGTTCGTCGTCATCTACAAGTCGACGGGCGTCATCAACTTCGCGCAGGGCGGGTTGCTCGCGCTGGGCGCGTACCTCGGCTACACGTTCGCCGACAACCTCGCCATCGCGTTCGCGGTCTCGATCCTGCTGGCGTGCGCGGCCGCCGCCATCGTGGGCGCGAGCGTCGAACGGTTGGTGCTGCGGCGGATGGTGGGCCAGCCGCCGTTCGCCGTCATCATGATCACCATCGGGTTGCTGTTCGTCATCGAACCGCTGATCACCGCGATCTGGGGGTTCGACAACCTCCCGCTGTCGAACCCGTGGAACATCCAGACCGTCGAGGCGGGCGGGCTCGTGCTCGGCGTCCGGGACCTGTGGACCATCGGCATCACGGCCGCGGTCGTCGTCGCGTTCTTCCTTTTCTTCCGGTACACGCGTATGGGATTGGCCATGCGGGCCACCGCGTTCGACCCCGAGGCCGCGCTCGCACAGGGGATCTCCGCGCGCCGGGTGTACGCCACGTCGTGGGCCATCGCCGCCGCGCTCGCCGCGCTCGCGGGCATCACGCTCGCGGCGGGGCCGGGTGGGCTGTCACCGTCGATCAGCTTCATCGCGCTGGCCGCCTTCCCGGCGATGATCCTCGGCGGGCTCGACTCACCGGCGGGGGCGGTGCTCGGCGGCGTGATCATCGGGCTCGCCGAGGCGCTCACCCGCGGCTACCAGGACCAGCTGTTCTCCTGGGCGGGCGCGAACGTCTCGCTGATCGTCCCGTACCTGCTCATGATCGTGATCCTGCTGATCCGGCCGTACGGGTTGCTCGGCACCAAGGACGTGAGGCGGATATGAGCGGAGCTTGCGGAGCGAATCATCGGACACAGGGCGACCGCGAGCGGCTCCCCGGAGCCTGCGAGGGGGAGTCGTGAGCAAGGCGCACCGCAACATGGTTCGCTCCTACGGGCAGGACCTGCGGCTGTTCGGTTCGCCGATGGCCAAGGCAGGCCTCGCGCTGATGCTCGTGACGCTGCTCGTCCTGCCGACCGTGGTGCAGGACGACTTCTGGCTCTCGGTCCTCATCTACTCGGGCATCACCGCCATCGGCGCGATCGGGCTCAACCTCCTCACCGGCTACTGCGGGCAGATCTCGCTCGGCCACGCGTTCTTCATCGGTGCCGGTGCGTACGTGGCCGCGGTCGTCGGCGGTGACCTCGAACTGCCGCTTCCCGTGTGGCTGCTGGCCGCCGCCGCCCTCGGCGCCGTGCTCGGCGGGCTCATCGGACCGTTCGCGCTGCGGCTGCGCGGCCACTACCTCGCGATCGTCACGCTCGGGCTGATCTTCATCGGCGAGCACCTCTGGCGGAACCTGCGCGACGTCACCGGCGGCAACAACGGCACGTCCGTCGGCGCGCAGGCCACCATCGGGCCCGTCGACCTCGGCGCGCTCGAGATCGCGGGCGAGAACTACTCCCGCAACCAGGGCTACTTCTGGCTCGTCTGGGCGCTGGTCGCGATCATCGCCCTGCTGGCCAAGAACCTCGTCCGCACCCGTCCCGGCCGTGCGTTGCGCGCGGTGCGGGACCACGACCAGGCCGCCGAGGTCATCGGCGTGCGCGCGGGCCGGTACAAGATCGGCGCGTTCATGGTGTCGAGCGCGATCGCCGCGATGGCGGGCGCGCTCTTCGGGTCCTACCAGCAGCACGTCAGCCCCGACGACTGGACGTTGCTGCTGTCCATCCAGTACATCGCGATCATCATCGTCGGCGGCCTCGGCACGATCTTCGGGTCGATCCTCGGCGCGATCTTCGTCGGGGCGCTGCCCGCGCTCATCGACGAGTACAGCTCCGCCATCCCCGGCGTCGCCACCGAGGCGGGCGGTGACGGGTTCATCTCCGTGTTCGCCCTCAACCAGGCCATTTTCGGCCTGTTGATCGTGCTGTTCCTCGTCTTCGAACCCAGAGGCCTCGCCGGCATCTGGTTCCGGGTCAAGGCGTACTTCAAGGCCTGGCCCTTTTCCTACTGACGCAAGGAGGCGTCACATGGCACGGAAGGTCGCGGCCCTGGCACTGGGGTTCGCACTCACCCTCACGGCCTGCGGGGGAGCCGGAGAGGACGACGGCGGTGGCGGCGGTTCGGCGGGCGCGCCCGGCAACACCGCCGGATTCGACGGCAAGACCATCAAGCTCGGGGTGCTGACCCCGTTGTCGGGCACGGTCGCCGTGATCGGGCAGCCGCTGACCGCGGGCAACGAGGTGTGGTTCGAGGCGCTGAACGACAAGGGCGGCGTCGCGGGCAAGTACCAGGTGGAGCTGGTCCAGGAGGACACCCAGTACAAGACGGACATCGCGGTCCAGAAGTACAACAAGATCAAGAGCGACGTGGTCGCGTTCACCCAGGTGCTCGGCACCGCGCCGACCCTGGCCGTGCTGCCGCAGCTCAGGACGGACAAGATCCTCGCCGCGCCCGCGTCCCTGGACGCGTTGTGGGTGCGGGAGGACAACCTGCTGCCGGTGGGCGGCCCGTACCAGGTGCAGGCCATCAACGCGATGGAGTACTACTTCAACGACGGCGGTGGCACCACGAGCGACCGGATCTGCACGATGATCCAGGACGACGTGTACGGCGAGGCGGGCCAGCAGGGCATCGACTTCGCCGCCGAGAAGTACGGCTTCAAAGTCACCAACACGCAGCGGTTCAAGGTCGGCACCGAGAACTACGCCGGCCAGATCGGCGCGCTCGCGGGCGCGAGCTGCCAGATGGTGTTCCTCGTCGCGACGCCGTCGGACGCCGCGAAGATCTGGGGCACCGCCGCGCAGGCCCGGTTCGCGCCGCAGTGGTTCGGGCAGTCGCCGAGCTACACCGGTGCGCTCGCGAAGTCCGCGGTGGCGCCGTACATGCAGCAGTCCGTGCTGATCGTGTCCGAGGGCACCGAATGGGGCGACAGCTCCGTGCCCGGCATGACGCAGATGGTCGGCGACGCCGAGAAGCACGCGCCCGACCAGGAACCGGACTACTACTTCGCGTTCGGCTACAACCAGGCCCGCGCGATGACCGCCGTGCTGGAGAAGGCCGTCGAGCTCGGTGACCTGTCCCGCGAGGGCATCCTGCGCGCGTCGGCCGAGCTGGGCACGGTGAGCTTCGACGGGCTGACGGGCGACTACCGGTACGGGCCCGCGGCCGACCGGAACCCGCCCAGGTCGAGCACCATTTTCGGAGTCGACCCGGCCAAGCCGTTCGGCCTGAAGAAGATCAAGTACAACTTCTCCTCCGACGCCGCCAAGGAGTTCGAGTTCAAAAAAGCCGATCTCTGATAACGATTAGTCCGAAAATTTCACGCGCGTTCATGTCGTTCGTGGTCGAATTGGTACATGGCGGCGACCGTGACCCTGATCGGGCTCGCCGGGGGGCAGCTCCCGTGCGGCGCCGCTCCGGCGCTCGCGTCGGCGCGGCTGGTGGTCGGGTTCGCGGCAGCGCTGAACACGGTGCGCGCGACCGCGCGAGTGGGTGGCGGACCCGGAGCGCCACGCACCATCGAGGTGCCACGCGCGCCGGGCCTGCCCGACACGGCCCTGGACGCGCTCGCGGCCGCGGTCGCCGCGGGCGAGCCCGCCGTGGTGCTCGTGCCCGGCGACCCCGGGTACTTCGGCGCGCTGGGTGCGCTGCGGGACCGGGGACTGCCGACCGAGTGCCTGCCCGGGGTGACGGACGTGCAACGGGTCGCGGCGCTCATCCAGCGGCCATGGGACGACGTGTGCGTGGTCAGTGCGCGGGGTGTCGACTTCCGCAAGGCGGCCAACCTGTGCCGGGCACGGCCCGCGGTCGGTGTGCTGACCGGGCCGGACGCCGGGCCCGCCGAACTGGCCACCGCGCTCGCGGGCTGGCGCAGGACCCTCGTGGTGCTGGAGGACGTCGGCGGGCCCGCCGAGGAGCTGTCCATCGTGGACCCCACGGAGGCGGCCGGGCGCGCGTGGCGCTTCCCGAACGTGGTGCTGTGCCTGTCCTACCTCGACCGGGTGGGCACACCGGGCTGGCTCGCGGGGTGGGCGCCGTCCGTGCGCCAGGAGGACCTCGGCGCCGCACCGGAGGCGTGTGCGCTGGCACAGGCGTTGCTGGCGCCGCGGCCGGGCTCGCTCGTGTGGGACGTCGTGGCGGGCGCGGGCGGGATCGCCATCGAGGCGGCACGCCGGGGTGCGGCGGTGATCGCCGTCGAGCACGACTCCGGCCGGTTGGTGCGGCTCCGCGCGAACGCCCAACGGCACGGGGCCGACATCCGGCTGATCGACGGGAGCGTGCCGGAGGCGCTGTACGGGCTGCCGCGACCGGACGGGGTGTACCTGGGGACCGCGCGCGCCGACGTGGTGGAGACGTGCGTGGCGGCCGGTGCCGACCGCATCGTGGTCGAGGTACAGGATCTGGGCAGCATCGGACCCGCGCGTGACGCGCTCGCCGACGGCGGCTACGCGGTGGACGGGCGACTGCTGTCCTCGGCGCCACTGCTCGGCCTCGCGAGCGGTGGCGCCGCGGTGGAAACGGCCACGTCAACGTTGCTGTTGTGGGGCACCCGGCGGTAAGTCCATCCGATCGTCGGGTGCCGATCCCACGCGACGAACCCGCTGGTCACAGCCTTGTTCTCGGCCGCGTTCACCCATCCGGCCTACAACCTTCTGCCGTTGTGGCGGGCTGTGAGCGCCTTGTAGCCATAAGTCAGCTCGTGGGCACAACGAGCCTGAACAAGGGAGAAGAGGCATGGCTGAGGCAAGGCGCCTGCTACGCCTGATCGGGGTTGCCGCAGCGGCTCTCGCAACGGTCGGCATCGCCGGCACGGCCACCGCGGCCGCCGACGACGTCACGCCGATGATCATCGGTGGCGAGGAGACCACCATCGAGGAGAACCCGTTCGCCGTGGCGCTGACCACGCCGGACGGCTTCCAGTTCTGCGGCGGCACCATCGTCGCGCCGAACAAGGTCGTGACCGCGGCCCACTGCACCGAGGGCAGCTCGCCCGCGGACATCCAGGTCGTGGCCGGCCGGACCTCGCTGTCCGCGGGCGGTGGCACCACGGCGGGTGTCACCGACATCTGGATCCACCCGGAGTGGAACTCCAGTGCACTGCAGAACGACGCGTCGGTCCTCACGCTCGACACCGAGCTGGCCGAGGCGCCGTTGCCGCTCGCGTCGCCGGACGACGCGGACCTGTACGCGGCAGGCGCGAACAGCACGGTGCTCGGCTGGGGCACGACCGAGAGCGGGTCCACGTCGGACGTGCTCCGCAAGGTCGACGTCCCGGTGGTCGCGGACGACACCTGCGCGGAGTCGTACGCGGACCAGTTCGACGCCGCCTCGATGGTGTGCGCCGGCCTGGCCGAGGGCGGCAAGGACAGCTGCCAGGGCGACTCCGGTGGCCCGCTGGTGGGCGTCACGGCTGACGGCACCCGCAAGCTGATCGGCATCGTGTCGTGGGGCCAGGGCTGCGCCGAGCCGAACTACTACGGCGTGTACGGCCGGGTCTCCGCGTTCCACGACGAACTGCAGGGCCAGATCGGCTGATCATCTCCTCAGGCGAAGGACCGCTCCTGGTGTCAGGGGCGGTCCTTCCATTTGATGGAACAGCCGATGCTCGGCAGTTGTCCGACGTCGACCGGTTCGCCCGCGAGCACCGAGGCGACGGCGTCGCCCAGTTCGTCCCCGGTCACGGGCACCCCGTTGCCGGGGCGTGCGGCGTCGAGGCGGCCGCGGTAGACGAGCGTGCGCGCGCTGTCGTAGAGGAAGAAGTCGGGCGTGCACGCGGCGTGGAAGTCGCGCGTGGCGGTCTGTTCGGGGTCGGCGACGTACGGGAACGTCCACTGCCAGGCCGTGGCGTTGGCCGCCATGTGCTCGGGTGCCTCGTCGTCGCGGACACCGGCGTTGGGGTTGATCCCGATCACCCCGAGCCCCTGCCGCCGCCATGCCGCGGCGAGCGCCCCGAGCCGCGGCCCGACGTGTTTCACGTAGGGGCAGTGGTTGCAGACGAACGCGACGAGCGTGCCGCGAGGGCCCGCGACCCGGTCGAACGACCAGGTCGTGCCGTCCGGCTCGGCGAGTTCGAACGCGGGTGCGGGGCTGCCGAGCGGGGCCATCGTCGAAGGTGTGGCGACCATGACCCGACGATACCGACGCCCGTGGGGCATGCTGTCGGCCATGAGTGAGTCGCACTACCTGGCCGGACTCGACCTGGCCGGTCGCCGGGTCGTGGTCGTCGGCGGCGGGACGGTGGCGCAGCGCAGGCTGCCGAGGCTGGTGTCGTCGGGTGCCCGGGTGGAGGTGATCTCCCCGTCGGTGACGCCGTCGGTGGAGGCCATGGCGACGTCCGGCCAGGTCGGGTGGCACGAGCGCCCGTACGCCGACGGTGACCTCGAAGGCGCCTGGTACGTGCTGTGCTGCACGTCGTCCCGGTCCGTGAACGAGGCCGTGTCGGCGGAGGCCGAGCGACGGCACGTCTTCTGCGTCCGCGCCGACGAGGGCGCCGCGGGCACGGCGGTCACCCCCGCGACGGGCAACCACGACGGCCTGCTCGTCGGAGTGCTGGCCGGTGGCGCGTTCCGCCGGTCGGCCGCCGTCCGGGACGGGCTGCTGTCCGCGTTGCGGGCGGGTGCCGTCCCGGTGGCGGGCACGCGCCCGCACGGGGTGGCCCTCGTCGGTGGCGGCCCCGGCGACCCGGACCTGATCACGGTGCGCGGCCGCAGGCTGCTGGGGTTGGCCGACGTGGTGGTGGCCGACCACCTGGCGCCGGGCGCACTGCTGGAGGAACTGGACCCGTCGGTGACGGTGATCGACGCGGCGAAGCTCCCGTACGGGCGCGCGGCGTCCCAGGACGCGATCAACGAACTGCTCATCTCCCACGCCCGCGAAGGCCGTTTCGTGGTGCGGCTCAAGGGCGGCGACCCGTACGTCTTCGGGCGGGGTTTCGAGGAGCTGCTGGCCTGCGCGGCCGCGGACGTGCCGGTGACCGTCGTGCCGGGCGTGACGTCGGCGTTCGGTGTGCCGGCGGTGGCCGGTGTGCCGGTGACGCACCGGGGGGTGGCGCACGAGGTCGTGGTGGTGTCGGGGCACGTGCCGCCGGGGCATCCGACCTCGTTGGTGGACTGGCAGGCGTTGGCGGCGCTGAAGGGGACGTTGGTGCTGCTGATGGCGGTGGAACGCGCGGGCGCGATCGTCGCCGCGCTGCTGGAGGGCGGTCGCGCGCCGGACACGCCCGCCGCGGTGATCCAGGAGGGGACGACGGCGAACCAGCGCGTGGTGAAGTCTACTTTGGACAAGCTGGCGGATGAGGTTGTCGCACAGGGGATTCGGCCGCCCGCGATCATCGTGATCGGGTCCGTTGCCGCGCTGGGCGGGTGACCTTGGGCGGCCTCCGGCCCCCGATTTCCAGCGTACCGTTGGGGAACGACAGTTCCGGTCGTCGATTGGCTGGTTGTCCACAGCGGGGTCGGTTGTCCACATTCGTCGCGTGACCGCGCCGGATTGTCGGTGCCGTTCGGTAGCGTGGATTTCGGGGGCCGGAGGCCGTGGGGGTCCGCCGGACGGGCCTCCTCGCCGGAGGGCTGATCTCGGGGAGGGGCCTTCCGATTTGGGTCTCGGGGTTTCTTTGGCAGGCCGTCTTTGTGGGCTTGCGCCCGGCTTGCGCGGGGTGCTGCAGCGCTTCGATGTCCTGAAAGACGCCTCCGGGGCATCGGCGCAGCTCGTTGTGTCGCTTCGCGGGCGAGGGTCGATGATGCGCGTCGGCCCCCGGCTCGGGGGCCGGGGGCCGACGCGTGTGTGGTGGGTCAGCGGTCTCGGTTGCGGTCCGAGCGGGCGCGGCGCGGGTTGAAGCGTTCGCGGT
Organism: Actinophytocola sp. NPDC049390; assembly: GCF_044466355.1. Lineage (NCBI taxonomy): Bacteria > Bacillati > Actinomycetota > Actinomycetes > Pseudonocardiales > Pseudonocardiaceae > Actinophytocola > Actinophytocola sp. NPDC049390. Next base: position 145,046 of record NZ_JBITMQ010000008.1, read on the forward strand.
TGCGGTTGCCCTGGCCTCGGTAGCCACCGCCCTGGCGGGCGCGCGGTGGGCGCTTCGTCTGCTCCTGCTCGACGATCGGCTCGCCGCTCGGGACGCGGGCGCCCGTGATGCGGACCAGGTCGTCGTCGCCCGGGGTGACCTTGGTGCTCTTCGGGCGGACGCCTGCCTGCTCGGTCATGCGGAACACCGTGCGGCGTTCCTGGTGGGTCGCCACCGTGACCACGGTGCCCGACTCGCCTGCCCGGGCCGTGCGGCCCGCGCGGTGCAGGTACGCCTTCGGGTCCGCGGGCGGGTCCACGTGCACGACGAGGCTCACGCCGTCGACGTGGATGCCGCGGGCCGCGACGTCCGTCGCGATCAGGACCGGGAGCGAGCCTTCCTTGAAGTCGCCGAGGACTCGGTTGCGGGCGCCCTGCGTCTTGCCGCCGTGGAGCGCGCCCGCGCGCACGCCGATCGAGCGGAGCTTCGCGGTCAGGCGGTCCACGTGGTGTTTGGTGCGGAGGAACATGATCGTGCGGCCCTCACGGGCGGCCATCTCCGCGATCACCGCCGGCTTGTCCTCTTTGGACACCAGCAGCACGTGGTGGTCCATGGTGGTCACACTGGCCTTCGCGGGCTGCACCGAGTGCGTCACCGGGTCGTGCAGGTAGCGGGTGACCAGCTGCTGCACGTCGCCGTCCAACGTGGCCGAGAACAGCATCCGCTGGCCGTCCGGCGTCAGGTCGAGGATCGCGCGGACCTGCGGGAGGAAGCCCATGTCGGCCATCTGGTCGGCCTCGTCGATCGCGGTGAACGCGACCTCGTCCAGGACGCACGTGCCCTGGCGGACGTGGTCGGACAGGCGGCCGGGCGTGGCGATCAGCAGGTCGACACCGCGGCGCAGCGCGTCCGACTGCTTCACGAACGACATGCCGCCGACGACCGTGCGGCACCACAGGCCGAGCGCCTTCGCGAGCGGCATCAGTGAGTCGCTGACCTGCATGGCCAGCTCGCGCGTCGGCACGAGCACGATCGCGCGCGGGTGCTTCGGGCGGGCCCGGCCACCGTCGAGACGGGACAGGAGCGCGAGTCCGAACGCGAGCGTCTTGCCGGAGCCGGTCTGGGCACGGCCCAGGACGTCCCGCCCGGCGAGTGCGTCGGGGAGCGTCGCGGCCTGGATCGGGAAGGGCTTGGTGATGCCGGCCTTCGCCAGCTCCGCGGACAGCTTCGCGGGCAGCCCCAGCTCGTCGAACGAGTCGATGTCGGGGATGGGGCTGGTGGGGATCTCGTCGAACGCCGAGGCCAGCGCGTGGTCGACGTGCGGGCGGCGGTCGAAGTTGTTCTTGCTCACTCGGCTGCGAGGCTTGCGTGAGCGGTGGCCGGCAGACGCCGACCGGTTGTGCATCGTGGTCACTAAGGTCCTCTCGGGACTTGGCGCGTCTCGGAGAACCCTGATCTGATCAGGGGCACGGACGAGCCCGGCGCACGTTACGCCGAAATACGTGGTGGTCACCGCTTGCCGATCCGGCGCTTCTCCGCCGGGCGGGGGAGCGGCACAGGGTCCGCTCGCGGTGCGATCTCCAGTTTACCTTGACCCCGATGTCGAACGGCGCGCGGCACCGCGTGCCACCTGCCAGGACGGGTCATGGGGCCGGACGGCCCGCCCCCTGCACGAACGGCCGGACCGTGCGTTTGATTCCCGGCTCCGGGCTCGGCATGCGGATCATGACGTTCGCCACACCGCGGGTGGGTGGGGGCCCCGCCGACCGGGTGGTGCCGGTCGGCGGGGGTCACCTCCCCCGGGTCTTGGTCAGTCCAGGCCTGCTGCCTCGATCAGCTCCTCCGTCAACGTCGTGGGGTTGGCCTTGTCTTCCGGAAGGCCCTTCGAGCGGAACCAGCCCGACACGTTCGCCACGTCCCTGGCCAGGAACTCCAGCCCTCTCGGGTTCGCCACCAGATCCACGATCTGCGGCAGGTCGATCAGGACGAGCCTGCCCTCGTGGACCAGGAGGTTGTATGCCGACAGGTCGCCGTGGGTCACGCCCTCGATCGCCAGCAGGGACAGCACGCCGGTCAGTTGGTGCCACAGGTCCTCCAGCGCCTCGCCTGCCGGGCGTAGTTCCGCCAGGCGTGGGGCCGCCGAACCGTCCTCGTCACCCAGGTACTCCATCAGCAGCTCGGTGCCGCTGCGCTGAACCGGGTACGGGACCGGGGCACCGATCGACCACAGGCGCGACAGCGCGGCGAACTCCGCCACCGCCCACTGTTCCGCGATCAGGTTGCGCCCGAACGCCGTCCGGTTGGCCATCGCGCGCATCTCCCTGCTCCGGCGCATTCTGCGGCCTTCCAGGTAGCCCGCGTCTCGGTGGAACAGACGGTGTTCGTTCGACCGGTAGCGTTTCGCGGCCATCAGGCAGCCGCGGTCGGTGTCCGGCACCGCCCGCTGTATCAGGTAGACATCTGCTTCCTTGCCGGTTTTCAGCACTCCCAACTCGCTGTCGGCCGCGGCCAGTTCCGTCACCACCCAGCCCGGCCTCGGGCTCGGGCCCTGCTCGCTGTCGGCCCAGGTGGACCAGCGGTCGGCGCCCTCCGGTAGTGGTGGGGCTGCCTCCGCGTTCTCCCGGACCGCCGCCAGCCGGATGCGTTCCTGTTCGGTCAGCCGGCCCGCTCGCGTCTGGATCGGGTCGGACTCGGCTTCCGTGCGGCGCGGCCTGCGTGGGCGGGAGCGGCGCTCCTCGTACGGGCTTTCGTCGTCCAGAAAGTCTTCGAAATCGTGCCTGCGCACTGGTGGGTTCTCCTCAAGAAGATGTGTGAGCGCCCCACCAAGGCGCGCGTCGCGACGACTGCTCAGTGGGACGGGCGGACGAGGGCGTGCCACGTCCAGGCGACCTTGCTAGCCACTGGCACCTCCCTGCTGTCCGCCGATCACCGACCGGCGCCTGTCAACGACGGCACGCAGGTTCTCAGGACCCGCTGCCGTGCAGCAACCGATTTATTCAGTCGTGTGGCGACCCCACGCAGAACTCGTTGCCCTCGGGGTCCTGTAAGACCGTCCACGTGAGGCTGGGCATCTCGTGTGTCTCGCCCACCGTCGCACCGAGCGACTCCAGGCGCTTGACCTCGCCCTCCCTGTCGCCGGTCGCTAGATCGAGGTGCACGCGGTTCTTGCCCGTCCGCTTCTCCGCCACCTTCTGCAGGCCGACGTACACCTGTCGCCCGTCGCCGCGGGACCGCAGCTGCACGTACCAGCCGTCGGCGTCGAACACGACCTCCAGGTCGAGCGCCTTCGTCCAGAACTCCGCCAGCTGCCGGGGTTCGGCGCTGTCGATGGTGATTCCGCCGATGTCGAGGTTCATGTCGCGCACGCTACGGGCGACCACCGACAAAAATGGCTCTCGTGCGGACCATTGACTGGCGGGATCACCACATCGTGGCGATCGATCAGACGAAGCTACCCAACGAAGTCGTCGTCCTGGACATCTTCACCGTCGAGGACTTGGTCGACGCCATCCGGCGGTTGGCCATTCGGGGGGCTCCCGCGCTGGGAGTAGCGGGTGCCCTCGGGGCTGCCATGGCGGTGCTCGGCGACCCCGGACGGCGGGACGCCGACCTGGCCGCTCTCCGGGCCGCGCGGCCGACCGCGGTGAACCTCGCCTGGGGAGTCGACCAGGTCGTCGCCCACCTGCCGGACGGGCCGGACGCCGTGGTCACCACCGCGCTGGCGATCCTCGAGTCCGACGCCGCGCGCAACAGGGCGCTGGGCGAGCGGGGTGCCGACTGGCTGGTCGACCAGGTCGACGGACCCATCGCGGTACAGACGCACTGCAACGCGGGCGCGCTGGCGTGTGTCGAGTGGGGCACGGCACTGGGCGTGGTCCGGTCCCTGCACCTGCGGAACCGGCTCCGCCACGTCTACGTCGACGAGACCCGTCCGCTGCTGCAGGGTGCCCGGCTCACGGCGTGGGAGCTGGCGGAGATGGGTGTCGGGCACACGCTCGTCGTCGACTCCGCGGGCGCGACCGTGCTGGCCAGGGGGCTCGCACAGGCGGTGGTGGTGGGCGCGGACCGCATCACCGCGAACGGGGACGTGGTCAACAAGATCGGCACGTACCCGCTGGCTTTGGCCGCCGCTCGGGCCGGGGTGCCGTTCCTGGTGGCCGCGCCGGAGTCGACCGTCGACCCCGCGCTGGCGTCCGGCGCGGACGTCGAGATCGAGGTACGGGACGGCCGGGAGATCCTGGGCGGGCTGCCGGACACGCCGACCCTCAACCTCGCGTTCGACGTCACCCCGGCCGACCTCGTCACCGCGATCGTGACCGAGGACCGGCTCGTGCGGCCGGCCGCCGGTGAGCGCCTCGCATAACCCGCCTGCGCTGGCAGGGGGTCGTTCACTACCCTTTGCTGCACGTTTCCCGCACAAGGAGTACTGCCGTGATCACCAGGATGTCGTCGCTGTTCCTGCGCACGCTGCGTGAGGATCCGGCGGACGCCGAGGTGCCCAGCCACAAGCTGCTGGTGCGCGCCGGGTACGTCCGCCGCGTCGCACCGGGCGGTTACTCCTGGCTGCCGCTGGGCCTGAAGGTGCTGCGCAACGTCGAGCGCGTCGTCCGCGAGGAGATGGACGCGATGGGCGCGCAGGAGATCCAGTTCCCGGCGCTGCTGCCCCGCGAACCCTACGAGGCGACCGGCCGCTGGACCGAGTACGGCGACGCCCTGTTCCGCATCAAGGACCGCAAGAAGGCGGACTACCTGCTCGGCCCCACCCACGAGGAACTGTTCACGCTCACCGTTAAGGGGGAGTACAGCTCGTACAAGGACTACCCGGTCGTGCTGTACCAGGTCCAGACGAAGTACCGGGACGAGGCACGGCCCCGCGCGGGCATCCTGCGCGGCCGCGAGTTCCTCATGAAGGACTCGTACTCGTTCGACCTGGACGACGACGGGCTCGCGACGTCCTACCTGAAGCACCGCGACACCTACATCAGGATCTTCGACCGGCTCGGCCTGAAGTACGTGATCGTGTCCGCCATGTCCGGCGCGATGGGCGGGTCCGCGTCCGAGGAGTTCCTCGCCGAGGCGGAGACCGGTGAGGACACGTTCGTGCGCAGCACGGAGTCCGGCTACGCGGCCAACGTGGAGGCCGTCGTGACGCCCGCGCCCGCCGCGCAGCCGATCGACGGCAGGCCCGCCGCGCAGGTGCACCACACGCCCGACACGCCGACGATCGAGACCCTGGTCGCGTTCCTCAACTCCGCGGACCTGGGCCGGGAGTTCACCGCGGCGGACACGCTCAAGAACGTCCTGCTGAAGACCCGTGGGCCCGGCGAGGACAAGTGGGAGCTGCTCGCGGTCGGCGTGCCCGGCGACCGCGAGGTCGACATGAAGCGCATCGAGGCGGCGCTGTCGCCGCGCGACGTGGCCATCCTCGAGGAGGCCGACTTCGCCGCCCACCCCTTCCTCGTGAAGGGCTACATCGGGCCGAAGGCCCTGCAGGAGAACGGGGTCCGCTATGTCGTCGACCCCCGCGTGGTCACCGGCACCGCGTGGGTGACCGGCGCCGACAAGGCCGACCACCACGTGGTGGACCTGCTGTGCGGGCGCGACTTCACACCGGACGGCACGATCGAGGCCGCCGAGGTGCGGGAGGGTGACCCCTCGCCCGACGGGCAGGGCACGCTCGTCGCCGCGCGCGGCATCGAGATCGGGCACATCTTCCAGCTCGGGCGCAAGTACGCGAACGCGTTCGGGCTCGACGCGCTCGGGGCGGACAGCAAGCCGATCCGGATCACGATGGGTTCGTACGGCATCGGGGTGTCGCGGCTCGTCGGCGTGATCGCCGAGCAGTCGCACGACGGGCAGGGGTTGATCTGGCCTCGTTCGGTCGCGCCCGCGGACGTGCACGTGGTGATCGCGGGCAAGGGCGACGAGATCCGCGAGGGTGGCGAGAAGCTGGCCGCCGACCTCGACGCCGCCGGTCTTTCGGTGCTGCTCGACGACCGGACGGCGATGCCCGGTGTGAAGTTCGCGGACGCGGACCTCATCGGCGTGCCGACGATCGTCGTGGTCGGGCGTGGCCTGGCCAACGGGGTCGTCGAGGTCAAGGACCGCGGCACGGGGGACCGGACCGAGGTCGCGGTCGACGACGCGGTGGCGCACCTGACCGCGCTGGTGCGCGGCTGACGACACTGTGGAACGGCCGCCGGGCAGCGCGCTCGGCGGCCGTTTCGCTGCGTGGGGAGAGGCGGCCAAACCCCCTTACGCCAGCAGGGCTTTCGCCACCGCGGGGGTGTCCGACAGGTCCGGTAGCGCCACGTGTGCGCCCGACTCGGTCAGCTCCTCCACCGTGTAGCGGCCCGTGGCCACGCCGACCGTCGTCGTGCCGTGGTGCAGGCCCGCTGCCACGTCGTGCGGGGTGTCGCCGACGACGACCACCGAATCGAAGGCCGTGGCGTGCTTGGACGCCGCCTGACTGATCGCGGCCTCGACCAGGTCGTGGCGGTGCTCGGACAGGGAGCCGTAGCCGCCGATCTCGAAGTCGATGTGGTGGTGCAGGTCGAACGCCTCGAGCTTGTAGCCCGCCAGCACCGGGAGGTTGCCGGTGACCAGGGACTGCACCACGTCCTCGCGGGACGCCAGCTCCGTCAGGATCTCCCGGGCCCCGGCCAGTACCCGACCCAGCCGCGGCAACGACTCGCGGTCCTGTTCGGCCAGCGCGGTGAGCGCCGCGAAGAACCGTTCCACCCGCTCGTCCGAGTGCTCGAAGCCGTGTGCGGTCAGGAACTCACGGGCCAGCGACCGTTCCGTCCGGCCGGGGAACGAGGGAAGGTGCGCGAGTGGCACGCCGGCCACCTCGGCCAGCGCGTCCGCGTACCAGCGCCTGCCGATACCCGAGTAGTCGACGAGGGTCAGGTCTATGTCCCACAGCACGAGCGTTCTCACTCCGCCATCGTGACATGCACCACCGACAGCGAGAGAAATTCAACATCAGTTGACCCACGTTGCGGGACGGGCGTACGGTCTCCCTTGAATTCAACGAACGATGAATCGAGGGGAAGATGCGCAACCCGACCACAGTCGCGGTGGGGCTGGGCCTTGTGGGGGCGGTGGTCGCCACGGTGCTCGGTTTCCTCACCTTCGGCGCGCAGGCGACAGTCGCGCCCGACCACATGCCGCTGGCGGTCGCCGTCCCGCAGGGCGCGCCGCCGCAGCTCGGCGAGGCCGCGGACCGGATCGCGAGCCACGGCGGCGACGCCGTCGAATGGCAGGTCACCGACCCCGCACGCGCCCGTGACCTGCTCGAGGACAAGGAGATCTACGGGATCCTGGAGCTGAACGCCGGGCCCGCGCTGAAGATCGTCACCTCCGGGGCCGTCAACCCGCAGGGCACGCAGGTCGCGCAGCAGGTGCTGACCGGGGCCGCGCAGGGCCTCGCGGGGGCGCTGGCCCAGCAGAACGTGCGGCTGGCGCCGCCGCGGGTCGAGACGATCCACGCCGCCGGCACCGCGGGCAGGACCGCGCCGCTGGCCGCCAGTGCGCTCCTCTGGGTCGGCGGTCTGGTCGCCGCCATGGCGTTCGGCCTGCTGGTGGTGCGGCCCGGCACCCGTCCCGGCGCGGGCGCGCGGCTCACGCTCGTGGTGTCGGTCAGCGTGCTCGCCACCGCCGCGGTGGCCGGGCTGATGAAGCTCTGGGACTCGTCGCTGAACCTGAGCGGCGACGTCCTCGGCTTCATGCTCCTGACCGCCGTCGCGTTCGCCTCCGTGCAGGGCGCGCTGCTGCGGCTGCTCCACCTCCGCGCCGCCGCGATCCTGGGCCCGCTGTACCTGCTCGCGCCGGCCGTCGCGGGCAGCGTGCCGGAAATGCTCGACCCGGCCTACCGCACGCTGCTGTGGTCGTGGACGCCGTTCCGCTTCTCCACGGAGGGCCTCCGCAGCCTCCTGCAGGGCGTGCCGGACGCGCCGGACGTGCGGACCGGCGTGATCGTCCTCGTGTCGATGACGGTCGCCGGGCTCGTCGTGATGGCGTGGCCGGGCCGGGGGAAGGCTGTCGAGACGCCGGTCGAGTCGCGGGAGCTGGTCAGCTCAGGTAGCTGAGCCGGACGTTCCTGGTGTGGTTGTCCACGTTCGTGTCGACCAGGCAGATCGACTGCCACGTACCGAGCGCGAGGCGGCCATCGACAACCGGGACCGTGGTCGAGGGCGGGATCAGTGCGGGGAGCACGTGGTCCCGCCCATGACCGTGCGAGCCGTGCTTGTGCCGCCAGCGGTCGTCGGCGGGCAGCAGGTCGCGCAGCGCGGCGAGCAGGTCGTCGTCGCTGCCCGCGCCGGTCTCGATGACCGCGATGCCCGCGGTGGCGTGCGGCACCCACACGTTCAGCAACCCCGCGGCCGCGCCGACCGACGACAGGAACTGTTCGCACTCCCCGGTCAGGTCGTGCACGACCTCCCGGCCGCCGGTACGCACCTCGATCTCGGTGGTCTCCATGCCCCCATTACCTCACGCCACCGCGATCGCCTCGATCTCGAGCAGCCACTCCGGCGAGTAGATGTCGGTGATGATGATCGTCAGCGCGGGCCGGTGGTCGCCGAGGAACTCGGCGCGGACGTCGATGAACTCCTGGCGATGGCGGCGGTCGGAGAGGTAGCAGGTCACCTTGGCGAGGTCGGTGACCGACATGTCCGCCTCGGCGAGCACGGTGAGCACGTTGCGCCAGGTCATCCTGCACTGCTCGACGAAGGTGTCCGGGACCTTGCCGTCCTCGTCGCCCCACGGGACCTGCCCGCTGACGAACACCGTGCGGCTCGCGCCGGTCACGAGGGTTCCGTGCGTGTACGTGCTGGTCGCTGCGGGGAGGCCCGCCGGGTCCAGTGGTGTGATCACGGCCGCATTTTCGCTGCTAGGTTCGGATCGTGCGAGAGGTTTTCGGCGCTGAGTTCGATGTGCCTGACGCTCTAGCGACATGAGGCATGTACGCCTCTGGCCAGCTCGGCATGCACGCCGCAGGCATGGCTACTGTTCGGATTCGCCTCTCTGCTCCGAACTACTGGACAGTCCGGAGCGCCGACGGACTGTGCGGCGTCTGCGTCGTGCACCGCGTTGCTTGCGCCCGCGTCGTATGGCGATGCGGATTGGCAGAGCCCAGATGGTCACGTCGTCGTCGGGTTCAGCATGCCGAACGAGGAACCAGACGAGCCACACCAGCGCGAGCAGCACCAGACCAAGAGAGGTTGGCACCAGCCACGGGTCTTGCCTGAAGAGGTCCCACACGGGCGCACCTATCCCGGACACGCCACCCGAGTTGACGAGCCGGATTGCGTCCGGGTTCTCTGCAGAATCGACACCCTCGCCGGACCACACGTGTCTCTCGGGGGCCGAGACAGCTGTCCGGCCAGACGCGTGTGTGCACACCCAAGTGCAACGCTCCGCCGAGCGGGCTGGCAAGCCCATTGCCATCGTCTCCGGGCTGGTAAGCCCAAGAGCACTAGCAGAGCGAGTACCAGAGTACCGCTAAGCGGCCGTCTCGTGCTGAGCCTGTGCTGCTGGTCCGCCAAAGGCGTTGACGAAGCAGGCTGAAGAGGCTGCGTGTACACGCAGCCTTCTGCGAGCCTGTGGTGCAGTCGCTTCAGGAACCTGTTGGGAGACGGGATGCGTGTTTGGGAAGATCAGGCGTTCGATGTGCCCACCGGTTACCTGAACACGGCCAGCATCGGCATCCCGTCCGCGGCGGTCGCCGACGCGATGACCGAGGCGATCCACGAATGGCGGACCGGGGCCGCCCGTCCGCCGCGGTACGACCGCCACGTCGCCGCCGCCAGGAACGCCTGGGCCAGGCTCACCGGTGTGGCGCCCGAGCACGTGGCCAGCGGCGCCAGCGTCTCGCAGCTGGTCGGGCTGGTCGCCGCGAGCGTGCCGGACGGAACACGGGTGGTGACCGCCGGCAACGAGTTCACCAGCGTCACGTTCCCGTTCGCCGCGCAACACCACCGCGGGGTAACGGTCACCGAGGTACCCCACGACCGCCTCGCGGACGCGGCCACCGACGCCGACCTCGTCGCCGTGAGCGTCGTGCAGTCGGCCGACGGGGCGGTCGCCGACCTCGACGCGCTCCGTGCCGCCGGTACGCCCGTACTGCTGGACGCCACACAGGCCGTCGGCTGGCTGCCGTCGCGGCTCGACTGGGCCGACTACGTGGTCGGCGGCAGCTACAAGTGGCTGTTCGCGCCCCGCGGCGCGGCCTGGCTCGCCGTGCGCCCGGACGCGCGACCGCTCGTTCCGCACCTCGCCAACTGGTACGCGGCGGAGGACCCGTGGGAAGGCGTCTACGGGCTGCCGCTGCGCCTCGCCGACGATGCCCGCAGGCTGGACCTCTCACCCGCCTGGTTCTCGCAGCTGGGCGCCGCCGTCTCGACGGAGTGGCTCGCCGCGCAGGACATGGAGGTGATCCGCGGCCACTGCACCAAGCTCGCGGGCACCGTGCTCGCCGAGATGGGACAGGCACCGGCGGGATCCGCGATCATCTCCCTCGACCTCACCGGTGACCAGCGGGAACGGCTGTCCGCGGCGGACGTCGTGAGCAGTGTGCGCGCGGGAAGGACACGGCTGTCGTTCCACCTCTACAACACCGAGGACGACGTCGACCGCGTGCTGGACGCGCTGGCTACCAGATCCTGACCGGACCCCGAACGGGACCTCGCCCTGGTTTACAAACGTATGTCCGGTTACCGTGCCTCCCGTGTCGGCTCCCTACCGCCCCGGGCAACCCCAGTGGCCCGCCAACGGTCCCCAGCGGAACCCCGATCGTCCACCGCCGATCCAGTTCCGGCAGGACGAACCCCGGCCAGCGGGGAATCCCGCCTTGCTGTGGGGGCTGCGGATCCTGGGCCTCGTCGCGGTCGCGATCGTGTCCGGCGTCGTCTGGTACTACATCATCAACGACGGGAAGCCGCAGAACACGGCGAACCAGGACCCCGGCACCGAGCAGCGGAGCGAGGGCGCGTTCGACTTCGGACCGCACCCGGACATGGCCGAGCCGCAGACCGACACCGACTGCGCCGCGCACGCCTACGGGCGCATCCAGAAGCACCTCCAGTCCACCCCGTGCGACCACCTCGCGCAGCAGCTGTTCGTGACCGAGGTCGACGGGCGCACGGTCTACGCGTCCGTCTCCGTGGTCACCATGCCCGACGAGGAGAAGGCCGCCCAGCTGCGTGCCCTGACCGACGAGGACGGGTCCGGCAACGTCAGCGACGTGGTGCGTGACGGCGCCGTCACGATCGAGGGGCTCGACCGGCTCTCCGGCGGCGGTGGCTACGCGGCCAAGCAGAACGGCCGCGAGGTGGTCATCGTCGAGGCCGACCTCGACCCCAAGGACCAGAGCGCCGACGAGGCGGGCCAGAAGAAGGACGAGGACGAGATCCTCGACCCGGCCTGCGAGGACGCGCTGCGGCTCGCCGCGAAGGTCGAGAGCGACGCGGGCGGCTGAGACTCAGCCGGGCGCACCGGGCAGCGGCGGCGTCCGCGGTGTCTGACCGGCGGCGCCCCGCCAGCGCGTGGCCCGCACCGCGGCGTCCGTGAGCCCGGCGAGACCGGCCGCGCGGAGCGTCCTGTCGTCCGTGCGCTCCAGCACCGCGCGCCACGCGACCGTCACGTCCGCCTCCACCACGACCAGCACGGCGAGCGCCGAAGCCTCGTCCGTCACCTCCTGGGGCAGCACGTACGCCGGCTCGGCGGACCTCGGGTTCTGCCCGGCGCCGTTCAGCAGCAGCTCGGTCGCGTCCCGGCGGGCCCGGTGGGCGTTCGACCCCTCCCGCAGCGCGTTGTCGTAGTCGGCGGGCAGGAACGCGCTGACCAGCCCGTACACCCACAGGGCGGCGTGTTCGGCGCCCAGTGCGTCCTGCGTGGCCTGTGCCGCGTCGTCGGGCAGCGACCGCGGTCCCTGCGACGGGGCAGGCGTCGGTGTGGTCATGTCAGCACCACCCGCAGAGAGGCGCAGCACGCGGCCACCGAGCCGAGCATCCCGGCGCGGTGGCGCGGCACGGTCGGGACGAGGTCGGCGGCCTGCTTCTCCGCCGTCGTGAGCGCGTCGACCAGCGCGGCCACCCCGTCGGCCGGCACGTCGGGCGCGGCCGGCGGCTTCGTCGCGGACGAGGAGACCGGCGGCCGGGCCCGGTCCACCTCGGCCTGCAGCACCTTCGCGTGCTCGGTCCGCGCGGCCGCGACCTCCTGCGCCGCCGCAGCGACAGCGGGCTGCGCGGACGCGATCGCGGTGGCTAGCGCCGCGTCGGCACGTGCCTTCGCCGCCAGGTCGGCCAACGGGTCGGGAGGCGGCGGGGCGGGCGGCTCTTCCGTGCACGCCGCCACCACGGGGACCAGGGCCGCGAGTGCGCCGAGGCGCAGCGCGGCACGACGGGTGACCATCACAGGCGGTCATACTGCCAGCCCGGTCCGCCACCCGGTCGGACGCACCAGGCCTGCTCGGGGCCAGGGCGTCGGGGCAGACGAGATACGCTTGGCAACCACGCAAGGTGAAGGTCCACAACAGCAGGGAGCGGCACGTGCCAGGTCAGCGACAACGCGCAGGCGGCGCCGGCGAGAAGCTGGAGCCGGTCGTCGCGGACGCCGTGGCACGCGCCGGTTTCGAACTCGAGGAACTGGCCGTCCAGCAGGCGGGCCGCAAGCAACTGGTCAAGGTCGTCGTCGATGCCACCGGCGACGGCGAGAACAGCGTCGGCCTCGACGAGATCGCCGACGTGTCGCGGGCGGTGTCGAACGCCCTCGACGCGAGTGACGACGTCTTCTCCGGTGCCTACACGCTCGAGGTCACCTCGCCCGGCCTGGACCGCCCGCTGACCAAGCCGAGGCACTGGCGCCGCGCGCGCCTGCGCAAGGTCGCGGTGAAGCAGGCGGACACCAAGTTCCTCGCCCGGGTCGGCGACGCCGCCGACGACGGGGTCGAGCTGCTGGTGGACGGACAGTTACGCCGCGTGGCATACGCAGACGTCGAGCACGCCGTCATCGAGGTGGAGTTCTCCGAGCCGCCCGCGGCCGAGATCGCCAAACTGACACACGAAGAGGAGGGGTCGAGGTGAATGTCGACATCGCGGCGCTGCGTGCGATCGAGCGTGACAAGGACATCCCCTTCGACACGGTGATCGAGGCGATCGAGACGGCGCTGCTCACCGCTTACAAGCACACCGAGGGCCACCAGCCCCACGCCCGCATCGACATCGACCGGCGCACCGGCATCGTCCGCGTGATCGCGTTCGAGGTGGGGCAGGACGGCGAGCCCGCCAACGAGTGGGACGACACGCCGGAGGGCTTCGGCCGGATCGCCGCCACCACCGCGCGCCAGGTCATCCTGCAGCGGCTGCGGGACGCCGAGAACGAGAAGACCTTCGGCGAGTTCTCCGCCAAGGAGGGCGAGATCGTCGCCGGTGTCGTGCAGCGCGACGCGCGCGCCAACTCCCGCGGCATGGTCGTGGTCCAGGTCGGCGACACCGAGGGCGTGCTGCCCGCCGTCGAGCAGGTGCCCGGTGAGCGCTACGAGCACGGCACGCGCATCAAGTGCTACGTGCTCGGGGTGAGCCGGGGAACACGCGGACCCCAGATCACGTTGTCACGATCGCACCCGAACCTGGTGCGGCGGCTGTTCGCGCTCGAGGTGCCGGAGATCGCCGACGGGACCGTCGAGATCCCGGCGGTCGCGCGCGAGGCGGGCCACCGCTCCAAGATCGCGGTCCGGTCCACGGTCCCCGGCGTCAACGCCAAGGGCGCGTGCATCGGCCCGATGGGGGCGCGGGTGCGCAACGTGATGAGCGAACTGCTCGGGGAGAAGATCGACATCATCGACCACTCGGACGACCCGGCCACCTTCGTCGGCAACGCGCTCTCGCCGGCCAAGGTGATCTCCGTCCGCGTGATCGACGAACGGGCGAAGACCGCTCGAGTCGTCGTGCCGGACTTCCAGCTGTCGCTGGCGATCGGCAAGGAGGGCCAGAACGCCCGCCTGGCCGCGCGCCTGACCGGCTGGCGCATCGACATCCGCAGCGACGCGGCACCCGCTGACCCGGACGAGGCCCCCGCGAAGGACGTGGGGCAGGTCGCACCGGCATCGGGTTCGGCTGACTGACACGGACGGGATAGACTCATCAGTGGTTCATCGATCTGGACCGGCGACCACGCACGCGTCCGCACCGGCCACTGGCCCGGTGCGTACCTGCGTCGGCTGCCGGACCAGGGCGTTGGCCGGTGAGTTGCTCCGGATCGTGATTTCGGATGGGGAACTCGCCCTCGATCTGCGAAGATCACTTCCGGGTCGCGGGGCGTGGGTACATCCCGATCTCGGTTGCCTGGGCAAAGCCGAGCGGCGGCGTGCGTTCGCGAGAGCGTTGCGCGTCACCCAACCGCTCGACACCGGTCGCCTCCGGGGCCAGCTGGAGGCGCAGGTTCACCGCACGACCGGCACGGGACATTCCCGGACCGGGCTGGACGAACGAAAGCAGGTCGACCCGTCATGAGTCAGCCGTGAAGCTGAAGCCATGAACGCCAGACGATAGGACGAGGTCGCGCGGGTCTAGTGCCGCCGGCCTCACTCGGACGAGGAGAGCAGTGGCAGGCAAGGCCCGAGTACACGAGCTCGCGAAGGAGCTCGGTGTTACCAGCAAGGACGTTCTCGCGAAGCTCAAGGAGCTGGGCGAGTTCGTGAAATCCGCGTCCTCCACCGTGGAGGCCCCGGTCGCCCGCAGGTTGCGGGACGCGTACCCCAAGGCAGGCGGGTCGGCGAAGTCCGAGCCCGCTCGTAAGTCATCCACCCCAACCCCAGCGCAGCCCAAGCCGGCGCCGAGGCCGAGCAAGCCGGAGGTCACCGAACCGGTGGCACAGACCGTTGTCCCGAAGCCGGCGGCCAAGCCCGGTCCGGCTGCGCCCAAGCCGCCCGCGCCCGCGCCGGCCGCGGCGAAGGCACCGACCGAGGCGCCTCGCCCGGCGCCCAAGCCCGGCCCGAAGCCGGCGCCCGCGCAGCAGCAGCCCGCTGCCGCCCAGAACAACCAACCCGGCGGCAACCAGGGCGGCCAGGTCGTGCCGCCCAAGCCGCAGTCGCCCAAGCCCGGCCCGCGTGCGCCGCGGGTGGGCAACAACCCGTTCGGTGTCGGCGCGGGTGCGCCGCCCGCACGGCCGACGCCCGGCCCGCGGCCGGGTGGGCAGGGCGCCCCTGGTGGCGACCGTGCCGCGCGACCCGGTGAGAACCGGCCCGCGTCCGGACCGCGTCCCGGTGGGGGCGGCGGTGGCGGTGGCACCCAGTCCGGTCCTCGGCCCTCGCCCGGCTCGATGCCGCCTCGGCCGAACCCGGGCATGATGCCGCCTCGGCCTGCCCGTCCGGCCGGTGGTGGCCGTGGCGGTCCCGGTGGCGGCGCCCGCGGTGGCCCCGGTGGCGGCGCGCGTGGCGGTCCCGGTGGCGGCCCGCGCGGCGGTGGCGGTGGCGGCGGCTTCCGTCCCGGTGGTGGCGGCGGTGGCGGCGGCTACCGCGGCGGTCCCGGTGGCGGCGGTGGCGGTGCCCCGGCCGGTGGCGGTGGTGGTTTCCGCGGTGGCGGCGGTGGCCGTCCCGGCTCCGGTGGCGGTCGCGGTGGCGCGGCGGGTGCGTTCGGTCGGCCCGGTGGGCCGTCCCGGCGTGGCCGCAAGTCGAAGCGGCAGAAGCGCCAGGAGTACATGGAGAACATGCAGGCGCCCAGCGTCGGCGGTGTTCGCCTGCCCAAGGGCAACGGCGAGTCGATCCGCCTGCCGCGTGGCGCCTCGCTGACCGACTTCGCCGAGAAGATCAACGCCAACCCGGCGTCGCTGGTGCAGGTGCTGTTCCACCTCGGTGAGATGGTCACCGCGACGCAGTCGGTCTCCGACGACGTGCTCGAGCTGCTCGGCACCGAGATGAACTACAAGGTGCAGGTCGTCTCCCCGGAGGAGGAGGACCGCGAGCTGCTCGACTCCTTCGACATCTCCTACGGCGAGAACGCCGGTGGCGAGGAGGAGCTGCAGGCGCGGCCGCCGGTCGTGACCGTCATGGGTCACGTCGACCACGGTAAGACGCGACTTCTGGACACGATCCGGAAGACGACGGTGCACGAGGGCGAGGCCGGCGGCATCACCCAGCACATCGGCGCCTACCAGGTCGCGGTCAACGTCGACGGCAACGACCGCCTGATCACCTTCATCGACACCCCGGGTCACGAGGCGTTCACCGCCATGCGTGCCCGTGGTGCGAACTCCACGGACATCGCGATCATCGTGGTCGCCGCCGACGACGGCGTCATGCCGCAGACGGTGGAGGCCATCAACCACGCGCAGGCCGCTGACCTGCCGATCGTGGTTGCGGTGAACAAGATCGACAAGGAGGGCGCGAACCCGCAGAAGGTGCGCCAGCAGCTCACCGAGTACGGGCTCGTGGCCGAGGAGTACGGCGGCGACACCATGTTCGTCGACATCTCCGCGCGCCAGAACATCAACATCGACGGGCTGCTCGAGGCGGTCGTGCTCACCGCGGACGCGGCGCTCGACCTGCGGGCCAACCCGGACATGGAGGCGCAGGGCGTCGCCATCGAGGCGCACCTGGACCGCGGTCGCGGCCCGGTCGCCACGGTGCTGGTCCAGCGCGGCACGCTGCGGGTCGGCGACTCGATCGTCGCGGGCGACGCGTACGGCCGCGTGCGGCGGATGGTCGACGAGTTCAACGAGGACGTCACCGAGGCGACGCCGTCGCGGCCCGTCCAGGTCATCGGCTTCACGTCGGTGCCGGGCGCCGGTGACACCTTCCTGGTGGTCGAGGAGGACCGCACCGCACGGCAGATCGCCGAGCGGCGGGCGGCCAGGCTGCGGAACGCGGCCAACGCCCAGCGCCGCAAGCGGATCAGCCTCGAGGACCTGGACTCCGCGCTGAAGGAGACCAGCCAGCTCAACCTGATCATCAAGGGCGACAACTCGGGTACCGTCGAGGCACTCGAGGACGCGCTCACGAAGATCGACGTGGGCGACGAGGTCGAGCTGCGGGTCATCGACCGCGGTGTCGGTGGCATCACCAAGGCCAACGTGGACCTGGCGATCGCGTCCGACGCGATCATCCTCGGGTTCAACGTCCGTGCCGAGGGCAAGGTCACCGAGCAGGCCAACCGCGAGGGCATCGACGTCCGGTACTACTCGGTCATCTACCAGGCGATCGACGAGATCGAGCAGGCCCTGAAGGGCATGCTCAAGCCGGTCTACGAAGAGGTCGAGCTCGGTCGCGCCGAGGTGCGCGAGGTGTTCAAGTCCTCGAAGGTCGGCACGATCGCGGGTTGCATGGTGCTGTCCGGCGAGATCCGGCGCAACGCGAAGGCCAGGCTCATCCGGGACGGCGTCGTCGTCCAGGAAGGGCTGCCGGTCAGCTCGCTGCGGCGGTTCAAGGACGACGCCGTCGAGGTCCGCGAGGGCTTCGAGTGCGGTCTGACGCTCGGCTCGTACGGCGACCTCAAGGTCGACGACATCATCGAGACCTACGAGCTGCGCGAGAAGCCGCGCGACTGAGTTGGCTCATCCCGGCGCCGCCCGCTGTGCGGCGGCGCCGGGATCTACTCGCTGTCGAGGATTTCCGTTGTATGTGGGGGCTCTCGAGCTGGATGTGCTGCTCGGCGACATCCGCTCGTTGAAGGAGAAGCGTTCGGCCGTGCGGCCGGTCATCGCGGAGCTGCGCAAGCGGTTCGAGGTGACCGTCGCCGAGGCAGGGCACCTGGACAAGCACCGGCGTTCGCTGATCGGCGTCGCCGTGGTGGCCGCCGACGCGTCGCACGTGGACGACGTGCTGGACGCGTGCGAGCGGTTGGTCGCGGGACGGCCGGAGCTGGACCTCCTGTCGGCGCGCCGCCGGTGGCTGGGCCCCGAAGACTGACTTTCTGTAGAAGGAGACCGCCGTGGCTGACGCACCACGCGCCCGCAAGCTCGCCAAGCGGATCGCGCAGATCGTCGCGTCCGCGCTGGAGCACGAGGTGAAGGACCCGCGGCTCGCCCGCGTGACGATCACGGACACCAAGGTGACCGCAGACCTGCACGACGCGACCGTGTACTACACCGTGCTCGGCGACAAGCTGGACGCGGCGCCGGACATGGCCGGTGCGGCCGCCGCGCTGGAGTCCGCGAAGGGTGTGCTGCGGTCGATGGTCGGCGCCGGGACCGGTGTCCGGTTCACGCCGACGCTCACGTTCGTCGCCGACACCGTGCCCGAGGACGCCAAGCACATCGACGACCTGCTGGCCCGTGCGGCCGCCGCGGACGCTGAAGTGGCGCGGCTCGCCAACGGCGCGAAACCGGCCGGCGACCCCGACCCGTACCGCGTGCCGCGCGAGGACGACGACGAGGACTGATCTTGTCGGCGTTAAGATCGCCTGCATGCCGTACCACCACGGGGACCTGCGGCGCGCCGTCCTGACCGCCGCGGTCGACGCGATCACGGCCGGCGGGTCGGCCAACGTGAGCCTGCGTGACCTCGCCCGCCGGGCCGGCGTGTCCCACGCGGCGCCGGTGCACCATTTCGGTGACAAGGCGGGTGTGCTGACCGCGCTCGCCGAGGAGGGCTTCGACCTCCTGGCCGAGGGGCTGGCGGCGGCGGGTGACGACTTCGTGGAGATGGGGGTCGCGTACGTCCGGTTCGCGGTGACGCACCCGGCGCACTTCGAGGTGATGTTCCGCCCGGACACCCATCACCGCGACGATCCGGCACTGTCGGCCGCGCGGTCCCGGGCGGGCGCGATCCTGGCCCGCGGCGCCCGCGACAAGCCGAGCGACTACGCGGAGGTCGCGGCCTGGTCCCTGATGCACGGCTTCGCGACGCTCTGGCTGACCGGCGCGCTACCCGCGAGCCTCGGCGACGACCTGACGGCCGCGGCCCGCGGCGTGGCGAAAACGCTCTTCCTCGACTGAAAGGCTTGCACCCGGTACCCGGGTACAGGCTTACCGTGAGGTCATGGAGTTGGCATGGGCGCCGTCCGCGTGCACGTTGCCGACGGCGGAGCAGCCGTTGCGGGAGGCCGAGTTCACGGCGCTGTTCGCGTCCGCTGCGGGGGTGACGCGGCCATCGCCCGGTGAGCTGCGGATCGCGTTCCCCGCGTCCGAGGAACTGGCGGGCACCGCGGCAAGCCTCGCGGCCAGGGAAACGCGGTGCTGTTCGTTCTTCACGTTCACCCTGATCGTGGCGGCGGGCGAGTTCACCCTCGTGGTGTCGGTGGGGGAGCAGCACACCGAGGTGCTGGACGCGCTCGCGGCGCGGGTGCCGTCATGACCGGGTTGCGCAGCGGGGAGGTCGCGCGCGCGGCCGGCGTGAACCCGCAGACCCTCCGGTACTACGAACGCCGCGGGCTGCTGGCCGCACCGGCGCGAACGCTGGGTGGGCACCGGGTGTACCAACCGGCGGCGGTGACCGTGCTGCGCGTGATCAAAGCCGCGCAGCGGCTGGGTTTCACGCTCGACGAGGTGGCGGAGCTGCTGGGCGTCCAGGCGGGTCTGGCGGAGCGTGCGACGTCGAAGCTCACCGAGGTGGAGGCGCGGATCGCCGACCTGACCGTCGTCCGCGACACCCTGCGGGCCGCGCTCGAGGCGGGGTGCGACGACCTCGTCGCGTGCGCGGAACAGCCGGAGTGCCCGGTGCCGTTCGGCGACGGGGCTCGATCCCGTCACTGAACGCGACGTCGTGAGCAACGATGCGGCCGCGAGCCGGCCGTTCTCCGCGATTTCCCCGGATTCTGGCACCACGGCGCGGCTATCCTCGTCACACCGCGGTGGACGTGTCCACTACGGAATCCGAGGTGCTGTGCCGTCCCGGGGGCGACGGCACCACAACGAAGGCGGGTTGTGCCCTGTGGTTGCAGTGTTTCGGCATACAGCGATGCCCACGACGGCGCTGCGCGGACCGCGCCGCGAGCCATGAAGCGCTTGTTGCCCGCGGTGCTCTCCGCCGGGATCGTGCTCGCCGGGTGCGGTAGCGGCGGCGAGGTCGACCAGGTGACGGAGTCCGAGGCCTACGAACGGGTCGAGAGCTACATCCAGCGTGCCGCCGCCGCGCTGCCCGAGGCGCGACTCGAGGCCGCTGCCGCACCCGTTTCCGGACCGTGCCGCGGCGAGCCCGCCGGACGCGCGATCGTCCGCACCACGTACCGGGTGCGCGGCCTGACCGACGCCGACCGCCCCTTCGACGCGATGGTGCGCTGGTGGAAGACCCACGACTTCGAGGTGCTGGACGATCTGCGCCCCGAGCGCCACTACGTGTGGGTCGAGAGCCCGGCCGACGGCTTCCGGATGTCGTTGCGGGACAACGAGAAGGACGGCCTACTGCTCGATGCCGAGTCCCCCTGTGTCGCCACCCAGTAGCAGGTCGGACAGCTGATCGCGTTCGGCGTCGGTGAGCCTGCCGCGCCTCCACGCGCCGCGGTGCGGCCGGTGGCGGTCAATGTCATGAGCCGGGCGCGGCGATCGGCGGGGTTGTCGGTGAACATGCCGTCCGTGGTCAGGCTGTCGGTGGTCTGTCGCACGGACTGCCTGGTCAGGCCCTGGACGCGTGTGCTCCCGGAGGTCGTCGACTTCCTGGTCGAGCGAGTGCCCTGACTTTCCACTGGACGCCACCCGCGTGGTTGCGTGAGGCTGTCCGAGTGCTGACCGCCGATCTTCGTGCCGCCGCGGAGTTGCTCCGGGACGCGGCCGACGTGACCCTGCTCGGACATGTCAACCCGGACGCGGACGCGCTCGGCAGTGCCCTCGCGCTGGCGCTCGCCCTGCGGAAGCGGGGCGCGGCCGTGCGGGTCTCGTTCGGTCCGCCCGCCGAGGTGCCGGAGTCGCTGCGCGGGCTCGACACGGCCGGGCTGGTGGTGCCCGCGGCCGAGGTGCCCGCCGCGCCCGCGCTGCTCGTCGCACTCGACACCGGCAGCGCGGCCCGGCTCGGCTGGCTCGAGGACCGGGTCGGCACGAGCGGACGCGTGCTGGTCGTCGACCACCACGCTTCCAACACCCGGTACGGCACGCTCCACGTCGTCGACGAGACCGCGGAGGCGACGGCCGTGCTCGTGCTCGCGTTGATCGACGAACTGGACATCCCGCTCGATCCGGACATCGCGCGGTGTCTGTACGCCGGACTCGTGACCGACACCAGCTCGTTCCGCCGTGCCACCGCCGAGACCCACCGGATGGCGGCCCGGCTGGTCGAGGCCGGTGCCGACCCGTCGGCCATCGCGCGGGAGCTGATGGACGGGCACCCGTTCTCGTGGCTGCCGATGCTGGCGCGCGTGCTCGACCGGGCCGAGCTGGAACCCGAGGCGGCGGGCGGGCACGGGCTCGTGCACACCGCCGTGACCCTGGCCGACATGGCGGGAGTGCGGCTCGAGGAGGTCGAGGCCGTCGTGGACATCCTGCGCACGACGACGGAGGCCGAGGTCGCGCTCGTCATCAAGGAGATGGCGCCCGGTGAGTGGTCGGGGTCGCTGCGGGCGAAAAGCGCGGTCGACGTGCGGGTCGTCGCCGTCGGGATGGGTGGCGGCGGCCACCGGCTCGCGGCCGGGTTCACGACGACCGGCACGGCGGCGGACGTCGTGGCGCGGGTGCGGGAGATGTTGCGCCGACCGGTGCCCCTCGTAACCACTTGAAGACGATGGGCGGCGTTCGGGTGAACAAGTGGTATAAACCAATCGCCGTTTCGGGTCCCAAGGTCCGGGACGGCGACCCAGCCAGGCGGACCGGACCGGCCAGGCGGAAACGGAGGACATCTTGAGGCGCGTCACTATGGCAGTCGCGGTGGTGACCGCGGCGGCGCTCGGACTCGCCGGCTGCGGCAGCGACTCGGGCAGCGGCGGCGACGGGGAGAACGTCAGCCTGGAGCTGCTCGTGCCCCTCTACGGCGACAAGACCAAGCCGTACTGGGAGCAGCTGGTCAAGGACTTCGAGGCGGAGAACTCGAACATCGACGTCAAGCTCGAGACCCAGAGCTGGGACGACATCTACACCGTGCTGGACACCAAGATCCAGAACAACAAGGCGCCCGACATCCTCGAACTCGACGCGGCGGGCCCGGCCTACGGGTCCGAGGACCTGCTCTACAAGGCCGAGGAGATCGTCTCGCCCGAGACGTACGCCGACATCGAGCCGTCCTTCATCGACAGCGCGAAGATCGACGGCGTCGCCTACGGCGTGCCCTCGGTGGCCTCGACCCGTGCCCTGTTCTACAACAAGACCCTCTTCCAGCAGGCGGGCATCAGCGCGCCACCGAAGACGTGGGACGAGCTGCTCGACGCGGCGAAGAAGATCTCCGCGCTCGGCAACGGCGTCTACGGCTACGGCATGCCGCTCGGCTCCGAGGAGGCCCAGGCCGAGACGTCCATCTGGGCGTACGGCGCGGGCGCGTCCTGGGAGAAGGACGGCAAGATGACGATCGAGACGCCGGAGGCCAAGGAAGCCCTCACGTTCATGCAGCGCATGATCAAGGAGGGCGCCACCCAGCCGAACCCGGGCGCGACCGACCGCACGCCGCTGCTGGACGTGTTCATCCAGGGCAAGATCGGCATGATCGAGGGCCTGCCGCCCATCGTCGGCCAGATCAACGAGAAGAACCCGGACCTCGACTGGGAGATCGCGCCGAGCCCCACCAAGGACGGCCAGCCGGTCACCCTTGGTGTCGCTGACTACTTCGTCGGCTTCAACAAGGACGAGGACAAGCAGGACGCGATCGCCAAGTTCCTGGACTTCTTCTACCAGCAGGAGAACTACGTCAAGTTCAACGACAACGAGGGCTTCATCCCGGCGACCAAGTCGGGTGCCGAGGCGGCCGCGGCCAAGCCGGAGCTGAAGACGTTCCTCGAGTCCCTGCCGGACGCGAAGTTCTACCCGGCCACCAACCCGGCGTGGGGCCAGACCTCGGGTGCCTTCAAGTCGGACGTGGGCCAGATCGAGACCAAGTCGGTGGACGAGGTCCTCAAGTCGATCCAGGCCAAGGCCGACGCCGAGGGCTGAGCGGAAGCTGGGCAGAGGCGTATAACGGTAAGACGGCCGGTGCGGGGCCCTGTCTGATCAGGGCCCCGCACCGGTACCCAGGAGGGTGCTCGGGTGGCAACAGCAGGTAACAAGGCTCGTTCGGCGGCGTTGCGGCGGCAGGCTCGCCGGCAGACGACGCTGCAAGCACTGCCGTGGCTGGCCCCGGCACTGCTCCTGATCGTCGGGGTGGTGATCTTCCCCGTCGGCTACATGATCTACACGTCGTTCCGCGACCTGTCCCGGTTCGGCAAGGACCGCGGCTGGGCTGGCGTGGAGAACTACGTCCGCGTGTTCGGCCTCGACCCGCTGCCGACGGTCCTCACCAACACGGTGATCTGGACCGTCGGCGTCGTGCTGGTGACCGTGGTGATCTCGCTGGGTCTCGCCCAGTTCCTGAACAAGCGCTTCCCCGGCCGCAAAACGTTGCGGATGGTCATCATCGTGCCCTGGGCGGCGTCGGTCGTGATGACCTCGACGGTCTTCGTGTACGGCCTCGACCCGTTCTACGGGATCATCAACAAGTTCCTCGTCGACATCGGGATCCTCGACGAGCCGTTCGGGTTCCTCAAGAGCGCGACCTCCGGGTTCCTGTCCGCGATGGCGGTCGCGGTGTTCGTGTCCGTACCGTTCACGACGTTCGTGGTGCTGTCCGGCCTGCAGACCGTGCCGCACGACGTGCTGGAGGCGGCGTCCATCGACGGCGCGGGCAAGATCCAGACGTACTGGCAGGTGGTGTTCCCGATGCTGCGGCCCGCGCTCGCGGTCGCCGCGATCATCAACATCATCAACGTGTTCAACTCGCTGCCGATCCTCAAGACCATGACCGGCTCGATCCCCGGCAACGACGCGGACACCACGACCACGTTCATGTTCAAGCTCATCCAGAACGACCGGCAGATCGACACGGCGAGCGCGTTGTCGGTGGTCAACTTCCTCGTGATCGTCGTCGTGATCGGCGTTTACCTCAAGGTGGTCAAGCCAATGCGGGAGGTGTCGGCGTGAGCGGAGCTTGCGGAGCGAACCATCAGAACCAGGGCGACCGCGAGCGGCCGCTCGGAGCCTGCGAGGAGCGGTCGTGAGCGAGCTTGCGAGCGAACCAATGACGTCGACGCGAGGAGCCGTTCTCGATCCGCCGAGGACCGTCGCCGGTGCGGGCACGTCGGCCGCACCGCACAGGAAGGAGCCCAAGCGCTGGGGCCTGACGGCCGTCGGCGTGGTCGTCGCGCTGGTGTTCCTCGCCCCGTACCTGATCATGCTGACCGGCTCGCTGAAGTCGCGTCAGGAGATCCTGAAGGTGCCGCCGGAGTACCTGCCGACGGATGTGAAGCTCGACAACTTCATCAACATGTGGGGCACACCGGAGACGCCGCTGCCGGACAACCTGTTGTCCACGGTGGTGATCTCGCTCGGCGGCACGTTGCTCGCGCTGCTGGCGGCCCTGCCCGCCGCCTACTACACCGCGCGGCACAACTTCCGGTTGAAGCTGCCGTTCATGCTGCTCGTGCTGGTCACGCAGATGCTGCAGCCGACCGTGCTGGCGTCCGGCCTGTTCCGCGAGTTCGTGACGCTGGAGATCAACGACACCTGGCTCGCGATGATCCTCGTGAACGCGGCGTTCAACCTGTCGTTCGCGGTGTGGATCATGCACAGCTTCTTCGCGACCGTGCCGAAGGAGATCGAGGAGGCGGCCTGGCTGGACGGCTGCTCGCGGACCCAGTCGATGCGGCAGATCATGCTGCCGCTGGTGTGGCCGGGCATCGTCACCGCGATCATCTTCACGTTCATCGCCTGCTGGAACGAGTTCGCCGCGAGCCTCATCCTGTTGCCCACCGACACCAACCAGCCACTCACCGTGGCGTTGACCAGGTTCATCGGTCAGTACGAGTCGGCGTGGCAGTACGTCTTCGCCATCTCGCTCATCGGGATCCTGCCCGTCGTCGCGCTGTTCGCGATGATTGAGAAGCACCTGGTCTCGGGCCTCACCGCGGGCGGAGTGAAGTAGCCGATGTTCGCTCCGCAGGCTCCGCTCAGCGAATTCGTGATTCTGAATCGTGGTATTCAGTTGTTTGTTGCTCTAGATTGTGCTCGCGCGCCGGTTTCGTACCGGGCCGCGACGATGAGGTGCGGTCTTGCGACCGGCGGATGGAAAGGATCACCATGGCGACAGTGACCTTCGACGGCGCGAGCCGTTACTACGCGGGCACCGACCGGCCCGCGGTCGACCAGCTCAACCTCGAGGTGGAGGACGGCGAGTTCCTCGTGCTGGTCGGTCCGTCCGGCTGTGGCAAGTCCACCACCCTGCGCATGCTTGCGGGCCTCGAAGGCGTCGACGAGGGCGCGATCCGCATCGGCGAGCGCGAGGTCACCGACCTCCCGCCGAAGGACCGGGACATCGCGATGGTGTTCCAGAACTACGCGCTCTACCCGCACATGACGGTGGCGGACAACATCGGCTTCCACCTCAAGATCAAGAAGATGCCGAAGGCGGAGCGGGCCGAGCGTGTGCTCGAGGCCGCGAAGCTGCTGGACCTGGAGCCGTACCTGGACCGCAAGCCGGCCAAGCTCTCCGGTGGTCAGCGCCAGCGCGTGGCCATGGGCCGCGCGATCGTGCGCCGTCCGCAGGTGTTCTGCATGGACGAGCCGCTGTCGAACCTCGACGCGAAGCTGCGTGTGCAGACCCGTACCCAGATCGCGTCGCTGCAGCGGCGGCTCGGCGTCACCACCATCTACGTGACGCACGACCAGATCGAGGCCATGACCATGGGTGACCGCGTGGCGGTGCTCAAGGACGGCATCCTGCAGCAGTGCGACACCCCGATGGGTCTGTTCGGCAAGCCGAAGAACCTGTTCGTCGCGGGCTTCATCGGTTCGCCCGCCATGAACCTGATCCCGGCCACCGTGAACGGTGAGGGTGCGGTCATCGGCGGCCAGGCCATCGAGCTGACCCCGGCCCAGAAGTCCGCGCTGACCGGCTCGAAGGTCGTCGTCGGCATCCGGCCCGAGGGCTGGCTGCTGAAGCCGGCGGGCGAGGGCGTCTCCGCCACGATCGAGGTCATCGAGGAGCTGGGTTCCGAGCAGTTCCTGTACTGCTCGACGAGCGCGCCGCAGCTGGCCACGGACGAGGGCGGTGCCGAGGAGTCCGCCGCGCCGCCGCCGATCACCGTCCGCGCGGAGGGCATGTCGAACTTCCAGCGCGGCGAGAAGGTCGGCCTGGTGCCGCAGCCGGGTGCGGTGCACCTGTTCGACGCCGACACCGGTGACCGCCTGCCCGACTGATTCCTTGTGCGAGAGCCCGGGGCCACCTGGTGGTCCCGGGCTTTTTGCTGCCCGGGACCATGTGCGTGATTGTGCGTGAAGGTAGGATGAAACAAGCAGTATCGCGCAGAAGGGGATTGGGTCATGACGTACCTGCGGGACGAGATCGCCAGCCAGCCGTCGGTGTGGGAGCGCGCACTGGAGGTGTCCGCCGACGCGCTGCCCGCCGCCGGTGAGCGGGTGGCGGTGATCGGCTGCGGGACGTCGTACTACATGGCGCAGGCGTACGCGGCGCTGCGCGAGGCGGCGGGCCACGGCGAGACCGACGCGTTCGCGGCATCGGAGTTCCCGGCGAGTAGGCGCTACGACCGCGTGCTGGCGCTGACGAGGTCCGGCACGACGACCGAGGTGCTGGCCGCGCTGGCGAACACGGCGGTGCCGTCCGTCGCGGTGACGGCCGACCCGGCGACTCCGATCTCGTCCGCGGCCGACGCCGTGGTCGCGCTGGAGTTCGCCGACGAGAAGTCGGTGGTGCAGACGAGGTTCGCCACGTCGGCGCTGGTGCTGCTGCGCGCGTCGGTGGGGGAGCGGCTGGCCGGACTGCCCGCCGCCGCGACCGAGGAGCTGGCGACCCCGCTGCCGTCGGAGCTGCTCGACGCGGAGCAGTGGACGTTCCTGGGGACGGGGTGGACGATCGGCCTGGCCAACGAGGCGGCGCTGAAGCTGCGCGAGGCCACGCAGTCGTGGACCGAGTCGTACTACGCGATGGAGTACCGCCACGGCCCGATCTCGATCGCCGCGCCCGGCCGGGTGGTGTGGGTGTTCGGGACGGCGCCCGCCGGGCTGGTCGACGAGGTGCGCCGGACCGGTGCGCACGTCGAGCTGTTCGACGGTGATCCGCTGGTGTCGCTGGTCCGTGCCCACCGGGTGGCCGACGCTGTCGCGGAAGCGCGCGGGCTGGACCCGGACCGGCCGCGCAACCTGGACCGGTCAGTCATCCTCGGCTAGCTCCGCCGCGCGCAGATCGAGCAGCGTGACGCTCGCGGGCAGGCTGGGGCGCGGGGTGACGTGGTCGCGGAGTGCGGCAATCGCCTGGATGTGCTTCTTCCCGCGCAGCAGCGCGTCGAACTCGGCTCGTCCGGACGCCGACAGGGCTTCCCAGGCGGATCGTGCCTCGCAGGTGGCGCACAGCTCCCGGCGGAGCGGGCCGGTCCCGCCGCAGTTCGCGCACGTCATGGGCCCAGTCTGACCAGGTGCGCGATCGAATTTTCCGACTACCCCGATTGGCCGTAGCTTTCCCACGAGCTTCTGTGTGATAGTGCTTGAAAGCGCGCGGTTTCACGCACGAGAGATCGGGGATCTTGCAATGGGTGAGCAGTCGGGCATCTCACGCAGGTCGATGTTGCGTGGAGCGGCCATCGCGGGTGTCGGACTCGCGGCCACCACCGGTGGCGTGGCCGACGCGGACACCGCCGCCGCTCCCGCCGCGCGTGGCAAGTCGATGATCGGGGTCCCGTTCGAGGGGTTCGCCAACCCGCGGTTCGGAATCATCGGGCTGGGCAACCGCGGTGGCGGGATGCTGCCGCTGCTGCTGGCCGTACCCGGAGCGAAGGTGACCGCGCTCTGCGACATCCGGCCCGAGTTCGCCGCCGCCGCGGCCAAGGTGGTCACCGACGCGGGGCAGCCCGCTCCCGCCGTGTACACCGGCGGCGACGAGGACTTCCGCAACATGGTCGAACGCGACGACGTGGACTTCGTGTACGTCGCGACGCCGTGGGAGTGGCACACGCCGATGGCGCTCGCCGCCATGCGGGCCGGCAAGCACGTGGGCGTCGAGTGCCCCATCGGGCTGACGCTGAAGGACCTGTGGGATCTCGTCGACACGTCAGAGCGGACGCGACGGCACTGCGTCCAACTGGAGAACTGCTGCTACGGGCGGAACGAGCTGCGCGCGCTGCGCATGGCGCACGAAGGCCTCTTCGGCGAGCTGCTCCACGGCTCCGGCGCCTACCTGCACGACCTGCGCGAACTGCTGTTCTCGAAGACGTACTACGAGGACCAGTGGCGCAGGAAGTTCCACACCACGACCAACGGCGACCTGTACCCCACCCACGGCCTCGGCCCGGTCGCCGCGTACATGGACCTGAACCGCGGTGACCGGTTCGTGCGGATGACCTCCATGAGCACGCCTGCCCTGGGCCTGGCCGAGTACCGCGCCGCGCACATGCCGGCCGGTGACCCGACGTGGCAGGAGACCTACGTCAACGGCGACGTCACGATGAGCCTGATCCAGACCGCGCGCGGGCGCGTGATCCACATCGTGCACGGTGTGTCGAACCCGCACCCGTACTCGCGGCTCAACCACCTCGCCGGCACCAAGGGCGTGTTCGAGGACTACCCGCCGCGGATCTACCTCGAGCCCGCGCAGTCGAACGACCAGTGGGGTTCCTTCGACGAGTACGCCACCTACGACCACTGGCTGTGGACCGACGTCGGCCCCGGCCCCGGCGGGCACGGTGGCATGGACTACATCATGCTGTGGCGCCTCGTGCAGACGCTCCAGCTGGGACTGCCGCCGGACATCGACGTGTACGACTCCGCCGCGTGGAACGCGCCGTACCCGCTGTCGGTGCTGTCGGTGAAGGGCAAGGGCGCGTCCGTCGAGTTCCCCGACTTCACCCGCGGCCGCTGGCAGACCCCGCACCCGGGCACCGACTCGGAAAAGCCTGCCTAGGTTCGCTTGCGGGAGCGGAACGCCGCGACGTGCACGCGGTTCGCGCAGCGCGGTGAGCAGAACCGCTTGGCGCGGTTGGTCGACGTGTCGAGGTAGTAGTTGTCGCAGTCCGCGGCGGCGCAGTGGCCCCAGCGGTTGAGTCCATGGTGGACGATGCCGTGCGCGATGCCCCACGCCGCCGCGGCCGCCACCTCCGTCGCGGGCGACGCGTCCGGGTCGGCCATGTGGATGTGCCAGTTCGGCTCGGCCGAGTGGCCCGCCGACAGTCGTGGGCCCGGTGCGTGCGTGGCCAGTAGTGCGTTGACCTCCTTGAGCACGCCGTCGTTGTCGCCAGCGACGGCGTGTGCCAGCGTCCTGCGCAGGCCCTCGGCGACCGGACGCAGCGCGGCCAGGTCGGACTCGCCCGCGCGCGTGGACCACCACGGCTCCTCGTGCAGTGCCGCACGCAGGTCCGCCACGTCGTCGAGTGTGGCGTTCGTCAACCTCAGCGCCACATCCAGGTAATCGGCGTTGTCCATTCCTGGTCCTTACAGCTACCGTCAGGGGCGAAAGTGTGGTGCACACCTTACGGGAGTTTGTGGTGGTCGAGCGGGTGTCCCTGCGACAGGTGCTCGGCCTCGCCGTACCCGCGCTCGGGGTTCTCGCCGCCGAGCCGCTGTACCTGCTGGTCGACACCGCCGTCGTCGGTCATCTCGGCGCGGTGCCGCTGGGGGCGCTGTCCGTCGGCGCGATCGTGCTCGCGCAGGTCTCGACGCAGCTGACGTTCCTGTCCTACGGCACCACCGCCCGGACCGCACGACTGCACGGCGCGGGCCGTCGCTCGGAGGCGGTGGCCGAAGGCGTGCAGGCGACCTGGCTCGCGCTCGCCGTCGGGTTCGCGCTCATCGCGGTCGGCCAGCTGCTCGCGGCGCCGATCGCGAACCTCCTTGCCGGACAGGGGGACGTCGCCGACGCGGCGGTGAGCTGGCTGCGCATCGCGCTGTTCGGCACGCCGTTCATCCTCGTCACGATGGCGGGCAACGGGTGGATGCGCGGCGTGCAGGACGCGCGCAGGCCGCTGCGCTACGTGCTGGCCGGTAACGGGATCTCCGCCGTGTTGTGCCCGCTTCTGGTCTACGGGTTCGACTGGGGGCTCGAGGGTTCCGCCATCGCGAACGTCACCGCGCAGGTCATCAGTGCGACGTTCTTCCTGCGGGCACTGCGTGCGGAGCAGGTGCCGCTGCGGCCCGAACCGGCGAAGATGCGCGCGCAGCTCGCGCTCGGGCGGGACCTCGTGCTGCGCAGCCTCGCGTTCCAGGCGTGCTTCGTGTCCGCGACCACGGTCGCGGCGCACCACTCGACGGCAGCGGTCGGCGCGCACCAGATCGTGTTGCAGCTGTGGTCGTTCCTCGCGCTGGTGCTGGACTCGTTCGCGATCGCGGCGCAGTCGCTGGTCGGCGCGGCACTGGGGGCCGAGGACGATCGGCGCGCCAACGGGCTCGCCTGGCAGGTCACCGGGTACGGGCTCGTGTTCGGGTGCGTGCTCGGTGTGGTGTTCGCCGCGCTCGCCGGTGTGCTGCCGCACGCGTTCACCTCGGACGCGTCGGTGCTCGGCGAGATCCCGAACGCGTGGTGGTTCTTCGTCGCGCTGCAACCGGTCGCGGGAGTGGTGTTCGCCTTGGACGGTGTGCTGCTGGGCGCGGGCGACGCCGCGTTCCTCCGCACGGCGACGATCTTCGCCGCCATCACCGGGTTCCTGCCGTTCGTGTGGTTGTCGTTCGCGTTCGACTGGGGGCTCGCCGGGATCTGGACCGGGCTGACGTTGTTCATGGTGGTGCGCCTGGGCACGGTCGTCGGCCGCACCCGGTCGGGCCGGTGGGCCGTGCCGGGAGCGGTCCGCGTGTAAGCGTGTGGTGAAGCGCACGTTTAGCTTCGCTAACGATTTCGCGGTCTGTCGCGCTGTACTCGGTGGACAACCCCCGACGACCCTGCGAACGGAGAGTCTTGGCCCCGCAGCACTACCGACGGGCAATGATCATCTGGGTGACCGCGGTACTGGTCTACATGGCCGCGGTGTTCCACCGAACCTCGCTCGGGGTCGCGAGCCTGGAGGCGAGCCAGCGGTTCGGCCTCGGTCCGGCGGCGCTCGGCACGTTCACGGTGCTGCAGGTCGGTGTGTACGCGCTGATGCAGGTGCCGACCGGCATGCTGGTCGACCGCTACGGCCCGCGGCGCGTGCTCACGGTCGCCGCGGCACTGATGGGGCTGGGGCAGCTGCTGTTCGCGTTCGCCACCTCCTACCCGCTGGGCCTGCTCGCCCGCGCCGTGCTCGGTGTCGGCGACGCGATGACGTTCGTGAGCGTGCTGCGCCTGGTCGCCGCACACTTCCCCGTACGCAGGTACGCCGTGCTCGCCGCCTTCACCGCCGCGCTGGGTTCGCTGGGCAACCTCATCTCGACGATGCCGCTGACACTGCTGCTCACGAACGTCGGCTGGACGGCGACGTTCGCCGTCGCGGGCGCGGCGACCGCGCTGTACTCGGTCGTGCTGGTGCTGCGGGTGCGGGACAACCCCGTCGGTGCCGTGCCCGAGCCCGTCGACCGCACCGAGTCGCTGCGGACGGTGCTCACGCAGGTGAGCCACGCGTGGCGGACGCCGGGCACCCGGCTCGGGTTCTGGGTGCACTTCTCGACGATGTTCGCGCCGGCGATGCTCGGCCTGCTGTGGGGCTACCCGTACCTCGTGCAGGCGCAGGGCACGGGCACGGCGACCGCGGGCCTGCTGCTGTCGCTGCTGGTCGTCGGCGCGATCGTGGGTGGCCCCACGGTCGGCACCGTGATCAGCAGGCGCCCGGAGTGGCGCACCCCGATGGTGGTCGGCTACCTCGTCGTCGCGCTCGGCGTGTGGGCGGTGCTGCTGGGCTGGCCCGGCGGGCGGGTACCGCTGTGGCTGCTGGTGACCGGCTTCGCGTTCCTCTCCCTCGGCGGCCCGGCGTCGACGATCGGCTTCGCGCTGGCCCGCGACTACAACCCGCTGCGCCGCGTCGGCACCGCGACCGGCGTGGTCAACGTGGGCGGGTTCGTGGCCATCACCGTCTCGGCGCTGGCGGTGGGCGTGCTGCTGGACCTGGCCGAACCGCTGGCCACGGCGACCGCGTTCCGGATCGCGTTCCTGTCCGTGGTGGCGGTGCTGGCGCTGGGACTGTGGCGCACATCGGTCTGGTGGCGCCGCGCCCGCGCGGCGGTCTTCGACGCGGTGTCCCGCGGCGAGGAGGTCCCGGTGCAGATCCGCCGCCGCGCGTGGGACCTCGCCCCGGCCTAGAGCTGTGCCCGGTGGCAGGCGCGCACCGGCTCGCGTGGCGGGACCTGCGTGCCGGTAAGGGCCGTGGGCTGCTGCGTACGGGCTGTTCGGCGACGACAGCGCAACGGCGCCTGGCGGAGGATCGCGAGCCCGCGCCACTGCTTGAGCCGGTTGAACCTGCGCTCTGCGACGTTGCGGCCTTCGAAGACCCTCTAGCACCACGTTCCGAGGCTGACCGAGACTCGTCGTCCACGCGCACCACGAAGCGTCTACTGGTCAGACGGGATCGGTGAACGAGATCGGCTTGCCGGAGGCGTGGGCATATGCGATCTCCCTGCTCGATCTTGCGCAGGTGAAGGGCGTCCAGCGCGGTCTTCTGCTCGTTGGTGATCAACTCGTCTGCTTCGCCTGGCGCGACGGCGATGACACCTGCGCGTTGACGTCACAGACAGCTACACGAGTCAACAGGTTATGCAGCGAGGTGGACACCCGCCAGCTTCCTTTGGCGACACGGCCTATTCGCGGAGTCCAGGGGCGTCCCGGATTCGCGCGTAGACCAGCACGTCGGCGCGTCGTGAGCCGAACGCCAAGAAGCTGCGCAGCAGCCCCTCCTGCTGGAATCCGTTGGCGGCCAGCACCCGCTGCGAGGCCTCGTTGTCCGGTTCGACCCACGCCTCGATGCGGGCGAAGGTGCCCAGCCCCCACTCCGTCATGAGTCCGACGGCGCGGCGGGCGAGTCCGTGCCGCCGTGCCGAGGGCACGAGCCCGTAGCCGAGACCCGCCACTCCCGGTTGTGGACGGAGCTGGAGGATCACCAGGCCGCGCGCCTCACCGGTGCGGTGGTCCGCGATGGCCAGTGACACGCCCTGGCCGGAGACGAGGCGCCCGTGCTGACGGTGGATGAACGCGAGCCCCTCCGCGGGCGTGTACTGCCCGGGCACCGTGGTGGCCTCGACGATCCGCCGGTCCGTGGCCGCCTCTTCGACGCACGCCACGTCGTCCGGCGTCCACGGGCGCAGCCGGACGGTGCCGTCGGGGAGGTCGCCCGGACAGGCGAGGTCGGTTGTCATGGTTGCCAAGGAAACATTGCCGGGTGGGCGGTGATCGGCGGTCGCGGGCGTGTCAGGATAGTTGACCGTGCCACCCGCAGCCGCCAAACAACGTGTCGCTGTTCCGCCTGGGCTTGTCGTCGTCGACAAGCCGGACGGGATGACCTCCCATGACGTCGTCGCGAAGGTGCGGCGGATCATGGGCACGAGGAAGGTCGGTCACGCGGGCACCCTCGACCCGATGGCGACGGGCGTGCTCGTGCTCGGCATCGAGCGCGCCACGAAGCTGCTCGGGCACCTGGCACTGGACACCAAGGCCTACCTCGCGACCATCCGCCTCGGCTCCGCGACGACCACCGACGACGCGCAGGGCGAGACGCTGTCCACTTCGGACGCCTCCGGGGTGACCGACGACGCGGTGCGGGCGGGCATCGCGAAGCTCACCGGCCACATCCAGCAGGTGCCGAGCGCGGTCAGCGCCGTGAAGGTCGACGGCAAGCGCGCCTACGCCCGGGTGCGCGCGGGTGAGCGGGTGGAACTCCCCGCGCGCCCGGTCGAGGTGATGCGCTTCGACCTGCTGTCCACCCGCCGCGACGACGGTGGCCTGGAGTTGGACGTCATGGTCGAGTGCAGTTCCGGCACCTACGTCCGCGCCCTCGCCAGGGACCTGGGCGCGGACCTCGGTGTGGGCGGCCACCTGGCGGCGCTGCGCCGGACTCGCGTTGGCCCGTTCGACCTGCGCGTGGTGACCACCCTGGAAAAGCTCGCCGAGAACCCCGGACTGTCGATGCCGCTCGACGACGCGGTCGCCGCCGCGTTCCCGCGCCACGACGTGCCCTACCGGCAGGCGAAGTCCCTGCTGATGGGGCAGCGGCTGCCCGCGGCGGGCATCGACGGCACCTACGGCGTCTTCGACCCGGAGGGCCGCGCCATCGCGCTCGCCGTCGACGAGGGGCCGGCATCGCGCTCCGTCGTCGTCCTGATCACGGCCTGACAATGGCGCGTGCGCGGGCTTTCGGGTGTGTCTCTGTGTAGTTGTCAAGCTGCGACTGGAGCCGTGTCCAGGTGGTCGGGTCGTCGAGTCACGGGCTGCGCCGCGCCACGTCGTGATCAGCCGGTGTGGCACGGGCAGCCCGGCGATAAGGCCGCACCGGACGAGGCGGCTGCTGTCCGTTCGACGTCCGCGAGGACCTGCAGGCGGGCTGCCTCGTCGAGGTAGTGGCCGCGGACCACGACGCCGGACAGTTTCTGGGTGTTGCGGATGTCGACCAGCGGGTTGGCGTCGAGGATGGCCAGGTCGGCGGCGTGGTCCGGGGCGATGCGGCCCGTGCGGGTGCCCAGGAAGTCGGCCGGTTCCGCGGTGGCGGCGTACAGCGCGGCCATCGGTGGGATACCCGCCGACACGAACAGTTCCAGTTCGTCGTGGACGGAGAAGCCCGGCCACACCGCGACCGTGCCGGTGTCCGTGCCGGTCATGAGCGGGACGCCAGCCTCGTGCAGTCGGCGGACCGTGCGCAGGCGGTGGTCGAACATCGCCGCCCACTCCGCGTCCTCGGACGGGGCCCGGTCCTTCAGGTAGAACTCCCGCAGCGCGATCTCCTGACT
Source organism: Actinophytocola sp. NPDC049390 (assembly GCF_044466355.1). NCBI lineage: Bacteria > Bacillati > Actinomycetota > Actinomycetes > Pseudonocardiales > Pseudonocardiaceae > Actinophytocola > Actinophytocola sp. NPDC049390. The sequence goes on from NZ_JBITMQ010000008.1 coordinate 179,969, forward strand.
CGCCAGCGACGACGCGGGCAGGTACTTGCTGCGCGGGTGGTTCGTGTCGAGCGTGCGGGCGAAGTCCAGGCCTCGGTGCATGGCGAGCGTCGGGACCTGGCGGACTCGCCTGCGGGCCAGCTTGGCGTGCAGGTGGCGGGCCTTCACCGGGCTGTAGGTGTGCGCGGCGGTCCATTCCAGCGGGTGCAGTGCCGCGAACCAGCCCGAGTAGTCGCCCCGCTCCAACCGGATCCGCTGGATCTCCCGGCGGATCCACGCCTCCTTCGTCGACGACTCGAACGGCGTCCAGAACATGTGCTCGATGCTTGCCTGGCCCAGGTCGGCCGCCTCCGCCAGCGGTACGACGTCGGGGCAGTGGCCTGCGAAGGGCACGCCGTGGCGCTGTGCCTCCGCCGCCAGCGCGCGGTAGGCGTCCCTGGGCACGCGGGAGTACACCTTGATGAAGTCGGCGCCGCGGGCGATCTCCTCGCGCACCGCCGCGCGGGCCGTCGCCGCGTCGCTCACCTGCACGACGTCGAGCCAGGCCGGATCCCAGATGGACGGAGCGCCGTCGATCAACCTGCTGCCGACGGTGTACCTCGGGCCGAGCAGTGTGCCCGCTTCGATGCGGTCCCGCCAGTCCCTGGCCAGCGGTGAGCCCGCCATCTCCCGGACGGTCGTCACGCCGTTCGCCACGTACAGGCCGTTGTCGATGCCCTCCGCCTGTGCGTGCGTGTGCATGTCGGCCAGTCCCGGGATGACGAACCGGCCCCGCAGGTCCACCCGCCTGGCGCCGTCCGGCCGGACGTGCCTGCCGACGTCGACGATCGTGTCGCCGCGGACCAGGACCGTCACGTCCGGCAGGACGCGACCCGACGCCGGGTCGATCACGGTCGCGTCGGTGAACGCGGTGCCGCCGCCGCGCGGTTCCGCGGTGGCGGCACCGCGGAACACGGCGCCCGTGAGGCCGGTGACCGCGCCGGCGACGATCATGGTGCGTCGGGTGAGGTTGCTCGTCATGGCCACGATGTTCCCGAGCCGGGGCGGGTGCGCGCACTGGGGAAAACCACACAGTTCAGCTGTGGATATCCATACCCTCGATCGGGGCGGTCGTGACTACGGAGAGTCCGCTTGGGTGAGTTGCCGGAGGTCGGCGCGAGCGACTGCGTAGGGTGGTGCCGTGCAACGCTGGCGTGGGCTGGAGGACCTACCGGGTGGCTGGGGGCGCTGCGTCGCCACCATCGGGACGTTCGACGGGGTGCATCTCGGTCATCAGGAACTCATCCGGCGTGCGGTGGCGCTCGCCGAGGAACGCGGGGTCAGGAGTGTGCTCGTCACCTTCGACCCGCACCCGTCCGAGGTGTTGCGGCCCGGGAGCCACCCGGCCCAGCTGACCACCCTCCGGCGCAAGGCCGAGCTGGTGGAGGAGCTGGGCGTCGACGTGTTCTGCGTGCTGCCGTTCACGCTGGACCTGTCGAAGGTGCCCGCCGACGAGTTCGTGCACGAGATCCTGGTGGAGAAGCTGCACGTCGCCGCGGTGGTCGTGGGGGAGAACTTCCGGTTCGGGCACAAGGCCACCGGCAAGGTCGAGACGCTGCACCACCTCGGGCAGCGGTTCGGCTTCTCCGTGGAGGGGGCCAAGCTCGTCACCGTCCCCAACCACGCGGCTGGCGAGGAGATCACATTCTCCTCGACCTACATCCGGGCCTGCATCAACGCCGGGGACGTGGCGGCCGCCGAGGCCGCGCTCGGCAGGCCGCACCGGCTCGAGGGCATCGTCGTGCGCGGCGACCGGCGTGGGCACGAACTGGGCTTCCCGACGGCGAACCTGTCGACCCCCAGGTACGCGGCCATCCCCGCCGACGGTGTGTACGCGGCTCGGTTCTCGCTGCTCAACGCGCCTGCCAGGGGACCGCTCGGTGCGGCGGTCAGCGTGGGTACCAACCCCACCTTCTCCGGCCGGGAACGGCGCGTCGAGGCGTTCGTCCTGGACGTCGACGAGGACTTCTACGGCCAGCGGGTCGCGATCGACTTCGTCGCGAAGCTGCGGGACATGGAGCGGTTCGAGAGCTCCGACGCGCTGGTCGAGGAAATGCACCGGGACGTGACGAGAACCCGCGATCTGCTCGCGTGACCCGTCGGCGATCCGTGCAGATGCGAACAGCTGTCCGGATTTGCCGCGCTGCGCGAACTTTGCCTGGCAAGATGCTCTGGGATCGGGATCGAACACAGTGCGTCAGGGTGAGCGGGACACGGGGAGTGCCAAAGTGGAGGACCACAAGATCGTCCAGCGCAATCTCGCGCTGCAGCGCGAGTGGTACGGGGAGCCGCTCGGCGACCGGGTCCGCCGTCTCGTCGTGGCGTTCGACATCTCGCAGGCGTTCCTGGCCGACGTGCTCGGCATCAGCGCGCCCATGTTGAGCCAGGTCATGAGCGGTCGCCGGGCCAAGATCGGCAACCCCGCGGTCCTCGCGCGGCTGATCATGCTCGAGCGCAAGATCCTCGTGCCGGACGTCGCCGCGGGCAAGAAGGAAGCCCTCATGCGGGCGCTCGAGGAGGTCCGCGCCTCCCGCCCGTCCGTGACCAGGGACAACCTGCCCGTGGACATCGGGCGCAACGACCGGGTGGCGGTGGCCGCGCTGCGCCGCGTCGCCGAGGCGAACGACCTGACGGCGGCGGCGAGCCTGCTCAACGGCAGGTTCCCCGAACTCGCCGACCTGCTGCGGAGGGCGGGACAGCCGCAGTAGACATGGCGCGGCTGTTCTCGGCGGTCGAACTGCCCGCCCCGGTCCGCGACGAGCTGGTGGACCGGCTCGCCGCCGTCCGCTCGGCCTCGCCGGACCTGCGCTGGATCCCACCCGAACAGTGGCACATCACGCTCGGCTTCTACGGCGACCGCGAGCACGCCGACCGGCGGAGTGCCTGGTTCCGCGAACGCGCCCGGTCGCTGCGACCGGCGCGGGTGCGCCTGCGGGCGGCGGGCCGGTTCCCGGGCGTCCTGTGGGTCGGCGTCAACGCGCTCGACGGCGACAACGCGGCGGCACTGCGCAGGCTCGCCGGCATCCTGGGTGACCAGAACCTCGACCAGCTCGCGTTCGTCCCGCACGTCACCGTCGCGCGGTGGCGGCGGGGGCGCGTGGGCAACGAGGTCGCGACGCGGGCCGCCGCCGCGCTGGACGGGTATCGTGGTCAGTGGTGGCTGACCAGCGAGGTGGTGCTGTTCCGGAGTGACCCCACCCCCGACGGGCCGGTGTACACGGCCCTGGACCGGGTGGCGCTGACGGGTGCGCCCGGTCAGCAGCGTTGACCGACCACCTGATAACCTCGCCCTTTGGGTCCGGCTGCGGTCCGTGGTGGCTGGTACCCAAGTCCCGTTCACCGGGGCACCCCCTGAACACGGCACATCTCAACACCGAGGAGAACCACGCGTGGCGCTGTCCACCGAGCAGAAGAAGACCATCCTGGCCGAGTACGGCGTCCACGAGAAGGACACCGGCTCGCCGGAGGCCCAGGTCGCGATGCTGACCAAGCGCATCAGCGACCTGACCGAGCACCTCAAGGTGCACAAGCACGACCACCACTCTCGTCGTGGCCTGCTGCTGCTGGTCGGCCGTCGCCGCCGGCTGCTCAACTACCTGACGAAGGTGGACATCGAACGCTACCGGTCGCTGATCCAGCGACTCGGCCTGCGCCGATAGGACCCGAGGGGGAGTGGTCGCCGGACCGCTCCCCCCGCGTCTATTCGGACACCCAGACAACAAAGAGGGCGGACGCTCGCCACGTGCGGGGACCAGATAGCCGGTCCTCGGTAGTGGTTCCCGGGTGACACGAACCCCGGGGGCTTCGATCGAAGACCGGCCTCGTTCGGATTGCGATTCCGTGCCCTGTTGCCCCGTATGGGGTGTGCGCGCGCCCGTGAACAACGAGGAGTCAACTACATGACCGACTTCAGCCAAGCTGGAGTGCACGAAACGACAGCCGTGATCGACAACGGCGGCTTCGGCAAGCGGAGCATCCGCTTCGAGACCGGCCGGTTCGCCCGGCAGGCCGCCGGCAGCGTCGTGGCCTACCTCGACGAGGAGACCATGCTGCTGTCCGCCACCACGGCGTCCAAGCAGCCCAAGGAGCACTTCGACTTCTTCCCGCTGACCGTGGACGTCGAGGAGCGCATGTACGCCGCGGGCCGCATCCCCGGCTCGTTCTTCCGCCGCGAAGGCCGTCCGTCGACCGACGCGATCCTGACCTGCCGCCTGATCGACCGGCCGCTGCGCCCGTCGTTCGTGGACGGTCTGCGCAACGAGGTCCAGGTCGTCATCACGGTCCAGTCGCTCAACCCGCAGGACCTGTACGACGTGGTGGCGATCAACGCCGCGTCCGCGTCCACGCAGCTCGCCGGCCTGCCGTTCTCCGGCCCGGTCGGTGGCGTCCGGGTGGCGCTGATCGGTGAGCAGTGGGTCGCGTTCCCGACCCACGAGCAGCTCGAGAAGGCCGCGTTCGACATGGTCGTCGCGGGCCGCGTGGTCGAGTCCGGCGACGTCGCGATCATGATGGTCGAGGCCGAGGCGACCGAGAACGTGCTCGACCTGATCGCCGAGGGCCAGAAGGCGCCGACCGAGGAGGTCGTCGCGTCCGGTCTGGAGGCCGCGAAGCCGTTCATCAAGGTGCTGTGCGAGGCGCAGGCGCGCCTGGCGGAGGTCGCCGCGAAGGAGACCGCCGACTACCCGACCTACCCCGCCTACCAGCCGGACGCCCTGGAGGCCGTCACGGCCGCCGTGTCCGACGAGCTGGCCCAGGCGCTGACCATCGCGGGCAAGCAGGAGCGCGAGTCGAAGATCGACGAGCTCAAGGCCGCCACCCTGGAGAAGGTGGGCGCGACCGAGGGCGGCGCGTTCGAGGGCCGCGAGAAGGAGGTCGGCGCCGCGTTCCGCGCGCTGAACAAGAAGCTGGTCCGCCAGCGCATCCTCCGCGACAAGGTCCGCATCGACGGCCGTGGCATCACCGACATCCGGCAGCTGTCCGCCGAGGTCGCCCTGATCCCGAGGGCGCACGGCTCGGCGCTGTTCGAGCGCGGCGAGACCCAGATCCTGGGTGTCACCACGCTGAACATGCTGCGCATGGAGCAGCAGATCGACTCGCTGTCGCCGGAGACGCACAAGCGCTACCTGCACCACTACAACTTCCCGCCGTTCTCCACCGGTGAGACCGGCCGTGTCGGCTCGCCGAAGCGGCGCGAGATCGGCCACGGCGCGCTCGCCGAGCGGGCCCTGGTGCCGGTGCTGCCGAAGCGCGACGAGTTCCCGTACGCGATCCGCCAGGTCTCCGAGGCGCTGGGCTCCAACGGCTCGACCTCGATGGGCTCGGTCTGCGCGTCCACGATGTCGCTGCTCAACGCCGGTGTGCCGCTGAAGGCACCGGTGTCCGGCATCGCCATGGGCCTGGTGTCCGACGAGGTCGACGGCGAGACCCGCTACGTCGCGCTGACCGACATCCTCGGCGCCGAGGACGCGTTCGGCGACATGGACTTCAAGGTCGCGGGCACCAAGGAGTTCGTGACCGCGCTGCAGCTGGACACGAAGCTCGACGGCATCCCGTCCGACGTGCTCGCCGGTGCGCTGTCGCAGGCCCGCGACGCGCGCTACACGATCCTCGAGGTCATGGCCGAGGCCATCGACCGCCCGGACGAGATGAGCCCGTACGCGCCGCGCGTCACCAGCGTGAAGATCCCGGTCGACAAGATCGGCGAGGTCATCGGCCCGAAGGGCAAGATGATCAACTCGATCACCGAGGAGACCGGCGCCGACATCTCCATCGAGGACGACGGCACGATCTACGTCGGTGCGGCGGACGGCCCGTCCGCGGAGGCCGCGATCTCCAAGATCAACGCCATCGCCAACCCGCAGCTGCCGAAGGTCGGCGAGCGCTTCCTCGGCACCGTGGTGAAGACGGCCGCGTTCGGCGCGTTCGTCTCGCTGCTGCCGGGCAAGGACGGCCTCGTCCACATCTCGAAGCTGGGCAACGGCAAGCGCATCGGCAAGGTCGAGGACGTCGTCAAGGTCGGTGACAAGCTCCGCGTGGAGATCGCCGACATCGACCAGCGCGGCAAGATCAGCCTGGTGCCGGTCAAGGAGGACGCGCCGGAGAAGCCGGCCGACGCGCCCGCGGCCGACGCGCCCGCCGAGGCGTAAGCACGTTGGCACGTAGCGGCAACGGCACCCGGGTTCTCGAGCGGACCGACAGCGGGTGCGAGGTCAAGCGCACCGTGCTGCCGGGTGGCCTCCGGGTGATCACCGAGCACGTGCCGGGTGTGCGGTCGGCCTCGGTCGGCATCTGGGTGGGCGTGGGTTCCCGCGACGAACAGCAGTCCGTCGCGGGGGCCGCCCACTACCTCGAACACCTGCTGTTCAAGGGCACCGCGAAGCGTTCCGCGGTGACGATCGCCGAGGAGATCGACGCGGTCGGCGGTGAGCTCAACGCGTTCACCGCCAAGGAGCACACCTGCTACTACGCGCACGTCCTGGACAGCGACCTGCCGCTGGCCATGGACCTGGTGTGCGACGTGGTCTTCGACGCCCTGCTCGCCGAGCGGGACATGGAGATCGAGCGCAGTGTGGTCCTCGAGGAGATCGCCATGCGCGACGACGACCCCGAGGACCTGCTGCACGACAACTTCTGCTCGGCGCTGCTGACCGGCCACCCGCTCGGACGGCCGGTCCTCGGCACCGAGGAGTCGATCACCGGCATGAGCCGCACGGCGCTGAACGGGTTCTACAAGCGCCGGTACGCGATGCCGAAGATGGTGCTGGCCGCGGCGGGCAACATCGACCACGCGACCGTGCTGCGGCACGCGCGCAGGCTGCTGAAGGACCGGCTGACCGGTGACCGCCCGCCGGTGCCGCCCCGTTCCGGGCGTGCGCGGGTGGCGGCGCCGCAGAAGCTGGCGCTGCACACGGACGACACCGAGCAGGCGCACCTGATGCTCGGCGTCCGTGCGCTGGACCGGCACGACCCCCGCCGGTGGACGCTGGGTGTGCTGAACACCGCGCTGGGCGGCGGGATGAGCTCGCGGCTGTTCCAGGAGGTGCGGGAGCGGCGCGGCCTGGCCTACCAGGTGTACTCGTCGGTCGCGTCCTACGCGGACACCGGGCACCTGTCGATCTACGCGGGCTGCCAGCCGGACCGGCTGGGTTCGGTAGCCGGCGTCGTGCACTCGGTGGTGTCCGACGTGGTCCGCGACGGGTTCTCCGACGGCGAGGTGGCGCGGGCCAAGGGCCAGCTGCGGGGGAGTCTCGTGCTGGGCCTGGAGGACACCAGTTCGCGCATGTCGCGGATCGGCAAGGGCGAGTTGAGCTACGGCGAGTACCTGACCGTCGAGCAGACGCTGGAGAAGATCGACTCGGTGACCGCCGAGGACGTCGCTTCGCTCGCGGCCGTGCTGCTGGACCGGCCCACCGCGACCGCGTTGGTCGGGCCCTACGCGCACGTCGACGACGTGCCCGCGGAAGTGTTGGGGTGATCTTGTGACGATCCGGGTCGGGGTGCTGGGTGCGCACGGGCGCATGGGCGCCGAGGTGTGCCGTGCCGTCGAGGCGGCGCCGGACATGGAGGTCGTCGCGCGGATCGACGCCGACGACTCGATGCGCGACCTGGCGGACGTCGGCGCCGAGGTGGTCGTGGACTTCACCCACCCCGACGTGGTGATGGACAACCTGCGGTTCTGTGTCGACCACGACATCCGTGTCGTGGTCGGCACGTCCGGCTTCACGCCGGAGCGGCAGGAGACGGTGCGCGGGTGGCTCTCGGACAAGCCGTCGCTCGGCGTGCTGATCGCGCCGAACTTCGCGCTCGGGGCGGTGCTGTCGATGAAGTTCGCGCAGCTCGCGGCGCGGTACTACCCGTCGGCGGAGATCATCGAGCTGCACCACGCGGGCAAGGCGGACGCCCCGTCGGGGACCGCGGCGCACACGGCGTCGCTGATCGCCGAGGCACGCGCGTCGGCGGGGCTCGGCACGGCGCCGGACGCGACCACGTCGGCGCTGGAGGGCGCGCGTGGAGCGCTGGTCGACGACGTGCCGGTGCACTCGGTGCGGCTGGTGGGCCTGGTGGCGCACCAGGAGGTGCTGTTCGGCGGCGACGGCGAGACGCTGACGATCCGGCACGACTCGCTGGACCGGAAGTCGTTCATGCCCGGGGTGCTGCTCGGGGTGCGGGAGATCGTCGGCCGGACGGGACTCACCGTCGGCCTGGAGAACGTGCTGTCGCTGTAGTGGCTCGAAAGCCGGCCGACCTCGCCAAGATCAATACCAATCTCGCCGGAAGCGGTTCCACGCCCGGATATAAGCGCTGATAACAGGCTTGTACACGTCAACTGTGACGGAATTGGTCCACTTGCCCCGCCCGGCTACTCCGGTTGGTGGGCGCACGATCAAGGAACCACGCAGTAGCGTCGGGGACTGTCAGTAGCTAACCAACTCTTGTCTGTTCGTGCGAAAGTCCCACCCTGCAATCCCTGCCGGGACGTCGTGCGATGAGGGCCAGACGAGAGGACATGGGTGAGCTCGCGTCCCCGCGCGGGCTCACCCCTGCTCGTCATTGGTCCGACCCCGCACGCGGATCGCTGGGGAAGCCAGGGCACCCCCGAAGGGAATGACCCATGGCACAACCAGATCTGAGGGCGCCCACGACCGCCGAAGCGTCGTGGTTCTGCTGCGGCGCTGCCTGGGGCCCCTGCGGCTCCGCCGGTGGCGGCGCCTGCGGGAACTGCCAGTCCGGTAGCCGCCACTGCGCGTGGCCGAACACGTCCGACAACTGCTTCGCCATCACCCGGCCCGACAAGTGCGGCGACACACTCCTCCGTAGAACGTGCGGGCACACGTTCTACGTCAAGAACCTGTGTCGCACGACGGAGATCGCGGTGCGGATCGCCGACTGCGGTCCGCAGACCGACCTGTGGTGCGGCGAACGCTCGTGCTGCAACGGCAACTGCGCGACCAACCGCCTCATCGACCTGACGCCGTCGGCCTACAGCGCGATCGGCAACCTGTCCAGCGGCATCATGCCCGTGAACATCCGGAGCTGACAGTGACCGACATCCTGGGACGTAGGCGTTTCCTGTCCAGCGCCGTGCTCGGCACCACCGCGACGGTGATCACCGCGACGACGATCGGCTCGGTCGCCCCCGAGGCCGTCGCCGATCCCACGCTGGACGTCGAGGCCGGTGCCCCCGACCCGAACTTCGTCGAGGGCCGCATCACCGGCATCGCGGGTGGCCTGCTGATCGTGACGGGCTCCGACCGCACGATCAACCAGATCCACCTGACCAAGGCCACCAGCGTGTGGAAGTTACGCCCGACCACGGCCGACGCGGCCAAGGTCGGCGACGGCCTCTACGCACGCGGCGTGCGGATGCCCGACGGCACCCTCGCGGCGGACGCGCTCTGGCTGAACATCGTGAACCTGCAGGTCCACATCACCTCCATCGGCCGGAAGATGATGCACATGGACCACCGCGGCGACCGGATCGTCGGGCACGTCGTGCCCGGCACCACCGCCGCGGTCTACAACAACACGCCCGCGGTCAGCGACCTCTCGATGCTGCAGGTGGGCAGGCACGCGCAGGTGATCGGCGCTTGGCGACCCGACACGAACGAGGTCGACCTGGCCACGGTCTACGCGGCCGCCTAGGGAGGACCGTCATCGTGATCGAGTGGTTGGCGAGCTCACAGCAGGCCGTCGTCGGCGGTGTGCTGTTGTGGGCGAGCGCGTTCAAACTGGTGCACCGCAACGCATCCGTCGCCGCGCGGCGGTCGGTGCTGGCGCGGATCACCGGCAAGGAACGGGCGGTCGGCGCGTACCGCGCGGTCGGCGTGGTGGAGGCCGTCGTCGGCCTGCTCCTGCTCACTCCGCCCGTGCTGGTCGTCGAGGCGTACGCGGCGGCGGCGCTTTCGGTTGCCATGGTTGGGTATCTGGCCTACGGCAAGCTGAAGGCACCCGACGCGTCGTGCGGTTGCCTCGGGGAGAAGGAGGCGCCGATCCAGGCCCGCGGCTTCGTCCGCGCGGGACTGCTGGCGGCGCTTTCCCTGCTGGCGGTGGCGGGTTCGGCGTGGTGGCCGACGGAACGTCCCTTCGCGACGGTCGGGTTGGTCGTCGTCGAACTGGCCGTCTTCGCCGTGCTGTCACCGGAACTGGACCACCGGTGGCTGCTCCCGTTGCGGCGCTGGCGGGTGCGGATGAGTCACCCGCTGGCGGGCACCGAGGTCGTGGTGCCGCTGGAGTCGACCGTGCAGCAGCTGTGGAAGAGCACCGTCTACCAGTCGGTGGTCACGCAGCTCACCTCGGACCTGCTCGACCACTGGGACGAGGGTGAGTGGCGGCTCCTCGCGTACGCCGCACGGACCCCGTCCGGCCCGGCGACCGCGGTGTTCGCGGTGCCACGCCTCGCCTACCGGCCCGACGACGTGCGGGTGGCGATGGTGCCCGAGGAGCAGGACGCGCTGGTGTGACCGGTGGGGCGGCGGGGACAACCTCGTCGCCCCACCCCCATCGCTAGAGGATCCAGTTCGCGAACACGGCCGGTGACGCCGCGACGACGCTGAACCGGATGAACCGGCCGATCAGGCCCGCGCCGAGGAACGCGGACAGGCTCATCCGCACCATCCCCGCCAGCACCGAGGTCGCCATGAACGGCGGCAGGCCCACCACGGAACTGAGCCCGTAGGTGCCGACCATCCACTTCGGGTGCCGGTGGCACTTCTCCCGCAGGAACTCGACCCACATGCGGATCCGCTTCGTGCGCCGCCGCCACGCGGCTCCGCGCGGGGTCTCGACCTTCTCCTTGCGGTGCATGAACGCGGGCAGCCGCAGCGAGCCCTTGGCCGCGTAGTAGTACAGCAACTTGCCCGCCACCTGGCCGACCGCGACGGTCGCGCCGAGGCACAGCCACGGGATGTGCGGCTGCTGGAGAGCGAGCCCGACCAGGAAGATCTCGATGCTGATGAGCGGTATGAGCGCAGACCCGAAGGCGACACCGAGCGCCAGTCCGAGCCACGCGATCACCAGCAAACCTCCAGCCGTGGGTCGGGAACGGCATGCAGCGTACCTGAGCCACCTGTGGGCTCGGGCCAACTCGAAACGAATGCCTGCCCACCACTGAGACGTCGCGGGAACCCGAACGGTTGTGTCGAGTTTGCCCGCCGGATAACGCTCAGTCCTCCAGTTCGAAGCGGAGCGTGCCCGTCATGCGCACCTCGCGCAGCGGTTTGCCGCCCGCGTCGAGCGTACGCACCGTGCCGTCGGTCACCCAGCCCGCGCGCTCCCAGAACGCGAGTGACGCCTTGTCCGCCTCGGCGACCCACGCGATGCCGCGTGCCAGCCCGGCCGCCAGCATGGCCTCGCCCGCGGCGGCGAGCAGCCGCCCGCCGTGGCCGCGACGGCCCCACCTCGGTTCCACCAGCAGCGTGCTGACCAGCGCGACCCGCTCCGCGTCGGGCGCCGGTTCGCCGTTCGCGTCGGCCGAGTCGTCCTGCGGCGACGGTCCGGCCGCGCAGAAGCCCACACACCACTGGCCCTCGAACGCGACGAACACCCTGGCCGGGCCCTGTTCGATGGTGTGCTGCCAGGTCGCGGTCGCCTCGTCGGCCGCCTCGTCGCTGTCCAGGGCGTCGAGGATCTCGGCGGGCAGCAGGTCGGTGTAGGCGGCACGCCACGTGGCGAGCTGGATGCGGGCGATCTCCGCCGCGCCGGACGGCTCCGCTGGGCGGACGGTGGCTTCGGCCATGGCAACGAAACTAGACGGTCGTCCCGCGAGGTCACCCATCAGGCACCGTTCCCGAAGATCTCTCAGCTACGCTCCTCCACCGTGACTGTCTCCGTGCCCGGGTACGAGATCGTCGACGCGCTGGGGCGCGGCGGGTTCGGCGTGGTCTACCGCGCCCGGCAGGTCACGATCGACCGCGAGGTCGCCATCAAGGTCGACACGCGCGTCATCCTCGACGACCGCGACCAGCGCCGCTTCCTGCGCGAGGTGCGGGCGGCGGGCAGGCTTTCCGGGCACCCGCACGTCGTCGAGATCTACGACGCGGGCGTGCTGCCCGACCACCGGCCCTACATCGTCATGGAGCTGTGCCCGGGTGGGTCGCTCGCGGACCGGCGTGACCCGCTGCCACCGCGCGAGGTCGCCGAGATCGGGCAGAAGATCGCCGACGCGCTCGCCGCCGCTCACGACCTCGGCGTGCTGCACCGCGACATCAAGCCGGCGAACATCCTGGTCAAGCGGTACGGCACGGTCGGACTGGCCGACTTCGGGCTCGCGGCGCTCATGGAGACCGGCCGCGACACCTCCGTCACCCTCGCCGCGCTGACCCCGGCCTACGCGGCGCCCGAGCAGTTCCACCTCGCGCCCCCGACGCCGCAGTCGGACGTCTATGCGCTCACGGCGACGCTCTACACGCTGCTGGCCGGGCGGCCGCCGAGGTACCCGGACGAGGGCGAGCTGTCCGTGCCGGAGATCGTGCGGCGCCATGACCTGCCGGTCGAGGACATCCCCGGGGTGCCCCGGGAGTTCATGAGCGTGCTGCGGCGCGGGCTCGCGAAGGACCCGGCGCACCGGTACCCGGAGGCCGCGGCGCTGCGCGCGGACCTGTCGCAGCTGACCGTCGGCGACTTCAGCGGGCCGCGGCACGTGCTGACCTCGCCGGTCGTCACGGTGCCGGTCGCCCGCCCGTCGACGCCACCGACGCCACCGCCCCCGGCGTCCGCCGCGGCGCCGAGCGGCCCGCCGCCGTTCCAGCAGCCGACGGCGCCACCGAAGCGCAGCCGCGCGGCGATCTGGCTCGGCGCGGCGCTCGCGGCCGTGCTGGTGCTGGCCGGTGTCTGGTACTTCGCGCTGCGGGACACGGCCGAGGGCGAGCCGCGGGCGGGCGACGACGGGGGCCAGACCACCACCACGACCCGGTCGTCCACGGACATCTACGGCGTGGCGGCCGTGACCGACGACTGCCCGGCGGCCGCGGTGCCGGACGGGCAGGCCCAGTGCGTGCGCAAGGCCGAGTGCTGGTCCGGATACGTGATGATCAACGGCGAGATCAACAGCATCCGGAAGATCCCGTGTGAGCAGGGACACATCTGGGAGGTCTTCGCGATCGCGGTCGTGCCGGGGGACATCTCGGACCCGTACCAGGACGTGCTGGCCCAGCACCCGATCGTCAGGAAGGTGTGCTCGGAGGAGAACCTGCTGGCGTCGCGGTACGGGGAGGCCCTGGACTACGGCCCGGAACGCTGGGAGTTCGAGGTTCTGCCGCCCTCGACCGACGACGTGTCCCGTGACCTGGGCGTCTACCGGTGCGTCGGCAAGATCTCCGACGCCGGCGGGATCACGGGCTCGGTGTTCCGACCCAGGTAGCCGGATTTGTCGGTGGTCCGTGTCATGGTGTCGCCGTGACTGTGACAGCGGCTCCGACCCGCGCCCCGGCCTGGTTCGCCTGGGCTGCGCTCGGCGTGGTCTACGTGGTGTGGGGCTCGACCTACCTGGCGATCCGGGTCAGCGTCGAGACCATGCCGCCGCTGCTGTCCGCGGGCGCGCGGTTCCTGATGTCCGGCGCGCTGCTGTGTCTCGCGGTGCTGGCGGTCGCGGGCCCGGGCGCGTTCCGGATGACCTGGCCGCAGTTCGGCACGGCGGCGCTGGTGGGAGTGCTGTTGCCCGGGTGGGGGAACGGGCTCGTGGTCGTCGCCGAGCAGCAGGTGGCGTCGGGTCTCGCGGCGCTGCTGGTCGCGTGCGTGCCGCTGTTCGTCGTGCTGTTCCGGCGACTGAGCGGGCAGCGGCCGCCGCTCGTGACGGTCGCGGGGGTGGCGATCGGCCTGGCCGGGCTGGCGGTGCTGCTGCTCGGTGGTCCGGTCGCGGGTGCGCACGGCACGGCCTGGTGGGGGCCGTGGCTGGTGGTGCTCGCGGCGCTGGGCTGGGCGGCCGGGACGGTGGCCGGGTCGCGGCTCCCGACGCCGGCGAACCCGGTGACGTTCTCGGCGGTGGGCATGATCGTCGGCGGCGCGTTGCTGACCGCGGGCGGTGCGGTCCGCGGTGAGCACGTGGCCTTCGCCGAGGTGTCGACGGGGTCGTGGCTCGCGTGGGCGTACCTGGTGCTGTTCGGGGCGCTCGCGTTCAGTGCGTATGTGTACGCGCTGGGCAGGCTGCCGGTGTCCACGGTGGCCACGTACGCCTACGTGAACCCGGTGATCGCCGTGCTGCTGGGGGTGCTGTTCGCGGCCGAGCGGTTCGGGTCGGCGCAGTTCGTGGGCGGCCTGGTGGTGCTGTGCGCGGTCGTGCTCGTGGTGCGCGGCGAGCAACGTGCGAAGGAGGAGACGGCGAGCGTGACGGAGGGATGTCCACGATGACGGTGCTCGGTGCGGACGCCGCGCGGCGGATCGCGTTGGGAGCGCAGGGTTTCACCGAGCCACGTGCCGGTGGTGACGTGTCGCGACGGCATCTGAAACGGGTGCTGGACCGGGTGCGGCTGATCCAGCTCGACTCGGTGAACGTCGCCGTGCGCGCGCACTACATGCCGCTGTTCTCCCGGCTCGGTCCGTACCCGACGGACCTCGTCGACGACGCGGCGTGGACGCACCGCGCGCGTCGGCCGCGCCTGCTGGTGGAGTACTGGGCGCACGAGGCGAGCCTGTTACCGGTCGCGGACTGGCCGCTGTTCCGGTGGCGCATGCGGGAGTACGAGGCGAAGTACGCCCACCGGTACGCGTCGCTGCTCAAGGACGCACCGGGCCTGTTCGACGACGTGCTGGCGGCCGTGAAGGAGCTGGGCCCCATCGGCGCCGGCCCGCTCGAGGACGAACTGGGCCTGGCCGAGGGCCGGGCGAAGAAGGCCCCGGGTGGCTGGTGGAACCGTTCGGCGGTGAAGCACGCGTGCGAGTGGCTGTTCGCGACCGGCGAGCTGACCACGGGCACCAGGCGCGGTTTCCAGCGCCTGTACGACCTGCCCGAACGGGTGCTGCCGTCCGACGTGCTGGCCGCGCCACCGGTCTCGGACGAGGACGCGGCCCGCGAGCTCATGCTCCGCGCGGCCGGGGCCCACGGCATCGGCACGGAACCCGACCTACGCGACTACTACCGCCTCAAACCGGCCCGCAGCCAGGTGGCGCTGGCGGAACTGGTCGCCGAGGGTGCCGTCGAGCAGGTCGAGGTGCACGGGTGGGCGCAGCCCGCGTACCGGCACGTCGACGCGAAGACCCCCCGCAAGGTCGCGGGCCGGGCACTGCTCAGCCCGTTCGACCCGCTGATCTGGCGCCGCGAGCGCACGGAACGGATCTTCGGGTTCCACTACCGGATCGAGATCTACGTCCCGGAGCCGAAGCGGGTGTACGGCTACTACGTGTTCCCGTTCCTGCTGGACGGGGAGCTGGTCGGGCGGGTGGACCTGAAGACCGACCGCGCGACGGGCCTCCTGCAGGCACGGGGTGCGTTCGCCGAACCGGCCGTCGATCCGGCGCGGGTCGCGAACGAGATGGCGGCCGAGCTGCGGACGATGGCGGGGTGGCTCGGTCTGGACGGGGTCACCGTGGGGAGCAAGGGGAACCTGGCGACGGCGTTGGCCAGGGCGCTGAAGGCCTGAACCGGCCGCGGACGGGCCTGAACGGCGCCTCTCGTGCTGGGGAGCGGAGGCGCCGCTCAGGGTTTCCCCCTCTGAGGGCGGTGGCTTATTCGGACACGGCCTGGCTGACCAGTGCCGCACCCGAGCCCGTGCGGGCGCGGACGCGCAGCGTGGGCTTCGACTCCGGCGGGTTGGTGGTCAGGTCCAGGTCGCTGCGGGCCTCGCCCGAACCCGAGGACAGGTCGATCTCCGCCGCGCTGCCCTTGCGGACGCCGACGTGGATGGCGCCCGAGCCGGTGTGGAGTTCCAGCTCACCCGACGCGGCGTTGGCGACGGTCACGCGGCCGCTGCCGGTGCGGGCCAGGACGTCGCCGGTCACCGCGCCCAGCCAGACGTCGCCGCTGCCGGTCACGACCGAGCTGGCGGCACCGATGGCGGTCACCTCGACGTCGCCGCTGCCGGTCTTGGCCCGCAGGCCCGCCGCCACGGGGCCGAGCCGGACCGTGCCGGAGCCGCTGTCGACCTGCACCTTGCCCTCGGCCTGGTCGGCGCTGATGCGACCCGAACCCGTGTGCAGGTTCAGGCGGCCCGCGCCGCCGTTGACGGTGACGTCGCCCGAGCCGGTGCGGGCCTCCACGTGGGAGCCGACCGGTGCCTGGACCGACACGACCACCGGGACGTTGCGGAGCTGGATTTCCTTCGGGGTCCGCACGACCAGCCTGCCCGCCGTGAAGTCGACCCGCGTCTGGCGCACGGCCTCCGCCTCGGCGCTCGAGCCTTCGGGCACGGTCTCGCCGAACTGACCACCCAGCTGGCTGCCGAACTGGTTGCTGACCCAGCTCATGAGGTTCGTGACGCCCTGGGCCCACGGGCTCGCCGCGTCCGGGTCGTGCCGGATCTCGACGTGCACGCCGGGCTCGTCGACCAGGCGCACGGTGATCGCGCCGCCACCGGTGCCCAGGTCCAGCTCGGCCGGGCCGTCGGTCTCGAAACTCTGTCTGCGCACCACGTTGTCGTCGGTCATCGCCGCGTCACCCCTCGTACCAGCCGTGTACGCGGGAGCCGCCGCCCTGCCCGCGCTCGGGGCCGCCCCAGCCACGCTGGGGGCCCCACTCCTTGCCGCCGAAACCCTTGCCCCTGCCGTGCAGCGCGCCCTGCACCGCCTGCTGCACGAACGTGTTCAGCGACACCCCCTGCGCCGCCGCCGCCTGCTCGGCCTTCGCCTTCAGCTGCTCGAACAGCCGCAGCGTCATCCGGCTCATGTCACCACCCGCGGTGTCGTCCACCGGCGGGACGTCGTCGCCGCGGGAGTCGTGCTGGGTCGCCCTGGGGGTGACGACCACCTGCACGTCCCGGCCGGACAGGCGGACGTCCACGACGTGGTCCTCCTGCGCGGCGGTCACCTCCGCGGCCAGGTCGGACAGTGCGTTCATGATCGCGAGGCGCGCGGCAGGCTCCAACGCCGCCGCCAGCACCTCCGCCGTGCGGCGGGTGTTCTCGTCGCCGGCCGACGCGGCCCGGGCGAGGTCCTCCCGCAGTGCGGCGATGTACGGTGTGAGATCCATGATGTCACTATGACACCACGATTGACATCAGGCAAGTGTCGAGGTGACAGCGGGGTGACGGCACGCGGCGAAACCGGGGCTGCGTCATCCCAGGCGGTTAGGCTTTCGACCATGACGGAGACCGTGTCGCCGAAGGTCCAGCTCATCGCGAAAACGGAGTTCTTCCCGCCGGAGGACGTCCCGTGGTCGACCGACGCCGAGGGCGGTGCGGCACTCGCCGAGTTCGCGGGCCGGGCCTGCTACCAGTCCTGGAAGAAGCCCAACCCCGCCACCGCGACCAACGCGGGCTACCTGCGTCACATCCTCGAGGTCGGCCACCTGTCCGTCCTCGAACACGGCACCGTCACCTTCTACATCACCGGCATCTCCCGCTCGCTCACCCACGAGCTGATCCGCCACCGCCACTTCTCCTACTCGCAGCTCTCGCAGCGGTACGTGCCCGAGCGGAACGCGGCGATGGTGGAGCCGGACGTGATCGCGAGCGACCCGGTGCTCCACGAGAAGTTCGTCAAGGCCACCGAGGCCGGCGTCGCCGCCTACACCGAGCTGCTGCAGGGGCTCGAGGAGCACTTCTCGGACGTGCCCAACGCGACCCTGCGCCGCAAGCAGGCGCGGCAGGCGGCGCGGGCCGTCCTGCCGAACGCGATCGAGACCAAGATCGTGGTCACCGGCAACTACCGCGCCTGGCGCCACTTCATCGCGATGCGGGCGAGCGAGCACGCCGACGTCGAGATCCGCGCGCTGGCCGTCGAGTGCCTGCGGCAGCTGCAGAAGGTCGCGGCCAACGCCTTCGACGACTTCGTGATCTCCGCGCTGCCGGACGGCACCGAGGTCGCCTCCAGCCCGTTCGTCACCGAGGGCTGACGCCGGTGAAGCGACTCACCGTCGACATCGCGCCAGGCGACTACACCGTCTGCCGCCTGCCCGCGGGCAGCGCACCGCCCCGGATCGAGGCCTCCGGGCTGGTGTCGGTCACCAGCACGCCGACCGAGGTGTCGGTCGTCTGCCCGACCGAGGCCGCTCCGGACAGCGAGCACTCCCACCCCGGCTGGCGGCTCCTCACCGTGCGTGGCCCGCTGGAGTTCGACCTGACCGGTGTCATGGCCGCCCTCGCAGGCGAGCTGGCGGCGGCCGGGGTCAGCCTGTTCGCCGTCTCCACCTACGACACCGACCACGTGCTGGTGAAGGCCACCGACCTCGCCCGCGCGGTGAAGGCGCTGAGCGAGGCGGGGCACGAGGTCAACTAGTGTCCCGCGCCGGAAATGCGGTGACTAAGTCGGTGGATCCAGGTTTCTGCTGGCAAGGCGCCGGTTCGTCCTCGTACTGGATCGTACTTGGGCGGACCGGCAACGCCGCCAGCAGGAAGCTGGGCCGCCGAATTAGTTGCCTGATTTCCGGCGCGGGACACTAGAACTCGGCGCGCACCCCGAGCAGGCGGATCGGGCGGTCCAGGTCGAACTTCGCCAGCACGGCGAGCGCGGCCTCCGTCAGCCGGGTGACGTCGTCGGTCGGCGACGGCAGCGTCATGCTGCGGGTGTGGGTGAAGAACGGCACGAACCGCACCTTCACAGCCACCCGCGCGGCGAGCCTGCCCTCCTCGGCCACGTCGGCGGCGACGCGGCGGGCCAGCGACACGACCTCCGTCTCGATCGACCGGCTGTCGGTCAGGTCGGACTGGAACGTGGTCTCGCGGCTGCGTGACTTCGCCTGCCACGGGGTCGCGGTGACCTCCGCGCTGCCCGCTCCTCGTGCCAGCCCCCGGTACCACGGGCCCATGCGCGGGCCCAGTCGCGCGGCCAGCACCTCCGGGTCGGCGCGGGCCAGGTCCGCGACGGTCGTGAAGCCCAGCTCGGCGAGCTTGCGGCCGGTCTTCGTGCCGATGCCCCACAGCGCGGTCGTCGGCCGGTCGGCCATCACCGCGAACCAGTTGTCCCTGGTCAGGGTGTACACGCCGGCGGGCTTGGCGAAGCCCGTCGCGAGCTTGGCCCGCAGCTTGTTGTCCCCGATGCCGACCGAGCACGACAACCGCGTCCGCGACAGGACCGCCGCCTGCACCGAGCGGGCGAACGCGACCGGGTCGTCCGTGGTCACGCCCAGGAACGCCTCGTCCCAGCCGAGCGCCTCCACCACGACCCCGTCGAACGACCGCAGCACCGCGTAGACCTCGGCCGACGCCGCGTCGTACGCGGGTGGGTCGTGCGGCAGGAAGATCGCGTCGGGGCAGCGCTTCGCCGCGAGCCGCAGCGGGATGCCCGAGTGCACGCCGAACTCCCGCGCCTCGTACGACGCGGTCGCCACCACCGCGCGTTCCGCCGGGTCGCCGCGCCCGCCCACGACCACGGGCTTCCCGGCGAGCGACGGGTTCCGCAGCACCTCGACCGCCGCGATGAACTGGTCGAGGTCGACGTGGAGCACCCAGGCCGCCATACCGCCATCTAACATCCTGCGCGTGACACAGCAGCCCACCCAGCAGCGGGTGATCGCCGGCCGGTACACGATCCTCGAGGAGATCGGCCGGGGCGGCATGGGCATCGTGTGGCTCGCCGAGGACCGGACCATCGGCAGGCGGGTCGCGATCAAGGAGCTGCACCTGCCCGCCGGCGTGCCGACGGAGGAGCGGCAGGTCCTGGAGCAGCGCGTGCTCCGGGAGGCGCGGGCCGCGGGACGGCTCAACGACCCGAGCGTGGTCACGGTGTTCGACGTGCTGCAGGAGGCGGGCGCGACGTTCATCGTGATGGAGCTGATCCAGGCGCCGACGCTGTCGGACGTCGTGGCCCGCCAGGGACCGCTGCCGCAGGAGGCGGTGGCCCGGATCGCCGAGCAGCTGCTGTCGGCGCTGGAGGCCGCGCACGCCGCGGGTGTGGTGCACCGGGACGTGAAGCCGTCGAACGTCATGGTGCTGCCGAGCGGGCGGGTGAAGCTGACCGACTTCGGCATCGCGCAGTCCACCGACGACCCCCGCCTGACCACGAGCGGCATCCTGATCGGCTCGCCGACCTACCTCGCGCCGGAGGTGATCCGCGGCGAGCAGGCCACCGCGGGCTCCGACCTGTGGGCGCTGGGCGCGTCGCTGTACTTCGCGGTCGAGGGCACCGCCGCGTTCGAACGGCCGACCACCGCCGCCACCATGCACGCGATCGTCAGCGAGGTGCCGTACCTGACCCGCGGCCACGGCCCACTGGCGTCGGTGATCATGGGCCTGCTGAACGCGACGCCGCAGGCCAGGCTGTCCGCGCAGCAGGTGCGCGGGCTGCTGGCGCAGGTCGGCACCCCGACCGGGGAGCACACGGTGGCGCACGCCGCGACCGCCATGTACCCGGGCCCGCACGCGACCCAGGTCGCGCCCGGCCCGCACCGCCCCAAGCGCAGGCTGTGGCCCGTGCTGGCCGTGGTCGTTGCGCTGGTCGCCGGTGCGTTCGCGGGTGGCTGGTTCAGCGGCCGCGCGGGCATGGTCGAGCCGGTGTCCGACCCCGCGAAGGGGGAGACGTTCACCTACGGCACCGGCGGCAACATCCCGGAGTTCGGGGTCGCGCCCGGCAGCTGCGGCGGCGCGCCGCTCCAGCACGGGCGGGGCATCCAGTCGAGCGTCGGCTGCGACGAGCTGCACGACTTCGAGGTCGTCTACGGCACCGAGCTCTACCAGGCGGACGAGATGGGCCACCCGGGCGACGACCGGGTCAAGGCGGTCGGCGAGAGCGTGTGCGCGGTCGTGTTCAACGACGACGCCTACGTGCTGTCCGACAAGCGCGGCGACCTGGCCTACGTCACGCTGGTGCCGACCCGCGACACGTGGACCGACTCCGAGCAGCCGGAGCAGTCCGTGTTGTGCGCGGTCCGCACCCGCGACCGGAAGCAGCTCGACGTGTCGGTGAGCCCGCAGGAGTGAGTTACCCGCCGGTAGGAATCGGTAGGCTCAGCGGCATGTCTGTTGCCACGGACGAGCGTGCCGCGCTGTGCGACCTGCTCGACGAACTGGGTCCCGACCAGCCGACGCTCTGTGCGGGCTGGCAGACCAGGGACATGGCCGCGCACCTCGTCGTGCGCGAGCACCGGCCGGACGCCGCACCCGGCATCCTGCTCCCCGCGTTGGCCGGGTACACCAAACGCGTGCAGGACGGCTACGCGCGCAGGCCGTGGCGTGAGCTGGTGGACCTGGTCCGCGGCGGCCCGCCCGCGTGGTGGCCGACCCGGATCCCGGCCGTGGACAAGCTGGTCAACAGCGTCGAGCTGTTCATCCACCACGAGGACGTGCGCCGCGGCCAGGAGGGCTGGACACCGCGGGAGCCCGACGCACGACGGGACGCCGCCCTGTGGGCCGGGCTGAAGCGGGCCGGGAAGCTGACGCTGCGCAAGACCCCGGTCGGGCTGATCCTGCACCGCGGGGACGGCGACTCGGTGGTGATCAGGCGTGGCCCGAACACCGTGACGGTCACCGGCGAGCCCGGCGAGCTGCTGCTCTTCGCGTTCGGACGGGACGCGGCGCGGGTCGAGTTCGACGGCGACCAGCACGCGATCGCGGCGGTGCGGGGCCTCCACCGCGGCCTCTAGCCAAAACAGGGAACCTGACATCCTCTTCACCGGTCCGAGTGACGGACGGGAGGAGGCCGGACGGTGACGGAGCAGGTCGACCAACGGGTTGTCGCGGGCCGGTACGCCCTGCTGCGCGAGATCGGCCGCGGCGGCATGGGCATCGTGTGGCGCTCCGAGGACCGCACGATCGGCAGGCAGGTCGCCATCAAGGAGTTGCACCTGCCCGACGGGGTCGGCCCGGTCGAGCGCGAGGTGTTCGAGGAGCGGGTGCTGCGCGAGGCCCGGTCGGCGGGACGGCTGAACGACCCCGGCGTGGTCACGGTCTACGACGTGGTCCGCGAGCAGGGCACCACGTTCATCGTGATGGAGCTGATCGAGGCCCCCACACTGACCGACCTGGTCCGCGAGCGCGGCCCGCTGCCGCAGGACGTCGTGGCGCGGCTCGCCGAGCAACTGCTGTCCGCGCTGCGGGCGGCGCACGCGGCGGGCGTGGTGCACCGGGACGTGAAGCCGTCGAACATCATGGTGCTGCCGAGCGGCCGGGTGAAGCTCACCGACTTCGGCATCGCGCAGTCCAGCGACGACCCGCACCTGACCACGAGCGGCATCCTCGTAGGCTCACCGGTCTACATGGCACCGGAACGCCTGCGCGGCCAGGACGCCGACGCCGGGTCGGACCTGTGGGCGCTGGGCGCGGTCCTGTTCTTCGCGGTCGAGGGGTACGCGGCGCACGAGCGCACCTCCACGGCCGCCACCATGCACGCGATCCTCAACGAGGTCCCGTACCTCACCCGCTGCCAGGGCCCGCTCGCGTCGGCGATCATGGGCCTGCTCAACACGCACCCCGAGGCCAGGCCGTCCGGAGACCAGGTCAGCGGCCTGCTCTCCCAGGTCACGATGACCCCGCCGGACGGGTTCGCCGCGCAGACCGCGCACCTGACGCCACCGTCGGCCGCGCGGTACGTGGCGCACCAGCGGCCCAGCAGGCGGTGGGGCGTGCTCGCCACGGTCGGTGCCGTGCTCGCGGCCGCCCTGTTCGCGGGCGGGTACACCGTCCGGGTGCTCACCGAGCCGGGACCGGACGGCGGCAGGCCGGCGAACATGGACACGGCCCTCACCTACGGCGAAGGCGGCTACCTCCCGGAGTTCTGGTGGGAGGACTACCCCGAGGGGCGGTGCATGACGAGCGACCTCACGGACGGCAGGCAGATCACACAGAGTGCGCACGTCGAGTGCGATCAGCCGCACGTGTTCGAGGTGTACCAGTCCCGCACCTTCTACACCCCGCCGGAGGATCACGAGACCTGGCCGGACATCCCCCACCCGGGGCACGAGGACCTGGTCCAGTACACCGAGGCGATCTGCCGGATGATCTTCGAGTCGAACGCGATGATCCCGGAGACCACAAAGGACGGACTGCGCCACCGGGCCGTGGTGCCCACCGAGGAAGCGTGGGGCGAGCACCGCGCCTCCTATTGTGTGTTGTACGCGGCGGACGGTGACCAGTTGACGAAGTCGTACCGGGTCGTGGAGTAGCGTCTCCGGCATGAACACGTGTCCGACCGCCAAGCCAGGACGGCCGTTCGGCCAGGTGCTCACCGCGATGGTGACCCCCTTCGACGCGAGCGGCAAGCTCGACCTCGGGGCCGCGCAGAGCCTCGCGAACCACCTCGTCGACCTCGGTAACGACGGCCTGGTGGTCAGCGGGACGACCGGTGAGTCGCCGACGACCTCCGACACGGAGAAGGCCGACCTGGTGCGGGCGGTCGTCGAGGCGGTGGGCGAGCGGGCCACGGTGGTGGCGTCGGTCGGCACCTACGACACCGCGCACTCCGTGCACCTGGCGCAGCAGGCCGAGCAGGCTGGCGCGCACGGGCTCCTCGTGGTCACCCCGTACTACTCGCGGCCGCCGCAGGCCGGGCTGGTCGCGCACTTCACGGCCGTCGCCGAGGCGTCCGGCCTGCCGAACATGCTCTACGACATCCCGCCGCGCTCGGTCGTGCCGATCGAGGTCGACACGCTGCGCAGGCTGGCCGAACACCCCAGGATCCAGGCCGTGAAGGACGCCAAGGGCGACCTGCTGGCCGGCAGTGAGGTCATCGCGAGCACCGACCTCGCCTACTACTCCGGCGACGACGCGCTGAACCTGCCGTGGCTGTCGGTCGGCGCCGTCGGGTTCGTCTCCGTCATCGGGCACGTGGTGGCGGGCAGGCTGCGCCGCATGGTCGAGACGTACGAGAACGGCGACGTGAGCACCGCCCGCACCGTCCACCGCGGACTGTTGCCGGTGTACCGGGCCATGGGCCGGGTCGGCGGCGTGATCTTCTCGAAGGCCGCGCTGCGGCTGCGCGGCCACCAGGCCGGCGATCCCCGGCTGCCGCTGCCACCGGCGACCAGGGAGCAGGTCGCGTTGATCGCGTCCGACCTCGGTGACGCGGGCGTGCCGCTGGCCGACGCCGCACCGTCCGATGTGGCCGCCGCGCGGGTGGCCCAGGCCGACGCCGCCGCCGCGTACATCGCCACCACCACCCACACCAGCGCCGGGCAGGTTCATAAGTGACGCAGATGGCCGCGCCAGGACCACTGGCCGACGGAGGGCTGCGCGTCGTCGCGCTGGGCGGGATCGGCGAGGTCGGCCGCAACATGACGGTCTTCGAGTACGGCGGACGCCTGCTCGTCGTGGACTGCGGGGTGCTCTTCCCGGAGGACCAGCAGCCCGGCGTCGACCTGATCCTGCCGGACTTCCGCGCGATCGAGTCCCGCATGGACGACATCGACGCGGTGGTGCTCACGCACGGCCACGAGGACCACATCGGCGCCGTGCCCTTCCTGCTGCGCCACCGCCCGGACCTGCCGGTCGTCGGCTCGCGGTTCACGCTCGCCCTGGTCGCCGCGAAGTGCAAGGAGCACCGACTCACCCCGCACCTCGTCGAGGTCGCCGAGGGCGGGCACCACACGGCGGGCGACTTCGAGTGCGAGTTCTTCGCGGTCAACCACTCCATCCCGGACGCGCTCGCGGTCGCCGTCCGCACGCCGGCCGGGCTGGTGCTGCACACCGGTGACATCAAGCTGGACCAGCTGCCGCTCGACGGGCGGCTCACCGACCTCGCGGGGTTCTCCCGCCTCGGCGACGAGGGCGTCGACCTGTTCCTCGTGGACTCGACGAACGCCGAGGTGCCCGGGTTCGTGATGGCCGAGCGCGAGATCGGCCCGGTGCTCGAGGGCGTGATCTCGCGGGCGAAGCAGCGGGTGATCGTGGCGTGCTTCGCGAGCCACGTGCACCGCGTGCAGCAGGTGTTCGACGTGGCCGTGCAGAACGGGCGGCGGGTCGCGCTCGTCGGCCGGTCGATGGTGCGCAACATGGGCATCGCCGTCGACCTCGGTCTGCTGCACGTGCCGGAAGGCCTGCTCATCGATCTCAACGAGGCGCTGGAGCTGCCCGAGCACGAGGTGCTGTTCGTGTCGACGGGCTCGCAGGGCGAGCCGCTGTCGGCGCTGTCGCGGATGGCCCGTGGCGAGCACCGGCAGATCCGGATCCTCGCCGGTGACACCGTCGTGCTGGCCAGCTCGCTGATCCCCGGCAACGAGACCGCCGTGTTCGGCGTGGTCAACGGGCTCGCGCGGCTCGGCGCGAACGTGGTCCACCAGGGCAACGCGAAGGTGCACGTGTCCGGGCACGCGTCGGCGGGGGAGCTGCTGTTCCTCTACAACGCGGTCCGCCCGTCGAACGTCATGCCGGTGCACGGCGAGTGGCGGCACCTGCGGGCCAACGCGGCACTGGCCGTGGCGACCGGGGTGCCCGCCGACCACGTGGTGATCGCCGAGGACGGCGTGGTCGTCGACCTGGTGGACGGCCGGGCGAAGATCAGCGGACGGGTCGAGGTGGGGCACGTGTACGTCGACGGCCTGTCGGTCGGCGACGTCGGCGAGTCCACCCTGTCCGACCGGCTCATCCTGGGCGAGGGCGGCTTCATCGCGATCACGGTGGCCGTCGAGTCGGCCACGGGCCGGGCGCTCGGGTCACCGACCGTCTCCGGCCGCGGCTTCTCCGACGACCCGAAGGCGCTCGACGAGGTCGTGTCGCTGGTGGAGATGGAGCTGTCGCGCACGGAGGCCGAGGGCATCACCGACACGCACCGCATCGCGCAGGCCGTGCGCCGGGTCGTCGGCCGCTGGGTCGCCGACACCTACCGCCGCCGCCCCATGATCGTCCCGACGGTGATCCCCGTCTAGCTTCCGGAAAATTCTCTGGCTCGCGTGTCGATCCGCGCGTTCCCCATCCGACCTGTGGGTAAGAACGACGGATCAGACCCGAGGAGCCAGAGATGATCGTGGACGCCACCACCCCGGCCGACGTGCGCAACGCCGTGCTGGTCGCACGGAAGCAGTGCCTGCCGGTGTCGGTCTTCGCGACCGGGCACGGCGGCCCCATGCCGGAGGGCGAGGACGTCGCGGTGATCACCACCGCGGGGATGGGCGGGGTGCTGGTCGACCCGCGGCGGCGGGTCGCGCGGGTCGGCGCCGGGGTGCGGTGGGGTGAGGTGATCGCGGCCGCCGCGCCCTTCGGGCTCGCGCCGCTGTCCGGCACCTCGCCGACCGTGGGCGTGGTCGGCTACACGCTCGGCGGCGGCATGGGCTGGCTGTCGCGCCGCTTCGGGTATGCCGCGGACAGCGTGCTGCGGGCCGACATCGTCACCGCGGACGGCGAGTTCCGCACCGTGTCGGCCGACCGCGAGCCGGACCTGTTCTGGGCGATCCGCGGTGGCGGCGCCAACTTCGGCGTGGTCACCGCGCTCGAGTTCCGGCTGCACCCGGTCGCGTCGGTGTACGCGGGCACCGCCACGTTCGACCCGGCCCGGGCCGCCGACGTGCTGTCGGTCTACCGCGACCTCGACGTGCCGGACGAGCTGACCGCCAACATCGTGCTCACCGCGGACGCGCTGTCGATCCGCGGCATGTACGCGGGATCGGCGCAGGACGCCCGCCGTGCGCTCGCACCGCTGTTCCGGGCGGCAGGCGAGCCGGTCGCCGACGGCTGGCGGACCATGTCGTACACCGAGAGCGGCACCGTCGGCGGCACCGCGCCACACAACTTCACGCTGCAGCACGACGTGCCGGTCGAGGCCGTGCTGGAGAGCGTCCGCCGGGGCGCGACCACCGTCGAGGTGCGGCGCTGGGGTGGCGCCATCGCCCGTCCCGCCGCCGACGCCGGCCCGGTCGGACACCGTGACGTGCCGTTCTCCGTCGTCGTCGACGGTGCCGCCGAGGCCGCGGCACCGGTCGTCGCGCACGCCACGGGCGGCGAGTTCCTGAACTGGCTGCACGACCCGTCCCGCACGCGGGCCGCCTACACCGCCAGCGACTGGGCGCGGCTGCGCGAGGTCAAGGCTGCCTGCGACCCCGAGCGCGTGTTCACCCCGGCCAAGAGCATCCCGCCCGCGGTCCGTCGGCCCGCCTTGCTGGGCGCGTGACCGTGCACGCCCACGACGTGCGTGCGAGGGTGCTCGCCGCCCGCGACAGGAACCGGCCGGTCACGGTGTACGCGACGGGCCACGGCGGACAGCTGCCGGACGGCGACGTCGAGGTGATCGCCACGGCCGGGATGACCGGCGTGCGGATCGACCCGGAGCGGCGGACCGCCCGTGTCGGCGCCGGGGTGCGCTGGGGTGCGGTGATCGCGGCCGCCGCGCGGTTCGGGCTCGCGCCGCTGTCGGGCACCTCGCCGGACGTCGGCGTGGTCGGCTACACCCTCGGCGGCGGGATGAGCTGGCTGTCCCGCGTGTTCGGCTTCGCCGCCGACAGCGTGGTGGCCGCCGAGATCGTCACCGCGGACGGAGCGTCGCGGACCGTGTCGGCCGACCGCGAACCGGACCTGTTCTGGGCGATCCGCGGGGGTGGCGGCAACTTCGGCGTCGTGACCGCGCTGGAGTTCCGGCTGTACCCGGTCACCGACGTCCACGCGGGCGCCGCGACCTTCCCGCTCGACCGCGCCGCCGACGTGCTCGCCGTCTACCGCGACCTCGACCTGCCGGACGAGCTGACCGCCAACGTCGTGCTCACCCGCGACGAACTGGTCATCCGCGGCATGTACGTCGGGCCCGCCGACAAGGCCCGGCGTGCGCTGGCCCCCCTGTTCCCCGGCGAGCCGGTCACCGACGGCTGGCGGACCATCCCGTACACCGAGAGCGGGACGATCGGTGGCACCACGCCGGAGAACTACACGCTCCAGGCCGACCTGTCCGACGCGCTGATCGCCGCCGCGCTGGACGCCGTGCACGGGGGCGCGGCGGCGGTCGAGGTGCGGCCGTGGGGTGGCGCCATCGCCCGGCCGGGTGCGGACGCGGGCCCGATGGGGCACCGCGACGTGCCGTACTCGGTGATCGTCGACAGCCCCGCGGAGACGGCGGCGCCCATCGTCGCGCTCGCCACTGGTGGGTCCTTCCTCAACGGGCTGACCGACCCGGGTCGCACGGACACCGCCTACAGCGCGGCGGCCTACGCCCGGTTGCGCGAGATCAAGCGCGCCTACGACCCGGACGGCGTGTTCACCCCGCTCAAGGCCATCAGCGCTTCGACATCGCCACGATCAGCGCACACCCGACGGTGATCACCTGCCGCAGCAGTGCCCGTCGCGCCTTGCGCTGTTCCCGTCTCGTCGGCCTCATGGTGCTCACCCGCTTCTACGCTCGCCTGACACGTGTATCGCGTAGAGGGTCTCGCTGTGACGGGTGCCACGTCATCCCACTGTCGGCTGAACCGCGTCACCCACGAGTACGACCTTGGGAGTACGTGAAGCCAGCTGAACGACGGTTGCGCCCGCGAGCAGCACCGCCGCGCCGAGGACCTGAACAGGCGCGAGCGTCTGTCCGAGCGCGAGCCACGTGAGCACGGTCGCGACGATCGGCTCGCACACGGCGAGCACGCTCACCACGTTCGCGGGCAGGTACCGCATCGCGCTGATCGACAGCAGGTAGGCGGCGGCCGTGCTGACCACCGCGCACGTGACCAGCAGCGTCCACACGGGCACGGCCAGCCCGGCGAACTCGGCGGTGGCGGTCATGGTCTCGCCGGGGAGCGACCACGGCGGCGTGACCACGGCGATCGCGACCGCGCCGACGACCATGCCCCAGGTGACCAGGCCCAGCGGGGGGATCGTGCTCACCCCGCGTTCGCCGATCAGGAAGTACGCGGCCGCGCACAGCGCCGACGCCACCCCGAACAACAGGCCGAACGTGTCCAGCCGCAGCCCTTCCCACACTTGCGCCACCATCGCGAGGCCGAGGAGCGCGAGCGCCGTACCGACCCACATCCGGGCGGACAGCACCACGCGCCGCACGAACCGCACCCACAGCGCGACCAGTACGGGGGACGTGAACTCCAGGAGCATCGCGACACCGATCGGGATGCGGGAGACCGCCGCGAAGTACAGCAGCTGCACGGCCGCGACCCCGACCAGCCCGTAGCCGACGAGCAGCGGCAGGTCGGAGCGCCGCAACCGCAGCAGGCGCGGCCGCGTGACCGCCACGAACGCCAGCAGCAGCGCCGCGGCGAGCCCGATGCGGAAGCTCGCCACCTGCTGCGGTGAGAGGCCCGCGTCCATCGCCGGTTTCACCAGCGGGCCCGACGTGCCGAAGCAGAACGACGCCAGCACGATGAGCACCGTGCCACGAGTAACCGTCGTAGCGGGTTCACCGGTTGAGATGGCGACGGGCTCGGTCGCGGCGGCGTTGGTCATCGCGGGGTTTTCCTCTCCCTGGCAGTGCCTTCACGCTATGTCAGAGGCCGCGAACCGCAATTGAATTCTTTCCCGCGCTCACGCAATATTTTTGCGTGAAGCTCGACGAGATCGATCACCTGCTACTGGACGAGCTGCAGGCCGACGCCGGCCGCACCCTGCGCGAGCTGGGTGAGGTCGTCGGCCTGTCGCCCAGTGCCGTGCAGCGCCGGATGGACCGCTACCGGGCGAGCGGGTTGCTCGCGCGCACGACGGCGGTGCTGAACCCGAAGGCCAGCCACGACCTGGTGTTCGCGGTCTGCCTGGTCGCGGTGGAACGGGAGTCGTCCCGGCTGCACGAGGCGTTCCAGCGCAGGCTCCTCGCCGCGCCGGAGGTGCAGCAGCTGTACATGGTCTACGGCGAGTGGGACTACGTGGTGGTGCTGGTCACGTCAGGCATGGCCCACCACAACGAGGTGGCCGAACGTCTGCTCACCGACGCGCCGAACGTCCGGAAGTACTCCACGCTGTTCGTGTTCGACCCCGTGCGCACCGGTTCGGCCATCCCGACCCGTGTGCTGAAGCCGTAGCCAGCTACGACTTGGGCCGCCAGGGGCTCGTGCTGTCCGTCGGCCGGGTCGGGTCGTGGAACCTCGGCTCGTCCAGCTCATCGGCGCGCAGCGGCACGAGGTTGTCCGTGATGGCCTGCATGATCCGCTTGTGGGCGCGGATCGCGTCGCCGGGCTTCGCGGCCGACAGGTCCGACAGGTCGACCACCGGCCCGAAGTGCACCTTGAACGTGGGCCGGTTCCTGATCGCCCGCAGCCACGAGGTCAGCAGCGGCATGAAGTCCCG
This sequence comes from Actinophytocola sp. NPDC049390, assembly GCF_044466355.1. NCBI lineage: Bacteria > Bacillati > Actinomycetota > Actinomycetes > Pseudonocardiales > Pseudonocardiaceae > Actinophytocola > Actinophytocola sp. NPDC049390. The sequence goes on from NZ_JBITMQ010000008.1 coordinate 210,202, forward strand.
CCACCCGGTCACGACCTCGGTGCCCCAGTACACGGCCTCGTGCGCGCCCCACTGGCTGATCGTCAGCACCGGCACGGAACCGGTCAGCGCCATCCGCGCGACCCCGCTCTTCCCGCGTTCCGGCCACAGCCCGGGCTCACGGCTGACGCGGCCCTCCGGGTAGACCAGCACCGGGCCCGGGGTCTCCCGCAGCGCGGTCGTCACCCGGTCGAACGCCTCGATCACGTTGGCCTTGCCGCGGTCGACGCGGAGGCTGCCGCCCTGTCGCAGCCCCCACCCGATCACCGGCGCGTCCAGCAGGCCGCCGGTCAGCAGGAACCGCGGGTTGACGCCCGCCTTGCGCAGCGCCGCGGTCAGCACGAACGGGTCGAACATCCCGATGTGGTTCGCGGCGATCAGCATCGGCTGGTGCCGCAGCTCGGCCGGGATCGACCCGGTGATCTCCAGCTTCCCGACCAGCCGCACGAAGGCCACGTCGAAGGCCGTCATGGCTCGCCAGATCGGCGAGACCTTCTGCGGCTTCGGTCGCCGGGCGAACGGACCGCGGCGGGGCCACCGGCGTGTCGACTCGGAAGAACGGCGTGTCAGCGCGACCATGGGCGGGAGCATCGCACGACCCAGGTGGGGGTCCGCCAGGGGATCAGTCAATCCCGGTGCCCGTGTGCCAAGAGTGACTCGTGTGGCTCATGCGACTACCGTGGGGGGTTGTGGCGAACCGGACAGCACCTTCCAAGAGCCCGAAGGGCCGCGGCTCGAGCGGCGGCTCCGGAAGCGGTGCGCGCGCCAGGAGCGGATCGAGCCGGTCGTCCCGGCCACCCGCCAAGACACCGTCCAGGTCGACCAGGTCGTCGTCCCGGTCCCCGGCCCGGCGGCCGCCGGCCCGCAAGCCCGCGAGCAAGGGCTCGGTCACGCGTGCGCTCGGCCGCGGCCTGCGTGGCGGGTGGAACCTCCTGGCCAAGGGCGCGGGCGGCATCGCGCGGACCGTCGGCCGCACCAAGGACCTCGACCCGGCGCACCGGCGCGACGGCCTCGCGTTCGGTCTCATCGCCGTCGGCGTCATCGCCGGCGCGGGCATCTGGTGGCAGGCGGGCGGCCCGATCGGCCACTACCTCGAGGTCGGGGTGCGGTCGGTCGTCGGCGCCGCCGCCATGGCGTTGCCGCTGACGCTGCTCGTCATCGGCATCGCGATGATGCGCTCGGACCCGCAGCCGGAGAAGCGGCCGCGGCTGGTCATCGGCACGCTGCTGTTCGTCCTCGCCATCCTCGGCGTGCTGCACATCTTCGCCGACCAGCCCGACGACAACCTCGGCCGCATGTACGCGGGCGGCGCGATCGGGTACCTCTCGGGCGGACTGCTCGCCAAGGGCGTCACCGCGTGGGTCGCGCTGCCGCTGCTGGCGCTCGTGCTCGGCTTCGGTGTGCTCGTGTTCACCGGCACCCGGTTCCGCGACATCCCGACCCGGCTCCGTGAGCTGGGCATGGACCCGGAGGACCGCGAGGACGGCATCGACGCCGAAGGCCTCGACCTGCCCGGCCAGGAGGACGAGGAGACGGAGCCCGAGCCGGTCCGGCTGCGCCGCCCGTCGCGCCGCCGCCAGGCCGCCATGTCCGCCGACGCCGACCCGCCGCTCGCCGAGACCGGTGCCGGCGAGGAGATCCCACCGCCACCCGAGCCTCCGGCACCGCCGCCGCGCAAGCGCAAGAAGCCCGTCGAGGTCGCCGAGAACACTGCGGCCAAGGACGCGGGCACCCAGGGCCAGCTCGACCTCGCGCCGCGTGTCGTGGACGGTGACTACACGCTGCCCGACCCGAACATCCTCGAAGCGGGCGACGCGCCGAAGACCCGCAGCCGCGCCAACGACGCCATGATCGAGGCGATCACCGGCGTGCTGGACCAGTTCTCCATCGACGCGCAGGTCACCGGCTTCACCCGGGGCCCGACGGTGACCAGGTACGAGATCGAGCTGGGCCCGGCGGTGAAGGTCGAGAAGATCACCGCGCTGACCAAGAACATCGCGTACGCGGTCGCCACCGACAACGTCCGGCTGCTCGCGCCCATCCCCGGCAAGTCCGCGGTGGGCATCGAGGTGCCGAACTCCGACCGCGAGATGGTGCGGCTCGGTGACGTGCTGCGGTCGACGACCGCCGTCAAGGACGCGCACCCGATGGTGATCGGCCTCGGCAAGGACATCGAGGGCCACATGGTCACCGCGAACCTCGCGAAGATGCCGCACCTGCTGTGCGCGGGGTCCACGGGTTCCGGTAAGTCGAGCTTCGTCAACTCCATGCTGGTGTCGCTGCTGGCGCGGGCCACGCCGGACGAGGTCAGGATGATCCTGATCGACCCGAAGATGGTGGAGCTGACGCCGTACGAGGGCATCCCGCACCTGATCACCCCGATCATCACGCAGCCGAAGAAGGCGGCGGCCGCGCTGACGTGGCTGGTCGAGGAGATGGAGCAGCGCTACCAGGACATGCAGGCCAACCGGGTCCGGCACGTCGACGACTTCAACAAGAAGGTCCGCTCGGGCGAGATCACCGCACCGCCCGGGTCCGAGCGCGAGTACCGGCCGTACCCGTACATCCTCGCGATCGTCGACGAGCTGGCCGACCTGATGATGACCGCCCCCCGCGACGTCGAGGACGCGATCGTCCGGATCACGCAGAAGGCACGTGCCGCGGGCATCCACCTGGTGCTGGCGACGCAGCGCCCGTCGGTCGACGTGGTCACCGGTCTGATCAAGACGAACGTGCCGTCCAGGCTGGCGTTCGCGACGTCGTCGCTGACGGACTCGCGGGTCATCCTCGACCAGCCGGGCGCGGAGAAGCTGATCGGCATGGGCGACGGGCTCTACCTGCCCATGGGCGCGTCGAAGCCCATCCGCATCCAGGGTGCGTTCATCACCGACGAGGAGATCAACGCGATCGTCTCGTTCGTGAAGGAGCAGGCGCAGCCGGAGTACACCGACGGCGTGACCAGCGCGAAGGCGTCGGACAAGAAGGAGATCGACGAGGAGATCGGCGACGACCTCGACGTGCTCCTGCAGGCCGCGGAACTCATCGTGACGTCCCAGTTCGGGTCGACGTCGATGCTGCAGCGCAAGCTGCGGGTCGGCTTCGCGAAGGCCGGTCGCCTGATGGACCTGCTGGAGAGCCGCGGCGTGGTGGGCCCGTCGGAGGGCTCGAAGGCCCGCGACGTACTGGTCAAGCCCGACGAACTGGACTCGGTCCTGTACACCATCCGCGGCGGCGGCCCACCCCCGTCAGACGACGACTTCGACGAGTGATTCTGTGGTGAGAGTCGCCCCTCGGGGAACCTTGACGGCTGTTTGTGCGGTTTACTGGTACAGAACGGCGTGAAGGTGCCTGGAAGGAGGCGCGACGTGCTACGCAGCTTCCGTCTGGCCAACCATCGCTCGATCGCGGACGAGCAGGAGCTCCTGCTGATGCCGGCGCGTCAGTCGGAGCAGCTCGCGGTACCGGTCACCGCGATCTACGGCGCCAACGCATCAGGCAAGTCGAACGTGATCAGCGGGCTGGAGTTCATGAGGGCAGCGGTGCTGCAGTCGTTCTCCAGGTGGGAGATCGACGAGGGGGTGCCACGGAACCCGTTCCGGTTGAACCCAGCCATCCGAACTCAGCCGTCTCTCTACGTGGCGGAACTTGTCGTCGACGGTGTGCCGTACACGTACGGGTTCAGTGTTGACGACAACGAGGTTCTCGAGGAGTGGCTGTACTCCTACCCGGAGAAGCGGCGAAGGCTGCTGTTCAGCCGACAGCGCGGTGACATCAACTTCGGGACCACGCTCGGCGAGCTCAAGCCCAAGCTGGCGATGCTGGAGGAACTCACCCGGCCGAACGCGTTGTTTCTGAGCGCCGCGGCCAAGCTCAACCTGGATCCGTTGCTCCCGGTCTATCAGTGGTTTCGGGCTGGCATACGACTGAGGAGCGCTCGTCACAGGTCGCCGTTCGGGCTGGCGGAGCGCATCCAGGACTTCCTCGCTAAGAACCCGGGAAACCACGACCGTTTGGTTTCGCTGCTGGCCGCGGCCGATGTCGGTATTACCAACGTCAGCGTCGAGGAAGCCGACGAGCTGGAAGGACGGTACGTACCGCGACGTTCCAGGGCGTTGGTGCGACGCAACCAAGTGCACAGGCCAAGCCTGGAACTGCGGCTTGAGCACGGTGTTGAGGGTGAACTCTTCGGGCTCGGTGACGAGTCGGACGGGACGCTCTCCTGGCTGGAGCTGCTACCGGTCGTGCTGGACGTGCTCGACGAGGGATCGGTCGTCGCTGTGGACGAGATCGACACGAGTCTGCACCCGCTGCTCACCGCTCAGCTCGTGGAACTCTTCCAAGACACGGAGACAAATCCAAGGAACGCGCAGCTCATCTTCACCACGCACGACACCAGCCTGCTCGGCACCATGATCGGCAACAAGGTGCTCGATCGCGACCAGATCTGGTTCGTACAGAAGAACAACGCGGGCGCCACTGAGCTCTACCCGCTTACCGACTTCAAGCCCCGGCAGGATCAGAACCTCGAGCGGAGGTATCTGGGTGGCAGCTACGGCGCGGTTCCCGTGCTCGACCACCAGGACTTCGTGCACGCAGTGCGGGATCGATGACCCGCAGAGAGAACCGGCGGTCCCGGTCTGCTCCGGTTCGTGAAGAGCGCACGCAGGTTCTCGTCGTCTGCGGAGGCATGGCCACCGAACCGGCCTACTTCCGTGGGCTGAAGAAGGAGCGGCGGAATCCCGCGGTCAGGGTGGTCGTGGAGGCCAAGGGCGTCGATCCTGTGAGGCTGGTCCGCTTCGCTGCCCAGAAGCGGGATGTTCTCGCGTGCGACGAGGTCTGGTGTGTTGTCGACGTGGACGAGTTCGACGTTCCGGCGGCTGTCGCCGAGGCCAGAAAACACGGTGTGCACCTGGCGATCTCGAATCCGTGCTTCGAGTACTGGCTCCTTCTGCATTTCGAATCGTGCTCGGCTCCGTTGACGTGCTACGACGACGCTCGGCGGAAGCTGGTGAAGCACGTGCCCCGGTACGCCAAGAGCGGACTCTGTTTCGCGGACTTCGCTGCCGGTGTCGATGACGCGATCGACCGTGCGCGGAGCAGGTGCGAAGTGGTGGGCACCGAGCACACCCGCAATCCCTCGACGGGCGTGTGGGCGCTCGTGCTGCAGGTCGTGTGACGGACTAGAGCGTGAAGTCGTGGACGCGGTCGAACTTCTTGTCCGTGGCCACGTGGACCTCGCCGGTCTTCAGGCCGTACACCACTGACCACTGGGTGTGCCCCTGCTGCACGTCGCCAAGGAGGTCCATCGCGGCGCGCCAGTCCATGCCGGGGGAGAGGCCTTCGGTGGCGGTGCGGTAGCGGTTGTCGGCGGCGCGGGTGGCGTCGTCCGTGCCGGACAGGGTGAAGTTGACCGCCGCCTGGGTCGGCAGTGCGACGACCTCGCCGTCGACGAACTCGATGGCCGCCGACCTGCCGGTCGCGTCGGCCACCAGGTAGTGCAGCGGCGGGCCCCCGTCGAAGTTGATGTTGTGGTCCTCGAAGACCTGCTTGGCCTCCTCGACCGTCCCGGCCTTGTCCAGCACCAGCCGGATGATCCGCACGCTGCCGACGGTCGGGCGGTCCGGGCGGGACCCCGGCTGCGCGTCGTCCACGGCGGCGAGGCCGATCGCGAGGCCCTTCTCGTTCATGCCGTCGAACGGCAGCAGCGGGGCGTCGGTCAGCTTCTCCGGTTCGGCCTCCGGGTCGGTGACGCCCAGGTACGACAGGTCGACCATCGACACCGACGCGTAGCCGTCGGACGGATCGGTGAACAGCAACATCGCGGGCGCGGGGTCCCAGTCGAAGTTGCGGGCGAACAGGGGATCGGTCGCGTCGTTGGTGGCGAACAGCGAGCAGCCGAACGGAGTTGTGGGCGTGGGCTGGGAGACGTTCTTCATGCGGTCGTAGTCGCCCTCGTACCGCATCGTCCACAGCGGGTGGTCGTCGAGCTGCCGCAGCGAGCCGGTGTCCGGCGGCGGACCGGGCGGCTGAGCCGACTCCGCGGTCACGCATCCGCTCAACACCAGCAACAACACCACCGCCAGCAGCCGCATCAGCGCATCGTACGGCCGATCCGCCGCCGGCGTTGTGGTTCGTGGACAACGACTCGGTGACGCGTTGTCCACCAGCCACTATCACCGCCAGTTACCGACTGGTTACCTTGTGGGTCCCTGCTTCTTGTTGGAGGGCCCATGTCCGTACGCCGTCTCGTGGCCGGGTTCCTGCTCGTGGCCGCCTCACTCGTGGCACCGCCGGGAGTCGCCGCGGCCGCCGCCGCCCCCGGCGACGTCCTGTCCGCACGTGCCGTCAACGCGCCCGGCTTCTTCTACGCCAACGTCTGGACGATCACCTACCAGTCCACGTCCGCCACCGGCTCGCCGATCACGGTCAGCGGCACCGTGATCGTGCCGAAGGGCGCGAACGCGAACACACCGGTCGTCGGCTACGCGCCCGGCACCCACGGCCTCGGTGACCAGTGCGCCCCGTCGCGGCACCTGGAGGCGGGCGACGAGACCGAGGGCCTGCTGATCCACCAGTACGCCACCCGCGGCTTCGCCGTCGCGGTGACCGACTACGAGGGCATCGGCACACCGGGCGAGCACACCTACATGGCGGGCCGCGCCGAGGGCCACGCCACGCTCGACGCCGTCCGCGCGGCGTTGCGGCTGTCCGGCACCGGCCTGTCCGCGAACACCAGGGTCGCGATCGTCGGGTACTCGCAGGGCGGGCACGCCGCCGGCTGGGCCGCCCAGCTCGCGCCGACGTACGCGCCCGCGCTGAACATCGCCGCGTACGCGGTCGGCGCCCCGCCCGCGGACCTGAAGGTGGTCGCCGACCACAACGACGGCGGCGACAACGCGGGCCTCGTGCTCGCCGCGGGCTACGGCATCGACGTCACGTACCCGGACCTCGACATCACGCCGTACCTCAACGACACGGGCCGCGCCGCGATCACCGACATCCGCGACGACTGCACCGACGAGCTGCAGACGAAGTACTCGGGCAGGTCGATGGCCGACTACACCACGGAGGACGTGCTCAGCCGTCCCGAATGGTCGGCCAGGGTCGACGAGCAGAAGCTCGGTGGCACCACGCCCAGGGCGCCCGTGCTGCTGTACCACTCGAACGGTGACGAGATCCTGCCCGTCCAGGTGAGCGTGGCGTTGCGGTCCGCGTGGTGCGCGGGTGGCGGCAACGTGACGTTCCAGCGCACCTACACCGGCGGCCACTTCGCCACGGCGGCGCTCATGAGCCCGAGCGTGACGAGCTGGGTCGGCGACCGGCTCGCCGGCCGCTCGACCGCCGGCAACTGCTGAACCGTGGTGGGGGGCGCTTGCGGAAGCACCCTCCACCAGATCAGGTCAGCTGCCGCCGCCGAACTGGCGGACGGCCGCGTAGTAGACGTCCGCGGTCCGGTTGCAGGCCCAGTTGCCGTTGCAGATCGTGTACAGGTCGCTCTTGAACTTGTTGTCGAGCGTCAGCCGCGTGGACTCGGTGAACCGGCCCTGCCGCTTGTAGTTGCGGTACCCGAAGTCGTGCCGGTAGCAGGCCCGCACGAAGTTGAAGCCGAACGGGTTGTCCGGCGAGTTGGAGCAGCCGTCGGAGCTCCAGTCGAGCTGGCTCGCGTACGGCCGCTGCGACCGCACGGTCTGGAAGCTCGAGAGGCTGTACGAGTACAGGTAGCTGTCGGTGACCTGGCGCAGCTGGGCCGGGTCGAGCGCGGCGGACGCGGTGCCGCTGCCGACGAGCATGGCGCTCGCCGCGACAACGGTGGTGACGACGCTGGTGACAGCGGCCCGGGCGGCACGGCGCAGGGTTGACGTGGCCACGGATGATCTCCCTCGCGATCTGTGGAACAGGGTCTGATCAATTACGCCCGTTCCCGCGTGGCCTGCAAACCCCTGATCGGTTCAACTAGGGGTATCAAACGGGGAAGTCCTGGAGTTCGAGCAGCATCCTGGTGTTCCCGAGGGTGTTCGGCTTGACGTACGGCAGGTCGAGGAACTCGGCGACACCCTCGTCCGCGGAGCGGCGCATCTGCTCGTACACCTCGGCGATCACCGGCGTGCCGTCGATCTCGACGAACCCGAACCGGGCGAAGAACTTCGTCTCGAAGGTCAGCACGAACACCCGCTGCAGGCCCAGCTCCCGCGCCACGGCCAGCAGCCGGTCGACGAGGAGGCCGCCGATGCCCAGCCGCGCGACGTTCGGGAGCACGGCGATCGACCGGATCTCGGCGATGTCCTCCCACAGCACGTGCAGGCCCCCGCAGCCGACCAGCTCGCCGTCCACCTCGGCCACCCAGAACTCCTGGACGTCCTCGTACAGGGTGACGAGCTCCTTGGCGAGCAGGACCTTGCCCACGTACGTGTCGATGATCGACTTGATCCCGCGCACGTCGCTCACCCGCGCCCTGCGCACCGATACCACCTGCTCGTTCACAAACACCAAACCTGCCACGGCAGACCCATCGGACACACATCGGGCCCTGGTGACGGGTGCGCCGGTTACCCTGAAGCACGTGCCAACACCACCACCGTCGCGCCGTGCCGCCCTGCTCACCCTCGGGTGCGCCCGCAACGAGGTCGACTCCGAGGAACTCGCGGGCCGTCTCGCGGCGGGTGGCTGGGAGATCACCGACGACGGCGAGGGCGCCGACGTGGTCGTGGTGAACACGTGCGGCTTCGTCGAGTCGGCCAAGAAGGACTCGGTCGACGTGCTGCTCGACGCCGCCGAGTCCGGCGCGAAGGTGGTCGCCGTCGGCTGCATGGCCGAGCGGTACGGCACCGAGCTGGCCGAGAGCCTGCCCGAGGCGGCCGCTGTGCTCGGCTTCGACCACTACCCGAACCTGGGGGAGCGGCTCGACGACGTGGTCGCGGGCCGCGCGGTCGAGTCCCACACCCCGGTGGACCGGCGCACGCTGCTGCCGATCACCCCGGTCGAGCGCAAGCCCGCCGACCTGTCGGTGCCCGGGCACGGCTGGGGCCCGCGCGTGCTGCGCAAGCGGCTCGACGACGCACCGTTCGCGTCGCTGAAGATCGCGTCCGGCTGCGACCGGCGCTGCTCGTTCTGCGCGATCCCGTCGTTCCGCGGCGCGTTCGTGTCCCGCACGCCCGACGAGATCGTCGCCGAGGGCGCGTGGCTCGCCGAGCAGGGCGTCCGCGAGCTGTTCCTGGTCAGCGAGAACTCCACCTCCTACGGCAAGGACCTGGGCCGCGAGCACGGCGGCCCCGACGCGCTCTCCCTGCTGCTGCCGCGCCTGGCCGCGCTGCCCGGCGTCGAGCGGGTACGCGTGTCCTACCTGCAGCCCGCCGAGACCCGTCCCGCCCTGCTCAAGGCCATCGCGGGCACGGACGGCGTGGCGAACTACTTCGACATGTCCTTCCAGCACGCCAGCTCGACCGTGCTGCGCAGGATGCGCCGCTTCGGCGGCACCGAGTCGTTCCTCGCGCTGGTCGACCAGATCCGCGCGCTCGCCCCGGACGCCGGCATCCGCAGCAACGTGATCGTCGGGTTCCCCGGCGAGACCGAGGAGGAGCTGGCCGAGCTGGAGCACTTCCTCACCGAGGCACGGATGGACGTGGTTGGCGTGTTCGGCTACTCCGACGAAGACGGCACCGAGGCCGAGAACCTGCCCGGCAAGCTGCCCGCCGAGGAGGTCGCCGCGCGGGTCGCGCGCGTCTCCGACCTGGTCGAACAGCTGACCGCGCAGCGCGCGGAGGACCGCATCGGGGAGGAGGTGCGCGTCCTGGTCGAACGCGACGACGAGGACGGGGTCGCGGGCCGTGCCGCGCACCAGGGCCCCGAGGTGGACGGCGAGTGCCTGCTGCTCGACGTGCACGACGTGGCGGTCGGTGACTTCGTGGTCGGCAAGGTGGTCGACTCCGAGGGCGTCGATCTGGTGGTGCGGCCGTTAGAGGTGCTCCGATGAGTGCCACGCCCTCCGACGGATCCACTCCGTCGGAGGCGTTGAACCCGCCCGCGGTCGCGCAGGTACCGCTCGTCAACATCGCGAACATCCTGACCGTCACCCGGCTCGTCCTGGTGCCGGTGTTCCTGTTCGCCCTGTTCGTCGACGGCGGGGTGTCCGACGGGTGGCGGATGGCGGCGTTCCTCGTGTTCGCCGTCGGCTCGATCACCGACTTCATCGACGGTCACCTGGCCCGCAAGTACGGCCTGGTCACCGACTTCGGCAAGGTCGTGGACCCGATCGCGGACAAGGCGCTCACCGGCGCCGCGCTGGTCGGGCTGTCGATCCTCGGCGAGCTGCCCTGGTGGGTGACCCTGACGATCGCGGGCCGGGAGATCCTGGTGACCCTGCTGCGGTTCTGGGTGATCCGCTACGGCGTGATCGCGGCGAGCTACGGCGGCAAGGTCAAGACGTTCGCGCAGATCATCGCCATCGGCCTGTACCTGCTGCCACTGCCCGCGGTGCTCGACCCGCTGCTGTGGGTGGGCATGGGCATCGCGCTTGTGCTGACCGTGGGCACCGGCGTCGACTACGTCGTCCGCGCCATGCGCCTCCGCGCCAACGGCGCCAATGGCTAGGAACCCCCTCGCCGAGAGCGTCGGCGTCGACGCGGCGGAATTGGCGGACCTGATCAGGGCGTTGAAGGAGAAGGGCGAGACGGTGGCCACCGCCGAGTCCCTCACCGGTGGTCTCGTCGCCGCGGTGCTGACGAGCGTGCCCGGCTCGTCGGCCGTGGTCCGCGGCGGGATCGTGGTGTACGCCACACCGCTCAAGCACGAGCTGGCCGGTGTGGACGACGAGCTGCTCGCCGAGCACGGCGCGGTGCACCCGGACGTGGCGGCCCAGCTGGCCGACGGGGCACGCGTCACGTGCCGCGCGGCCTGGGGGGTCGGGCTCACCGGGGTGGCCGGACCGGACCCGCAGGACGGGATCGAGCCCGGCGTCGTGCACATCGGCGTGTCGGGCCCGGAGATCGCCGAGGTGCACACGATCGGCATAGACGGCAACCGCCACCAGGTCCGCGCCGGTGCCGTCGCGGCGGCGTTGCGCCTGCTCAGCACGCTGGTGGACCAGCAGGACTAGGGCCGGGCTCCAGCGGCGCCGAGATACTTGAGGGAACACCAGGGGCGGTTCACTCGTTCGCCCTTGGCGTACGGACGGTGATGGCGCTGCCGATGATCGCCAGGTCTCGGTAACGTGGTCACCATGCCGGACCTCCCGGTCCGGCGGATCGATCTTGAAGGGAGGCGCGCGATGACCGTGCTGTTGCGCGAGGCGATCGGTGATCGGCTCCGGCACGCCCGCACCAACCAGCGACGCACGCTGCGTGAGGTCTCCCGAGCCGCCCGGGTGAGCCTGGGATACCTGTCGGAGGTCGAACGCGGCCGCAAGGAGGCGTCGAGCGAACTGCTCGCCGCCATCTGCGAGGCGCTCGACCTGCCGCTGTCGGTACTGCTGTCCAACGTGGCGACCGACATCGGGGCGCTCGAGTCGGTCGAGCTGCCGGAGGCCGCGGAGCGGGCCGAGCGTGGCGAGGTCGGAGCGGAGGGCTCCGGACCGCGCGCGTCGGTCGGCTCGGTGGAAGGTGGACGGCTCGTGCCCGCGGTGGTCGGGGACAGCCTCGCGGACCTGCGGCTGCAGCCCGCGCTCAGCCACCGGATGGAGTCCTCGCTGCGGGACGCGGGGGCGATCTTCGCTGCCTGATGGTCGTGCCGCGGAAGGCGCGTTCGTGTCATTCGGTGACATGAGCGCGCCTTTCGTGGCACTAGGCTTCGTTGCGTGACCGCCCTGCTGTTCGTGCTCGTCGTGATCGGCGTGCTCGCGCTCGTCACGGTGCCGTTGATGATCGCCGGCACGCGCAGGCAGCAGGAGATCCCGCCCGCCGTGGGCGGCAGGAAGCCCCTGCTCGGGAGCACCGCGCAGGTGTGGGTGTCCCGGGGCGAGCGGGTGCTGCGGGAGCTGACCGCGTCGCTGCGTGACCAGCCCGGGTTCACCACCCTGTCGGCGGACGCCGAGCAGGTGGTCATGGAGTTGCGGGTCACCGCCCGTCAGGTGGCCGAGCTGGACCACACGATCGCGCGGATCCCGGTGCCGGACCTGGAGGACGAGCGGGCCGCGCTGGCCGCCGCCATCGCCGAGGCGGACGGGGCGCCCGCGCAGGCCGACCTGGTGCGAGCGCACGACGCGGTGTCCGCACGGCTGGCCGCGGCCGCCCGCCAGCGTGAGACGAGGGACGCGCTGCTCGCGAAGATGCAGGCCACGGTCATGGAGTTCGAGCGCGCCAGGGACGAGCTGGCGGAGCTGATCACGGGCACGACCAGTGCGTTGTCGCCGAACACCGGCGCGGCGGCCGATCTCACGAGTAGGCTCGACGGCCTGCGGGAGGGTCTGGTCGAGGTGCGGCGGGCCACCGACCCCGAGGTGGGGCCGTCAGGTCAGGGCCATCCCTGATCAGTTCCTGAATTATGACGGGTTGAGTGGTGGACAACGCGGGGCACCTGACACGATGGAACCCACAGTGATGACGGGGCGTTGCCATACCAACCGGGCAGTCGGTGGGAGCGGCAACCGGGGACACGAGTTACGAACTGCGACCAGCGCGGAGTAAGGCAGGCGGAGGAGATGGCCAACCCGTTCGTGAAGTTCTGGAAGTACCTGATGGCGGCCTTCTCGTCGAAGATCGACGAGCACGCCGACCCCAAGGTGCAGATCCAGCAGGCCATCGAGGAGGCCCAGCGGCAGCACCAGGCGCTGTCCCAGCAGGCCGCGGCCGTGATCGGCAACCAGCGCCAGCTGGAGATGAAGCTCAACCGGCAGCTCGGCAACGTCGAGAAGCTGCAGTCCTCCGCGCGCCAGGCGCTCGTGCTGGCCGACGAGGCCCGCGCGAACGGTGACGAGGAGAAGGCCCGCCAGTACGAGCAGGCCGCCGAGTCCTTCGCCACGCAGCTGGTCACCGCCGAGCAGGACATCGAGGACCTGAAGACGCTGCACGACCAGGCGCTGCAGGCCGCGACGCAGGCCAAGACGGCCGTCGAGCGCAACGCGATGATGCTGCAGAACAAGCTGGCCGAGCGCACGAAGCTGCTGAGCCAGCTCGAGCAGGCGAAGATGCAGGAGCAGGTCTCCAAGTCGCTCAACCAGATGAGCGAGCTGGCCGCCCCGGGCAACACGCCGTCGCTCGAGGAGGTCCGGGACAAGATCGAGAAGCGGTACACCACCGCGCTCGGGTCCGCGGAGCTGGCACAGAACTCGGTGCAGGGCCGCATGATGGAGGTCCAGGCCTCGACCACGGAGATGGCGGGCAAGTCGCGCCTCGACCAGATCCGCGCGTCGATGGGCGGCGGTGCCACACCGCAGGTCACCAGCGGCTCGTCGTCGAACAGCTCGGCGGCGCAGAGCATCCAGGCGGAGATCGCGCAGCGTGTGGCGCAGGAGCAGAAGGCGAACCCGCAGGGCAACTGAGCCCGCGTGTTCACGCTCGACTGACAGGGGAGGCAGCGGATGGCGCCGCGCGGCCGGGACATCTACCAGCTGACCCAGATGGTCGGGAAGTACCTGAACAACACCCAGATGAGGACGTCCGTCGTCGCGCAGGTGCAGGACGCACTCGCGCGGCGACAGGACGAGACCGTCCGCATCGAGCGGCAGCGGCGCAGGCTGGAACGCAAGCGGATGTGGGCGTCCCGGTGGGCGCTCGCCTGGGCGATCATCTGCCTGTTCCTCGTCGTGTACGTGGCGCTGGGCGTCAGCGGCATGGTGGGCGAGGGCCCGGACGCGGGGATGATCGCCGCCGGTGTGGCCGCGGTGGCGGCCACCGGTGCGCTGTCGATCCGGTCCACCCGCCGCATGGTGCTGCTGAAGCGGGCCCGCGACGAGTTCGACCGCACGCACAAGCCCGCCGGGGTGGCGGCGGCCCCGCGCCCGGCGATGCCGCCCCGCGAGTCCGCCGCCTACGAGCCGATGCAGCGGCTCGCGGAGGCGGAGGACGCGCTGACGCAGCTCGTCCGCCAGCTCGCGGGCACCGACGGCGCACCCGCGTCCGTGCCGTTCGACTCGGTGGCACACGCCGAGCAGACCGGCGCGGAGGCGGCGCAGGCGCTGCGTGCGGTCGCAGCCCAGCTCGCGGCCGTCGAGCTGGCCCGCGACCACGCACCGCCCATGGAACGTGGCCCGCTCATCGAGGGCGTGCGGCGGTTGCGTGAGCAGCTCGACGAGGGACTGAACGGCTACCGCAGCCTCGTGGCGGCGGCGGGCCGGGTCGTCGCGGCCAGCTCGTCGGCCGGTCCGAAGCAGGAACTGGCCGAGGCGACCGACCACCTGGCGGGCCTGGCGGTGGCACTGCGTGAGCTGTCTGATCCGCCTCCCCGGGTTTAAGCGTGTTGGTCCCGACGCAGCGCCACCGGCGGACCGCAGGCGGTCAGTGGCTGAGTGTCGTCACGTTCCCCTGAGGTAACTGCTGATCAGGCCAAGACTCGCGTGCAAAGATCCACAGGACACGCCTTGGTTCACCGCACCCGGCGGTTGATTTCCCGGACCAGGCCGGGACCCCGGTAGATGAAGCCCGTGTAGACCTGCACCAGCGACGCGCCCGCGTCCAGCATCCGCAGCGCGTCGTCCGCGTCGTGGATGCCGCCGACGCCGATGATCGGCAGGTCACCGCCCGTCTCCTTCGCCACGAACGTCACCACCTCCAGCGCACGCGCGGTCAGCGGCCGCCCGCTCAACCCGCCTGTCTCCGCGCCACGTGCCTGGTCCTCGGGCGCCAGACCGTCGCGGGACAGGGTCGTGTTCGTCGCGATCAGGCCCGCGACCCGGTGGGCGGAGCAGACTTCGAGGACCTCGCCGATCGCCTCGTCGGTCAGGTCCGGGGCGATCTTCACCAGCAGCGGCACCGACGTCCGCAGCTCGCCGAGCAGCGTGTCCAGCGCCGCCTTGTCCTGCAGGCCGCGCAGGCCGGGCGTGTTGGGGGAGCTGACGTTCACCGCGAAGTAGTCGGCGTGGGGCTCCAGCACCCGCAGCGACCGCCGGTAGTCCTCGACGGCCTCCTCGACGGGGGTGATCTTCGACTTGCCGATGCTCACGCCCAGCGGCACCGGCAGCGGGCCCAGTGCTTTCAGCCGTTCCGCGAGCGCCTCCGCGCCGCCGTTGTTGAACCCCATCCGGTTGATCACGGCCTCGCTCGCGGGCAGCCGGAACAGCCTCGGCTTCTCGTTGCCCGGCTGCGGGTGCCACGTCACCGTGCCCACCTCGACGAAGCCGAACCCGAACGCGGGCCACGCCTTCAGCGCCCGCCCGTCCTTGTCCACGCCCGCCGCGAGCCCGACCGGGCCGGGGAACGGGATGCCGAACACGGTCCTCGGCGTCGCCCCGCCGAAGTACCGCCGCAGCCCCGCCACCGCGGGCCGCACGGCACCGAGCCGTGCGGTCATCCGCACCGTGCGCTCGTGCGCCACCTCGGCGTCGCCGCCGCCCATCCGGAACAACACCGGCCGAAGAACTCGCTGGTAGACCACCCGGACATCGTTTCACCGCCTCGAAGGCGGCAGGATGGGGGTGTGCCAGCAGACCTGGATGCCGCCGCCGACGAGCTGTACGGCGCCGCCCGCGAGGACTTCACGCCGCGTCGCAAGGAGCTGGCGAAGGAGGCCAAGGCCGACGGTGACGCCAAGCTGGCCGCCGCCATCGAGAAGCTCGCGAAGCCGACCACCTCCGCGTACCTCGCGAACCAGCTCGCCCGCGACCCGGACGCGGACGTCGACGAGGTCGCCGACCTTGGCGAGGCGTTCCGGGAGGCGCACGCGAACCTCGCGGGCGCCGACCTGCGCTCGCTGTCGCAGCGCCGCACCAAGCTCGTCAACACGCTGGTCCAGCAGGCGGGAAAGCTCAACGGCGCGCCGCTGACCGAAGGCGTCACCCGCGAGCTGGAGGAGATCTTCACGACCGCGATCGCCGACCCCGAGGTGGCGCGGGTGGTGATCGCGGGGCGACTGACCTCCGCGAAGGACCTGGACGCGGCCGCCGCGGCGTGGCCGTCCGCGGACCCGGCCAAGGCCACCGGCGTGGTGCCCAAGCGTGCGCCCAAGGCCCCCAAGAAGGAGCGCACGGCCCGCGAGGACGCCGAGCTGGAACGCAAGCGGGCGACGGCACGGCAGGAGCTGGACGACGCGCGTGCGGCGGTCAAGGAGGCCGAGGCCGACCGCAAGGAGGAGGAACGGATCCTCGCCGAGACGCAGAAGGCCGCGGACGCGGCGACCGAGCGGGTGCGGCGGATCTACGAGGAGCTGGACGCCGCCGAGGCGGAGGAGAAGGAGGCGCGGCGCCGCGCCGGTTCGGCGAGCCGGTCGGTGAAGGACGCCGAGCGCAGAGCCGGGCAGGCGTGGCGGCTCGTGCAGCAGGCCGAGCACAAGCTGGAAGACCTGGGCAAATGAACCGGAAATAAAACAGCCCCCGGGCCTTCTCCTGCTCGCGCAGGCCCAGGGGCGGACTAGTTCCCTGAGAGCACCGGGGGCTGGGTGACTGCCTGGTATTCGCCGACCACACCGCGCGTCTCCGGCACCGGCGAACCGGTGTCAATGCCGTGTAGCGCGGCCGGCCAAACCATGTCCGTTTGGGTGGTCCTTAGCGGACAGCCACCTCACGAGTCCTATGGGAATTCACCGTTGGACCACCTCCTCTCTCGTGTACAGCCGACATTACGACCGTCCGAGCGGCCCGGCAAAGTCATTTAGGGCGATTCAACTCACGGCGTACACGGGAACAACGCCTGCCCGTGACGCCGCTGTGACGCCTCTGTGGCTCCCCCGTTCGGGTGAGGTAGATTCTGCAGCCAACTACCAGTGGTCGCTGGATGCTCACCCAAAGGACACACATGGCGTCCACTCTGCAAAGCGGTCACGGTCGACTGGCCGTCGGAGCCGTCGTGGGGGCGATCACCTGCACGCTCTTCGCGTTCGGTGCGCTGTCGGGCGATGGCGACCCGCCGGGACGGGACCCGTCGGAACTGGGTGCGGTGGAGCCGGTGCCGCCCGCCTCCCGCTCGGGCGGCCCCACCACGACGACGTCGCGGGAAGCGCCGCCGTCGGGGGCGGAGTCCGAGAGCAGCACCACCACGACCACGACGACCACGACGACGACCACCACCACGACGACCACCGAGTCGCGGCCCGACCGCCCGAAGACCACCACGACGACCGAGGCGACAACCGCGACCACGACGACGCAGGTACCGTCGACCACCACCAGCAGGTGCACGTCGCTGATCTGCGTGGGTGACTAGCCGTCCTGGACGACGCGCTCGTCCTCGTCGACCTCGTTCTCGTCGGCCTCGTTCCCCTCGTCCGTCCGGATGACCGGCCGTTGCCGTCCCCGGTTGACGCCGCGCAACACCCGTGCCAGCAGCAGGTTCAGCGCCAGCGCCACCTCACGTGACCCCGGCGTGCCCCAGGCGTGGATCGGCATGCACGCCCCCTGCGCCTGCTGCACGGCGAGCCGGTCGGGCAGTGCGACCGGCATGACCATGGTCCCGAAGTGTTCCCGCAGCTCCTGGATCCGGTACTGGTGCTCGTAGGACTGCGGGCGCACCCGGTTGACCACCACGCCCAGCAACGCCAGGTCCGAGTTGTGCGCCTCGGCGACCTGTTCGACCGCCTCGAACGCGCGCTGCGCGCCGGACACCGCGAACAGGGTCGGCTCGGTGACCAGCAGAGCACCGTCGGCGGCGATCAGCGCCGACTTCGTCAGCCGTCCGAGCGACGGGGGACAGTCGAGCAGGATCAGCTGGTAGGGCAGCTCGTCGTCGGACAGCAGGTGTGCCAGCTCCTCGAGCGCCCTGGCCAGCTTCTCCAGACGTCTCGGGTCGGGGTCCTGGTCGTTGAGCAGCTCGAGGTCCTCCGAACCGACGAGGACGTCGACCTCCTCGCCCCAGCCGCTGCGCGCGATCGCGTCCCGGAGCACCGCGGGCCGCGGCGTTTCGAGCACGTCGGCGAGTGTCGCCTCGGTGTCGTCCGGGTCGAGCGTCGCGGTCGCGTTGCACTGCGGGTCCAGGTCCACGACCAGCGTGCGCGCGCCTCGGCGCTGGGCCGCCGAGGCAAGGCCGAGCACGATGGTCGTCTTGCCGACACCACCTTTGAGGCTGAGCACCGCCACCGTTTGCACGCTATGCACCCTACGGGGCCTACCCTTTCGCTTCATGCGACCGGATGCAGTACGCCTCGCGCTCGACGCCGAGCTGGCCGCCGCGCGGCGGCGCCGTGCCGGCGAGCCACCGCGTGTCCTCGACGTCGGTGGAGGTAGCGGCGTTCTCGCGGTCCCGTTCGCGGCCGAGGGCTGCGTCGTGACCGTCGTCGAGCCGAACCCGAACGCGCTCGCGACGCTGTCCCGGCGCGCCGCCGACGCGGGCGTGCACGACCGCCTCACCGCGGTCCAGGCCGACAGCGACGCCCTCGGGCAGGTGGTGCCCGCCGGCTCGGCGGACGTCGTGCTCGCGCACGGCCTCCTCGAGGTCGTCGACGACCCGAAGCACACCGTCGCCGCGATGGCGGCGGCGGTCGCGCCGGGCGGCGTGGTGTCGGTGCTGGCCGCCAACCGGACGGCCGCGTTGCTGCACCGCGCGATCGCGGGCAGGCTGTCCGACGCGGCCGCGCTCGCGGACGACCCGGCGGGCAGGCTGCCGGAGGAGTCGCTGCTGCGCCGCTTCGACACCGACGGCCTGGTGGCGCTGCTGACCGACGCGGGACTGTCCGTGGAGCTGGTGCAGGGGCACGGGGTGTTCAGCGAGCTGGTGCCGGGTTCGGTGCTGCGGCAGGACTCCTCGGCGCAGGACGCGCTGGCCGCGCTGGAGCTGAAGCTGGCGCCGACCGCGCCGCTGCGAGACATCGCCGCCCGCCTGCACGTGGTGGCCCGCCGGTCCTGACCACAAACCCGAACGGATGGGACATTCGTCCGGTCTCACCTCGCCACACCGTCGTCATTTGTCGGTGCCCTCTGCTTAGCTGCACCCATGGGACGCAGCGGGGATCTGCCACGCGGGTTGGTGGATCGCTACAAGGCACGGGACGGGCGGTGGCCGGACGACTCCGGGTGCCCGGTCCTGCACGTGGACATGGACGCGTTCTTCGCGTCCGTGGAGATCAGGGAACGGCCTGAGCTCGCGGACAAGCCGGTCGTGGTGGGCGGCACGGGCGGTCGCGGGGTGGTCAGCTCGGCCAACTACCTGGCGCGGACGTACGGGGTGCGGTCGGCCATGCCGACGGCCCACGCGCGCAGGCTCTGCCCGCACGCGGTGTTCCTACCGCCGACCTTCGCCCTGTACACCGAGGCGTCGGCGGGCGTGATGGCGATCTTCCGGGAGATCACGCCGCTGGTGGAACCGCTGAGCCTCGACGAGGCGTTCCTGGACGTGGCCGGAGCGTTGCGGCGGCTGCGGATGACACCGGGGGAGATCGGCGAGCGGATCCGCGCCCGCGTGGTGGCCGAGTGGGGCATCACGTGCTCGGTCGGGGTGTCGTCGACGAAGTTCGTGGCCAAGCTCGCGTCCGGCCTGGCGAAACCGGACGGGATGCTCGTGGTGCCGCGCAGCGACATCCTCGACTTCCTGCACCCGCTGCCGGTGTCCGCGCTGTGGGGCGTCGGCAAGAAGACGGCGGAACGGCTGTCGTCGGTCGGGCTGAACCGGGTCGCGGACGTGGCCGCGATGCCGCTTGCCCGCCTGAAACGCACCGTCGGCGTCGCGGCTGCCGAACACCTGCACGCACTGGCCAACGGTCACGACAACCGAGCGGTGGTCCCGGAGTCGGTGGACAAGTCGGTCGGCGCGGAGGAGACGTTCGAGGTCGACCACACCGACCGCGAGGTCCTCAAACAGGAACTGTTACGCCTGTCCGAACGCACGGCGGCCGCCCTGCGCCGCCGCGAGCTACGCGGCCGCACGGTGTCGATCAAGGTCCGCTTCGGCGACTTCACGACCATCACGAGGTCCCGCACCCTCCCGGTGTCCACGGACGTGACCCAGGAGATCTACCGCACCGCGTGCCGCCTGCTCGACGAACAAACCCCACCGGGCGCGGTCCGCCTGATCGGCGTACGCATGGAACAACTGGAGGAGACGACATCCGGCGGTCAGCAACTCCTCCTGGACGCCCCGGAACGCGGCTGGCGCGACGCGGACCAGGCAGCGGACCTGGCCCGCGCCAAGTTCGGCGGCGCCGCCATCCGCCCGGCGACGCTGCTCAGCGGACCCAGGCCAGCACGCGAGTCCACTGATCGGGGGTGATGTGAAGCTGCCCGCCACGGGGATTCTTACTGTCACGCACACCGACCGTCTCGGTGGTGTAGGCCACCTCGACGCAGTTTCCGCCGTTGGGCTCGCTGTAGCTGGACGTGCGCCAGAGGTTCCTGTCGTCGTTCATCGTCGTCCGTCCGTCGTCCGGGTGTAGTCAGGACGACCGCGCCATGCCGCGCAGGAACGACCGGGTCTGTTCCGGCCCGAGGGCCGCCGCTTTCTGGTGGTCCCAGAGCGTCAGGTACTTGCCGACCTTGATGGCGTCATGGAGGGTGTCGCGATCGTCGTAGCTCTCAAGGTAGACGAGGTGAACGGGCGGATTCGTGTCATATCCGAAGATCACATAGTTCGCTGCCTGGCCCAGGTAGTAGCCGTGCCGGAACGGCACCACCTGGATCTCGATGTTCGGCCGGTCGACCGCGTTGGCGAGGTACGCGATCTGCTCACGAAGCACGGCGCGGCTGCCTCCGGTGTTCTCCATGCGCTGGAGCGCGGCCTCGTCGATGACGAACCAGAATCGTTGGTCCGCGTTGTCCAGCACCGTCTGGCGTTCGAGCCGGTCGGCCACATCCTGCTCGATCTTGTTCTGGGGGAGTGAGGGTCGGTAGGCGCGGAACAGATTGAACATGTACGCCTCGGTCTGCAGGAGCCCGGGGATGATCATGCTGGCGTGTTCCCAGCGGGTCTGCGCGGACAGTTCCATGTCGATGACGAGCTGCATGTCGCCCTGGAACCGGGTACGCAACGTGTCGCGGGGCGCGCGTCCCTCGGCCAGCAAGGCCTGCTCGTGACACTGCTTGCGACTGGCCTCGTCCGCACCATAGAGATCGAGCAGCACATCCAGGCGGTGCGGCGGGATACCCGACTTGCCCGACTCAATATTGGTGATGCGTCCTTGTGACCAGCCGGTGCGTTCCGCGACCTCCTTCTGGGTCAGCGATGCGTGCTCGCGTAGGTGGCGCAGTCTCCAGCCGCAGATCACCTTGTGCACGAACGGCGGTAGGGGCCCACTTCGAGACATGTCGCGGACGGTAGCAGGACCGCGTTCACCAAATCGTGTGAGTATTCAAATTCGCGTACGCAAGTTAGATTACGAGTGAGGCTAGCGCCCCGGAGGCGCCGACGTCTCGACACTCGCCGACCGGTGGCAGTCCGGCGGCGGCCTCAGGGTGTAGTGCCGCCGCCGGAACCCGCGCGCTGCCATCGCATCCCCGTCGGCGGGCGGTGGCGCCACGCGACGACCGGCGCGCGGTCGTGGCGTGGCGCCGAACCGGCCATCCACAAAGGAGCAAAAACCATGCCACTCGCGCCACCCGGAATAGCGCAGCGCTGGACGGTGGTCGGCCAGACGATCGCCCACTGGGAGTGCACGACGCTGTTCGACCTGCCCGCCGACGACCCCACGCACCTCGTCGTCCACCCGGCTGCCGTCACGGTGTACTCGCTGCGGCTCGACCGCGACGCCGTCCGGACGCTGCTCGACACGATCGCGACGGGCAACGCGTGCGCGGTGCCCGCCCGTCACGCGGTGCACGGCGAACGCCTGCTCGGCCTGCGCCCGGTCAGCCTGCCGGGCGAGCCACGGTGGCACGAGAGCCCGGCCGACTCCCCGCCGATCCACGGTCCGATGGAGCTGTACCTCCACCTTCCCGACGCACAGATCGAGATCCGTTTCCGACGCACGGCCCTGCTCGAACTCGCCGCCATCCTGGCCATGGCCACCGAGGAGATGACCGAGGCGCGCTAACGGGCTCCTCACACTGCTCGCCGAGTCGACGAAATAGCCCGTTGGAGTGAATTCTTTCACTGATCACTCAGATTGACCGACCCGCCACCGAGCGTAAGATCCCTGCGTTAACCTTTCCTGTGGTGTGAAGCAGGGGAGGAAACGCCATGCCGTTCTGGGAAGAGGGAGCCGAAGCCGCACCGCCGCCACCAGCGGCCCGGATGGTCGTCGACCCGGACAACATCGTGCGCCTGAAGCAACGCCTGGAAGGCCGCCTCGACATTCTCCGTAGCTACCACCGAGGTAAGGGCAACGCGTTGTTTACCGGGCGGGCTCCAGGGACCGATCCGTGTAGCGAGCGCAACGCGGAGGTGTTCACGGCGAACGGCGAGGCGGCTGCGGAGGCGCTGGCGGGGTTCATCGTGGCGTTGAACGAGACCATCGATCGTTTGAACGCCTCGGCGCTGGCCTATGGGCTGGTCGAGAGGGACAACACGGACAGGTTTGGTCAGGGGTTCCCCAAGTGAGGACCGCGCGGGGTTTGCTGGGTGTAGTGGTCTTGGCCGCTGCGGCGACTGGATGTACTCAGACGTCGGTGGGGCAGCCGCGGCCGGTCGAGTCGTCGTCGCCGAGCCGCCCGCGTGATGTCGATCTGACCGGCAAGGACCCGTGCGCCTTGGTGCCGGAGGCAGACCTGTCTGCGTTCGACATCGACAAAACAGGTAAGCCAGATCGAAACAAGGACTTCGACAGTCCGGAGTGCTACTACAGCGGGAATGATCACGGGTACTGGGTGACGCTCGTGACGAACAACGGGATCTACGTGTGGCTGGACGGGACGTACAACGCCGAGGTTGATGAGGATGACCCTGTGGAGGGCTTCGCTGCGTTCACGGTGGCTGCGGATGTCCCCCAGAATCGCTGCGATGTTGTGGTGGACGTTGCGGATGGTCAGTACCTGATGACGACGGTGCTGCCCGATCTGCCCGAGGTCGCGTTCTCGGAGAGTTGTGAGCTGGCGCATGAGTTGGCGGAGTCGGCCGTGAGCGGGCTGGGGGAGTGATGACGTTCATCGGGTGGTCTCATGGGGAGAACTGGGCGTCCTACTCGCACGAACGTCTCTACGCCATGGTGCGGACGGACGCCGACATCGCCGCCGCCGCGGCGACCGAGGCGGAGATGGTCACGTTCCGTGCCCTGATGGAGGAATCCGTCGACGACGTCGAACAGGCACTGGCCGAGGCGGGCGTGAGCTGGGAGGGGCTTGCCGCTGAGTCGATGAACGCCGGGGTGTCGCCACTCGCCCAGTGGGCGCGCGACGCGGCCGTCGCCGCCGATTCCAGTGCTGCCAGTGCCCGCGATGTCGGCAACGCGTTCAGCAGCACCTCCTACGGAATGCCGGAGCCGGTGGTCACGCCGTCGAAAACCGTGACGTTCCCGCCGACGGTCGAGGACCTGATCGCCGCGCAACAGGACCAGGACGCCGCCGAGCGGGAAGCGCAGAACGCCAAGCGGCACGCCGTCGAGTTGATGGAGACGTACTCGACCAACTCGGCCGCCGCCCAGAACAGCGTGGGCGCCTTCGTCCCGCCGCAGAGCGTCACCGTCGGCCCGCCGGAACCGGAGCCAGACGTGATCAGTGTCGAGGACGACCCGGTCAGGAAACCAGCCGACGGCGGTTACCCCGGCCAGTCCGGTGACAGCGGTGACGTGGGCTACCGGGGCGGTCCGGTTTCCGGCGACGGCGGGCCGGTCAGCGGAGGCGACACGGCAGGCCGGGAAACCACGCCGGGTGCGGCGGCGCCACCACCAGGCGGCACCGACCCCGCACGTGTCACCACACCACCGAACCGTTTCCCGTCAGTCAACGCTCCGGTCACCTCGCCCGTTACCGGTGGGTCGCCGGTGACGGCGTTCGGTCCATTGCCTTTCGGCGAGCCGGGCGGGCGTGGCACTGACCGGGGCGTCGGCGGTGGTCGTGGTTCGGGCGGTGCGCCAGGCGGTGGCAGCGGGAGCACCGGGCGTGGCCCTGTCGGTGGCGCCGCGCCAGGACGTGGCGGCGCGGTCGGCGCCGGACCGCTGGCCGGTGACCCGGTAGCTGCCCGCGGCGGCACGGCTGCCGGCCCCCGCCCCGGTGCAGGGATGGGCGGGTTCGGTCCCATGGGTGCGGGCCGCCGCGACGACGAGGACAAGGAACGCACCTCGCCCGAGTACCTGCGTGACTTCCGCGACGACTTCTGGGACACCTCCCCGCCCGTGGCCCCGCCGGTCATCGGCGACGAAGAAGATGACTGACGATCCCGTGGGCAGAGCGGTCACGTTGTCGTTGCTGGAGTACGACATCTTGTGGGAGCACCTCCGGCTCGGGTCCTTCCCGCCGATCCTCGACATCGACTCGCACGGCGCCACCATCGCCGAGCGGGAAGAACTGCGGGCCACGGCATGGGCCTCGCTCGCGGCGAAGGGTCTCGGCAGTCCGCGGGCACCCGACGAGCGGGTGACCGGACTGCTGAACCGGGTCGCCCGGCCGGAGTGGGAACTCGACGCCCGGCTGCACCTGACCTCGGGTCCGCGCACGTCCGCGTTGTTTGCCTGGCACCACCGCTGGGCGACCGTCGCCGTGCTCGACGGTCGCGGACTGACACTCGACGCGGTGCGCGCCGACCAGGTCGCGCCCACAGCCGTGTCGCTGCTGCCGCTCCACCCGCCAGGCACCGGCCGCTCGGTCACGCTTCCCGCCGCCGTCCTCGACAAGGCAGCGAGGGCCAGGGACCTGGCCCGTTCCCTGGCGGCCCACGGACTCGGCAAGGACGAGGCACGCAAGATCGTCGACGCCTGGCGCGACATCGTCCACTTCGGACAGTTCGGTGCCGCGCGCACACCCGCGGGCGCCGCCCGCGCCCGGGCACCGCACGTCGTCAGCGTCTACGACGGCGCACAGCGGTACCTGTTCACCAGGAAACGGGACTGGGTGACCCTCACGCCCGGCACGGACGCGGCGCTCACCCGCCAGCTCGACGACATGCTGAGCGCGCTGTCCGCAGAGACGAAGGCACGACAGTGACGAGGAACGACATGGATCCGGAACAGTTGATCGCCGGTCTCGAACAGGACATCGAGAAGGTGCGGCGGCAAGCGAATGCGGTCCAGGACGGCTTGGGTGCCGTCCGGGTGACCGAGCGGAGCGACGACGGCCAGATCGCGGTGACCGTCAACGCGACCGGCAACGTGGTCGAACTGCGGCTGGGCGACGGCCCCCGCGCCAAACAGGGACAGGAACTGGCGCAGGAGATCCTCCACACGATGCGGCGCGCACAGTCCCGTCTCGCTGACGCGGTCCACGACCGGCTGGCGGACACGGCACCCGAGGCAACCCTCGCCGCGATGGACGACCAGTACCGCACCACCTATCCGCGACCGCGCGACGAGCCGAAGGAACGGAAGCGGAGCACGTTGCGCATCGGCGCCGAGGAGGACCTGTCGGCGGCCCGACCGCGGCCGTCCCGCCCTGGTCAGCGGCCGGACGAGGCCCCTGACTTCGGTGACCGCAACCTGCTGCGCTGAGGAGCCGACGATGAACGACAAGAACAGCTCGGCGATCGATCTCAGCGAGCTGACCGCCCACCACACCAAGCTCCAGCACGTCCGCGACCGCGTGAACACCGCCGTCGGCGCGGGAAGCCAGCCGATCCGGGCCATGGCGTTCGGGCTGTTCGCCGCCAGGTACGGCGTGGACTGCGACGAGGTGCGCGCGGAATGTGAGACGACGTTGCGGGACGCGCTGGACGCGACCGACGACCACATCGAGGGGGTCCGCGTCTGGCGTGACGACGTGGACATGACCGAGCAGGAGGCGGTCACGATGTTCGAGGAGCTGACCCGTGACGAGTGACAACCGCATCGTCCAGGACGCCGAGCGCGGCGCCGCCGGCCCGTCGCCGCTCGAAGGCGCGGGGATGGCACAGGACCTGTTCGACGCCCAGGCCAAGATCCTCAGCGGCGACTGGACCGAGGGCCTGTTCAACCTGGGAAGCGGGCTGCTCGACGCCAGCCGGTTCCGCAACGAGGACCCGCTGGCGGTCTTGCTCAGCATGGGGTTCGGCTGGCTCATCGAGTACGTCGGCTGGCTCCGCGAACCACTCGACTGGCTGGCGGGCGAACAGCAGGAACTCGACGTCGTCGCGGGCACGTGGACCGGGATCAGCGACGAGATGAACCAGGCCGCCGACGATCTGGAGAGCGCGTACAAGACCGACGCACAGGGCTGGCGCGGCTCGGCCGCCGACACGTACCGCTCGTTCTGCACGAGCCGGGTGGAGCTGTACCGGGGCGTCGCGGCGGGCGCGTCCGCGATGTCCGGGCTGATCACCATCGGCAAGGTCGTGGTCGCGGTCGTCCGCTCGATCATCCGCAACCTCGTCGCCGACTTCGCGGGCAAGCTCGTCAGCCTGATGTTGCGCTTCCCGCCACCGACGACCGCGGCCGCCATTCCCGAGGCGGTCAAGTCGGCGACCGGCTTCTGGCCGACGGTCCGCGAATGGCTGGACAAGCTCAAGCGGGTGCTTGGCAGGGGCGGCGAGATGGCTGACAACCTGCGCAAGCACCTCATGAAAGCGGCCAAGAACCTGAAGGACACCCACAAGCACGCGGCGAGGGTGATGCGGCAGGGACGGAAGCTGGGAGATGGCCTGCTTCGGCAGGGGGCCGAGTACGCCCGGCACACGTACTACGGCGTGAAGCGTGAGGCAGTCAACGGGCTGGGCGCATGGGCGGGTCATGTCGCCGCCAGTGGCATGGGCGAGAAGCTGATCGTCGAGTCCACGAAGGAAGCGGGCAAGTACGTGACCGGCCAGGTCGACAAGGCTCTCGATCCCGAGACTCGAACAGAGGCACCCGCGCGGCAGGAGAGCTACCTCAACGACGGGCCAGGGCCGCACCGGGTGTCAGGAGAGCTGTCGTGACCCGTTCGTCCAGCAGTACGCCAACGCTGGGGGGCACCGGAAGACGGAACGGACGCGGCTGGTTCACCCCCATCGAGAACACGAAGGGAGACGGTCGCTGATGGAGTGGGTTGGGGCGGTCGGGTTTGGCCTGGTGCTGCTCGTCATCATCGCGCTTGCCACGTCAAGAAGGAAGGTGGGATCGCTCAAAGATCCCAACACGCGGCTCACGACCGCGGAGCTGTCCGAGTCGCAGCGTCTTCTGTGGCAACAGGCCGAGCACGCGATCGCCGCGTACAAGCACGCGCGCGGCGCCGAGGTCGAACCGGCACGGGCACGCGTGCTCCGCGTCGCCGACGACGCGGAGGTCTGGGTGGGGGTCGTCGAGGGCAAGGGTGCGTCCGAGCGGCAGGTGCTCATGGCGCGGCTCGCGGCAGAGGAGATCCGGGAGTTCGTGAACGACGCGCTCACCCGTCATCCCGAAGAGCAACAGAACTGATGGGCTGGTTCTCCCGCAGCAAGGAAAAGCCCGTCTACGACACACCGACGTTGGGGAGACGCCGAGTTCGCGGGTCGAGCGCATGGTCGCGCTCACCTCCGCCGAGATCTGGGGGTTCGCCGAGCCCTTCCTCGTCGCACACGTGCCGACCACTGCCGACGACATGACCGTCCTGCGCCGGAGTCTGTGGGATCGTGCCCACGCGGGGCGCGCGAACCTCGTCGAGGCGCGTGGCGACCAAGCGGCCCGGGACCGCCTGCGGGCGTTGGCGGATCAGGTCGACGCGGGTGTCGACGCGATGGGCGGCGGAACCGAGGACGACCGGCAGACTGCCGGGGAGTTGCGGTGGTTCGTGAACCTGGCGATCGGTCAGCAGGTGTAGAGGCTGTTCGGGTGGACGCGTTCGCAGTAGCGGACGTGCAGGTGGTTGTCGTGGTTGGCGTACTGCGTCGTGAGGCCTTCGCTGATCAGGACCGGGTCGTTGAAGAAGATCAGGCGCACGTGGCCGGGTGCCGCCGCGCGGATGGCCTCCACCAGCGCACGGGTGGCGGCGCGGTCGTAGGTCGACGACTGCCACGTGATCCGGCTCCCGGTGCACTGGGCGTTGTCCGTGCGGATCGGCCACAGGTCCACGTCCAGGCCGACCTGGTGGCTGGCGTGGCCGGGGATGGCCCCGCCGTGTTCGAAACCCGCGTCTCCCAACGGGATCTGGCCCTGGCCGGTCGCGGCGAAGGTGCGGGCGGCCCGTTCGAGCTGTGCGACCGCGGCGGCCGTGGCCCAGTTCGCGGTGCCGTTGCCGTCCGGGTCCTTGTCGCAGAATCCCGCCGCCATGTCGGGATAGCCGTAGTGCCACACCAGGTTCCGCCACGTCGTCGGGCCGACCACGCCGTCGACGCCGATGCCCGCGTGGGACTGGAAGTCGCGGACCGCGGTGGTGACCGCCGCGTCGAAGACGCCGTTCACCGGCAGCGACAGCCTGCGTTTCTCGTTCAGTTCGACCTGCAGTGCGCGCACCGCGGGGCCGCTCGCGCCCTGGCGGATCTGCGGCACCAGCGCCGCCCACGTGACCGGGCCGACGATGCCGTCCACAGCGAGGCCCCTCGCGGACTGGAACGCGCGGATCGCCGTGGTCGTGGCGGGGCCGAGGACGCCGTCGGCCGTGACCGTGTGGCCGTGGTGGGTCAGCAGGTGCTGGATCGCGAGCACGTCCACGCCGCGGTTGCCGGAGCTCTGCGTGTGGAAGAAGGCGTTGGCATAGGCGTGGGCCGGGACGCCGGAACAGAACACGGCGAGCGCGGCGAACAGGGTGACGAGGACTCGACGCACAGTCACAAACTGTAACGAGTTCTCGTCAATGTTCCACGAGGTAACATTCCCAGTTATGGTGCCCGTCGGCAACCTGGTCCTGCTGGTGGTCGTGGTGATCGCCCCGACGCTGCTGTTCTGGGTGCTGCTGCGGGTGCCGAAGACCGTCGACGCCGTCGGCGCCTACCTGCGCAGGCGCCGCCACGGACCGGAACCCGCCCGTCCGCCCGTCGAACGGCTCGCCGCCGACCTGCGCCGCGTGCACCGGACTCTCGCCGACTTCCCGCCCGGCACGCCGGCCGTCCGCCGCCGCGCCGCCCGGGACGCCTACGACGCGCTGCTCGTCCAGGCTTGCGCGGCACTCGACGTGCCCCACCGGCTCGACACCGTGGGCGAGGGGATGGACCGCGAGGTCGAACGGCTCCGCGTCGAGGAAGCCCTGCGGTCGGCCGGAATCCGCGTCACCTGATCAGCGCGGGCAGCACCTCGCCGAGCGGGTCGCGGAGCACGATGGTCGCCAGGTCGTCGTACGGGGTCTCCGACGCGTTGCAGATCACGACGGTCGTGCCCGCCTGTGCCGCGAGACCCACGAGCCCGGCCGCCGGCTGCACGGACAGCGAGCTGCCGACGGCGAGCATCAGGTCGCTCGACAGCACGGCGTCCCGGGCCGCCATGAGCACGTCGGTGTCGAGCGGCTGACCGAACGAGATCGTCGCCGACTTGAGGATGCCGCCGCACACGCGGCACGACGGGTCCGCCGTGCCCTCCGCGACACGTTCGAGTGCCTCGGCCATCGGCCGGCGCTCGTTGCACTGCAGGCACACGGTTTCGCGCATCGAGCCGTGCAGCTCCAGCACCGACGTCGAACCGGCGCGCTGGTGCAGCCCGTCGATGTTCTGCGTCACCACCGACACCAGCCGCCCGGCCTTCTCCAGCTTCACCAGCGCCCGGTGTGCGTCGTTCGGTTCCGCCCGCCACACCGGGTGGGCGAGCCGCGCCTGCCACGACGCGCGGCGCACCTCGGGGTCCTCGACGTAGGCCTGGAAGCTCGACAGGCGCTCGGCCTTCGGATCCTTCGTCCACAACCCGTTGGGGCCGCGGAAGTCCGGGATCCCCGAGTCGGTGGAGACACCGGCGCCGGACAGCACGGTGATCCGCGCCGCCGCCGACACCACCGCGACGCCGTCGCCCAGTTCGTCCGGCTCCCTCACCAGCTGCCTCCTCTGCCACCGCCCCTGCCGGATTACCTCCCCGAGTATCCGCTCGCCGGGCGAGTCGACGAACCCGCGGCGCGTGTCAGCGACCGGCCGTCCACTCCAGCAGGCGTTCCGCGGGCCACGTGTTGATCACCCGATCGGGTGAAATTCCGCATTCCTCGGCTCGTTCGCAGCCGTACGGCAGCCAGTCCAGCTGGCCCGGCGCGTGCGCGTCGCTGTCGATCGAGAACACGCAGCCGATCTCGTGGGCGAGGCTCAGCAGCCGCCGCGGCGGGTCGAGCCGGTCCGGGCGGGAGTTGATCTCCACTGCGACGCCGTTGACCTGGCACGACGCGAACACGGCCGCGGCGTCGAACTCCGACTCCGGCCGCTGCCTGCCCTTCACCCGCCTGCCTGTGCAGTGGCCGAGGATGTCCAGGTGCGGGTTGGCGATCGCGGCCAGCATGCGGTCGGTCATCTCGTCGTGGGGCATCCGCAGCTTCGAGTGCACGCTGCCGACCACGACGTCCAGGCGGGCCAGCAGCTCCGGCAGCTGGTCGAGGGCGCCGTCGTCGAGGATGTCGACCTCGATGCCGGTCAGGATGCGGAACGGCGCCAGCTCCACGTTGAGCGCCGCCACCACGTCCAACTGCTCACGCAACCGATCGGCGCTCAAGCCGTTCGCGACCGTGAGTCGAGGGGAGTGGTCCGTCAGGACCATCCAGTCATGCCCCAGAAGGATGGCGGCTTCCGCCATTTCCCTGATCGGGCTACCGCCGTCCGACCAGTCCGAGTGGGTGTGGCAGTCACCTCTCAGCTCGGCGCGCATGGCCTCGCCGCCCGCCACCGGCGCCAGCCCGCCCGCGAGGAGTCGCTGCAGGTAGGTGGGTGCTTCACCCCGTGCGGCCTCGGTGATGACGGCCGCCGTGGTCCTGCCGATGGAGGGCAGCGCGGTCAACGTCCCCGCACGCAGGCGCTCGGCCAGTTCGCCGTCGGGCAGCCCGGCGACCACGGCGGCGGCCCGCCGGAACGCCTGCACCTTGTGGGTCGGCTCGGCGGCGCGCTCCAGCAGGAACGCGATCTGGCGCAGCGCTGTGGCCGGTTCCACTCAACCCACCCGGGCGGGGCCGTCGGCGCTCGTGACAGACTCGGGAGTGGCCGGGTTTTGCTGATGCATACGACCATGATTCCGGATCGGGTAGTCGCGGAGCCTCGCGGCTCGTATCCTGGAGGTGACGTCCCCACCGTGGGGCGCCCGCCGGGTCCGGCGGCCAAAGACCCGTGATCGCCCGGCGCTCGCGACCGCTGTGCCGGAGGAGGAACGAATGCCACTCTCCGAGCACGAGCAGCGACTGCTCGACCAGATTGAGCGTGCGCTTTACGCCGAGGATCCCAAGTTCGCATCCAGCGTGCGGGGCGCGCGGCTGCGTCGCCCGTCACGGCGTCGACGCCTGCAGGGCATCGCGCTGTTCGTGCTGGGTGTCGCGCTCCTGGTCCTCGGAGTCATCCTGCCGCTGAAGCCTGGCGGTGTCCCGGTAGTCAGCCTGCTCGGCTTCCTGGTCATGTTCTTCGGTGCGCTGCTCACGCTCTCCGCCATGCGAAATGGTGCCGGGGAGAGCGAGGAGGGCGCCGAAGGCGGTGGTGGCGGAGGTGCGCCGAAGGCGCGCCGAAGCTCATTCTCGCAACGTATGGAGGACCGCTTCCGTAAGCGGTTCGAAGACGGACCGTAACCGAAAAATGTCCGGATCGTCGGGTGTTCACCGTGACACCCGGCGACCTTTTCGTGCGTGACCTCCGACGCACCTTCGATGACTTCTCGAAGCCTGCCAGTCACCATCGGCCAAGGGGCTCGTCGTCTCAGCGATGGAGGTAGGCCGTGGCTTTGCGCATCCCGGAGCACGCACAGTGGTCGCGACTGGCGGAACGGGTCGCCCAGGTGGCGCCCGACGGGTTCGCCGGTGACCGGCTGAGGAACCTGTACGAGGGACGCTGGCAGGACGGTGGCGAGCGATCACCGATGGTCTCGCCGGTCGACCAGTCCACGATCGGGCAGCTGTCCAAGATCGACGAGCCGGTCGCGCTGAAGGCGGTCGCGGCCTCGCACCAGCAGCACCGCGACTGGGCCGAGGTGCCGCTCGCCGAGCGCAAGGCACGGGTGACCGCCGCCGTCGACGCGATGACCGACGCTCGCGACGACCTGGCGCTGCTGCTCGCGTGGGAGATCGGCAAGCCGTGGAAGCTCGCGTGCGCCGATGTCGACCGCGCACTCGACGGCGTCCGCTGGTACCTGGAGAACGTCGACGCCATGCTCGCCACCGACGCGCACGGCCGTCCGTTCGAGCGGACCCCGCTGCCCGGCCCGGTGTCGAACATCGCGAGCTGGAACTACCCGATGTCGGTGCTGGTGCACGCCGAGCTGGTGCAGCTGCTCGCGGGCAACGCGGTGGTCGCGAAGACCCCGACGCAGGGCGGCGCGGTGTGCCTCACCGTCGCGCACGCGCTCATGAACGACGCGGGTCTGCCGGTCACGCTGCTCTCCGGTGACGGCTCGAAGCTGTCCGGCGCGCTGGTGCGGTCGATGGAGATCGGCGCGCTCGCGTTCGTCGGCGGCCGCGACAACGGCGGTAAGGTCGCCGCGCAGCTCGTCGACACCGGCAAGCGGCACATGCTCGAGCAGGAAGGCCTCAACTGCTGGGGCATCTGGGAGTTCTCCGACTGGGACGGCCTCGCCGCGCACCTGAAGAAGGGCTTCGAGTACGCCAAGCAGCGGTGCACCGCCTACCCGAGGTTCGTGGTGCAGCGCGACCTGGTCGACTCGTTCCTGGCGACGTACCTGCCGGTGGTGCAGTCGATCAAGTTCGGCCACCCGCTCGCGGTCGACGAGTCCGGTGACCTGCCCGTGCTCGACTTCGGCCCGATGATCTCCGCCACCAAGGCGCGGGACCTCGCGAAGCGGGTCGACGAGGCGCTGCACCACGGCGCCGTGCCGCTCTACCGGGGTTCGCTCGACCAGGGCAGGTTCCTGCCAGGTCAGGACACGTCCGCGTACGTCGCGCCGACCACGCTGCTCGCCCCGCCCGGCGCGGCGCGGCTCATGCACGAGGAGCCGTTCGGCCCGGTCGACACCATCGTCGTGGTGGACACGAAGGCGGAGCTGCTGGCGCAGATGAACGCGTCCAACGGCGCGCTCGTCGCGACCATCGCCTGCGACGACGAGGAGCTGGCCGGCGAGCTGGCCGAGCACGTGCAGGCGTTCAAGGTCGGCGTGAACAAGCCCCGTTCCCGTGGCGACCGCGAGGAGCCGTTCGGCGGCCGCGGCGGTTCGTGGAAGGGCGCGTTCGTCGGCGGCGAGCACCTGGTGCACGCGGTCACGCAGGGCCCGGCCGACGAGCTGCTGTACGGCAACTTCCCCGACTACAACCGCTATCCGGCGGTCTAGCGCCTGCCCAGCACCACGAGGTACCGGCACGGCGCGTCGCTCCTGTTGACGTACGCGCAGGGTTGTGGCGCGCCGAGCTGGAGGCAGTCGCCGGGGCCGAGGTGGTGCTCGACGTCACCCTCGCGGAAGACCAGGTGTCCGGCGAGGACCCAGATCTGGTGGTGCGCCAGCGCGTACGACTCGGCGGGCTGGGCGACCTCGGCTCCGGCGGACAGCTCGACCTCGACCAGTTCGAGCGGCCCGCCGGCCACGGGGGAGACCGCGCGCCGGACGTAGCCGGTCTCCGGGTCGGTCCACGTCGGCTGGTCGTCCTTCCTGGCCAGCCGTTTCCGGTCCTGCTCGGCACGTGCGACCAGCTCCGACAGCGTCATGCCGAGCGCGGCGGCGAGGCGCGACAGCAGCACGGCGGTCGGCTGGGTCTCGCCCCGCTCGATCTTGCTGATCATGGCCCGGGAGACGCCGGAGCGGTCGGCCAGCGCGCCGCCGGACAGGCCCCGTGACTGGCGGGCCTCCTGCAGTGTGGTGGCTATCGCAGTGCTGAGGTCGGTCACGGCATTCACGATAGTGGACGCTTTGTCTACTATCGTCGACATGTTCGTGAGGGACGCTGCCGCGGCCGGGGATGCCGCGGCGTGCGCGGCGATCTACGCGCCGTACGTACGGGACACGGTGATCACGTTCGAGCTGGACCCGCCGTCGGAGGCGGAGATGGCGGCGCGGATCGAGCGGGCCCGCGAGACCCACGTGTGGCTCGTCGCCGAGGACGAGGGCCGCGTCGTCGGGTACGCGTACGGGGGCGAGTACAAGTCACGCGCGGCGTACCGGTTCTCGTGCGAGGTCAGCGTGTACGTGGCACAGGACCACCACCGCGGCGGCGTGGGCCGCGCCCTCTACACGGAGCTGTTCGAGCGCCTGGCGGCGCGCGGCTACCACATGGCGGTGGCAGGCATGACGCAACCGAACGAGCCCAGCGCCGCCCTCCACAAGAAGATGGGCTTCGAACCGATCGGCACGTACCGCCGCATCGGCTGGAAACACGACAACTGGCACGACGTCACGTGGACCCAACGCCCCCTGTCCACCACCACCCCCCGCGAGTCGCGCCCCCAGACATAGCGAGTCGCGTTCCCACGCACACTGAGTTGTCGGTTTCGTGCACATCGAGGTCCGTGCCGCGGACCAAGATCGGCACGAAACATACAACTCGCTATGCCTGGGAACGCGACTCGCTATGTTCGGGAGCGCGACTCGCGGTGTCTGGGGGCGCGACTCGCGGGGTTAGCGGCGGAGGACTGAGCGGGGGAGGAGTTTGGCTCGCCAGTTCAGGGGGGAGCCGCGGCGGATGCCTTCCACCAGGTTGTCGAAGGCGGGGGCCAGGTTCGGGTCGGGTTGGGGGTGGCCGCCGTACCAGTTGCGTTCCACCTCGCCCACCACCGTGCGCAGTGCGCGGCGGCCCGTGTCGTCGAGGGAGTGTTCGCGGGCCATGCGGCGCGCGGCCGTACGCACGGTCTCCGTGCTGCTGACCTCGATGCCCCGGTCCCGTGACTCCGCGATCAGCTCCTGCCACGCCGACGTGGCCGCGTCCGGGCTGCTCGTGTGGATGTTGTGCCGGTGTGCCAGCCGCCTGCGTTCCCGGACGACGCCGGGCGCCGCCGCGATCAGCAGGACCACCACGAGGATCGCCAGCCACCACGACACCAGCGCGGCCACGAACACCAGCGCCAGCGCCCACGCCCCGATCGCCGGTGGCAGCAACATGCGACGCCGCCTCGGCATCCCGCGGGCAGCGGGCACGAGCGCGGTCAGCACCACCGCGGCCAGCAGGATCACCGCGATCGCCACCCACATCCACAGCGAGGTCGACTGCTCCTGCTGGCCCTGGCCGCCCGCGCCGGCCTCGGTCGTCTCCTCGTCCTCCGGCGTACCGGTCGGCGCGCTCGGCGCGGTCGGCGCCGCGGACGTCTGGCTCGGGTTCTCGGGGTCGTCCTCCGGACCGGAGATGCCGGTGTCCGAGACGTAGGGCGGGCTGTAGGTCGTCCCGTCGGACAGCGGGGTCGGGTCGAAGGTCACCCACCCCGACGACGGGAAGAACACCTCCACCCACGCGTGCGCGTTCTGCGTGGTGATCGTCCGGTAGCCGCCGTTCGCGTAGCCGCCGGTGTACCCCATGGCCACCCGGGACGGGATCTGTGCCGCCCGCAACAGGATCGCCATGGCCGACGCGTACTGCTCGCAGTACCCCCGCTTGCTGCGGAACAGGAAGTCCTCGAGCGCGCTCTCGTCCGCACCGGTCGCGGTCTCGGTGTCGTACTGGAAGCCGTTGGTGGTGGCGAAGTAGTTCTTGATCGCCTTGACCTTCTCGTACGTCGACGGCTTGCCCGCGGTGAGCCGCTGCGCGAGCTCGACCACCGGCTGCGGCAGCCCGTCGGCGCGCAGGTAGATCGACGGGATCTGGCCGGACGCGGTGAACAACCCGTCGGCCGCCAGGTCGGCCGCGGTCGGCGGCTCGAGGACGGCTTCCTCGATGTACGTCGGCAGTTCGCGGCGGGACTCGCCGTAGACCATGCCGCTTTCGGCGTCGTAGCGCATGTCGTCGGGCAGACCCGAAAGCCCGACCGGGACACCGGCCACCACCGCCCAGTAGTCCCGCGAGTGGACCGGCTCGATCTGGATCTCGCTGATGTCGTCCTGGTCCGGCGCGCTCACACCCTCGGGGAGCGGCAGCCGCCCGGCCGCCTCGACCCCCCTCGGCAACTCCCGTTCGTTGTCGGGCTCCCAGCCGCCGTCGCGCTTGTACACCGGCAGTGTCATCGCACGCAGGTAAGGGGCGCCGCCTTCGGCTTCCATACCGGTGACCCGGAACAGCTCGACGTTGCCCTCCTGGTCGAGCATGCCGCGCAGCGACGTGAACGGGTTCAGGCCGAGGCCACCCTCGCCGCCGCCGTTCCTGCCGCCGGGCAGCTGGCCGACGGTGCCGATCCACGTGATGGTGCCGCCCGCGACCAACGCGATCGCGACCGCACCCGCCACCAGCGCGGCGGGCCCACCGAGCCCGCCGTTGGTGCCCTGGACGGTCGGCCGGTTGCGCCACAGCTGGTGCCGGTGCGCGCCGTCGACCGCGAGCAACGCCGCGAACGACAGCGCCCCCAGCACGAACGCCCACCACGGCAGCATGTCGTCGGCGAGCGAGGCGGGTACCGCGTACACGCACAGCAGCACCAGCCCGCTCGCGGCCGGCGTCCCCGCGGACACGGCGAGCGTGTCGACGAGCACCGCCACCAGGCCGATCGCGATCACCACGAGGCACAGCACGGCCTGCGTCGCGGGCACCGGCGGCACCCCGGTCCGCACCACCTCGACAGACGTCTGGAGCACGTTGCCCAGTTCGGCGAGCGCGTCCGGGCCGGGCAGGATCCCGAGCACGCCCTCGTCGGTGAACAACGCCACGAGCAGGCAGAGCAGCGCGAACATCTGCGCGAGACCGACCAGCAGGACCGGTGTCCGCGCGGCCCGCAACCCGAGCCCCACCGCGGTCACCACCGTGACCGCGACACCCGAGTAGCCCCACCAGCGGAGACCCTCGATGACGCCGGACAGCGCGAGCGACGCGCAGAGCACGGTGACGGCGGCGACCACCGGCGTGACGGTCATCGACCACTGCGCCGAGTTCAGCTCGCCACCGGACGGCGGCGGCGCGTCGGGTCTCGGCGCGCCCGACGGCGGCCGTGCCGGGGTTGCCGGTGGGGTCGTTACTGCCACGCTCGTGCCACTCCCTATCCCGTGATCACCGTGTCGGCGCGGGTGCCGTGCGTGCGGCACAGCGTCGCCCACGTCGCGGCCATCGGCGTGTTCGGCCGTGCCACGGTGACCCCCCAGCCCGCGCCGCGCAGCAGCGCGGTCGCGCCTTCGATGTCGGAACCCGCGTCGCCCTCGTCCGGCGCCGCCCACGCCGAGGTGTCCAGCAGCACGGCGAGGCTGCGGGTGCCGCGCGACCGGTGCCCGATCAGCTGCGACAGCGACTCGGGTGTGGTCGCGCCGAGAACGGCGATCAGCTCCTGCCCGCCCGCGGGGTCGCCCGCGCTGTCCATGCTGGTCGTCGGCGTGGCCTGTAGCGCGGCCAGCGCGTCGAGCACGGCGTGGTCGTTGTGGGTGCCGTCGCCGTGGTCGCGCACGATCAGACCACCGGACTCGGTGACGAGCTTGATCCGCTGCCCGTAGCGGTGCAGGTGCAGGCAGACGCTGGCCGCGAACGACACGGCCCACTCGAGGCTCGAGTTCGCGCCGGTGCCGCGGTGCGCGGACGCGCGGTGGTCGAGCAACACGGTCGTACCGCCACGCCACGGCCGTTCCTCGACGCGCACCATCATCTCGTCGCGCTTCGCGGTCGACCGCCAGTGCACCTTCCGCAGGTCGTCGCCCTGCCGGTACGGGCGCACGATCGCGTCGTCCTCGCCTTGGCCCGCGTTGAGCCGGACCGACCCGTCGTCGCCGGAGCCGAGCCCGGACCCGCCGGGCACGCCGACGAGCTTCACCACGCGCGGCACGACGATCAGCCGTGACGTGTGCGCCAGTTCCCGTTCGAACTCGGCCAGCCCGAACGGGTCGGTGATCGTCGCCTTCAAAGGGCCGAGCGCCTGGACGCCGCGCAGCATCGGCTGCACGTGGTAGCGCAGCCGGGTGCCGGTGTGCCTCGGCAGGTGCTCGATGACGAACCTCGGCTTGCCGCCGAGCGAGTACGGCACGCCGTCGGACACGAGCAGCCCGCCGGTCGGCAGCCTGCCGGTGGACGTGATGTGCAGCGTCACCTCGGCCCGCCCGCCGACCGGCGTGCGGATCGGGTTGATCTGCCGCTGCGCGTGCAGGCCGACCCGCGCCACCGCGGTCAGCAGGCACACGAGGATCGGCAGTGCCACCACGAACACGGAGACCCGCAGCAGGTCCCGCTCGTTCAGCACGACGGAACACAGCGCCGCCGCGAGCCCGGCCGCGAGCAGGCAGCGCCCGCGCGTGGTCAGGCCCGAGAGCGCACCTCTGAGCGGCCGCGCCACCGGTCGGCTACCTGTCC
Organism: Actinophytocola sp. NPDC049390; assembly: GCF_044466355.1. NCBI lineage: Bacteria > Bacillati > Actinomycetota > Actinomycetes > Pseudonocardiales > Pseudonocardiaceae > Actinophytocola > Actinophytocola sp. NPDC049390. The sequence continues at coordinate 248,678 of NZ_JBITMQ010000008.1, forward strand.
CCGCGTGCGGCCCACTTGCCGCCGGACTGCGGCGCTGCCGGTGGCCCCGACTGCGGCACCGGCACCCGCTGCACGAGGGCGCGGATCAGCTCGGCGGGGGAGCGGCGGCCAGCCTGGGCCTCCGGGGTGAGCACGAGCCGGTGCGCGAGCACGGGCACGGCGACGGCGTGGAGGTCGTCGGGGACCACGAAGTCACGGCCGGACAGCGCGGCCTGCGCACGGGCCGCGCGCACGAGGTGCAGCGTCGACCGCGGAGAGGCGCCGATCCGGATCTCCGGCAGCCGGCGGGTCGCGGACACCAGCTCGACGGCGTAGCGGCGGATGTCGGGGGAGAGCTTGACCGCGCGCACCGTCTCGACCAGGTGCTTAACCTGGTCGGCGTGCGACACCGGCTGCAGGTCGGCGAGCGGGTTGTGGCCCGAGTGCTCGTCCACCATCGCGAGCTCGGCGGCCGGATCGGGGTAGCCGATCGACACGCGCGCGGTGAACCGGTCGCGCTGCGCCTCGGGCAGCGCGTAGGTGCCTTCCATCTCGATCGGGTTCTGGGTCGCGATGACCATGAACGGCGACTCGAGGTGGTAGGTGTTGGCGTCGACGGTGACCTGCTCCTCCTCCATGCACTCGAGCAGCGCCGACTGCGTCTTCGGGGAGGCGCGGTTGATCTCGTCGCCGACCACGATGTTCGCGAACACCGGGCCGGGCCGGAACTCGAACTCGTTGGTCTGCCGGTTGAAGATCGAGACGCCGGTGACGTCGGAGGGCAGCAGGTCGGGGGTGAACTGGATGCGGCTCACCGTGCAGTCGATGGACCTGGCCAGCGCCTTGGCGAGCGACGTCTTGCCGACACCGGGCACGTCCTCGACGAGGAGGTGCCCCTCGGCGAGCAGTGTCACGAGCGCGATGCGCACGACCTCCGGCTTGCCGACGAGGACCCGCTCGACGTTCGCGGCGATCCGTTGTGCGGCGGCGCCCAGCTCGTCCAGCGGCGCGACCTGGCGGTACTGGGTGTGCTGCTGTTGCGTGCTCTGGTCGCCGTTGTGGGCGTAGGGGTCGCCGCCGTGTGCCGCGTAGGGATTACCGGGCAGCGCCGATGGCGGGGTACTCGACGTCACGCGACCTCCTGAGAACTTCGTAGGCTCGACAGAGCCTGCTACGAAGTGTGTCAAACCTCCGAGAAGTACCCCAACCCTCCGGCACGGCCGGGGGCACGGGTGTGTCCCTCTATCTTTACGCCTTTCGGCCCGGGTGTGTTCCGGTCGGCCGAATTGCCGGTGAGCGGGGTCCTCCACTTCTCCCCACAGGGCTTCCCCACAACACCCCACGCCGAACCCGCGAGCCCCTGAAACGGTCCGTTCGGCCGCTTCTCCGGGCACCGCCGGTGGCGCGTGCGGCACCCGGATGGGGGAGTCCCGCCACCGCCCCCCACCGTTCCCCCCACGCATTGACCTGGGCAAATGCCGGGGCCCGCGCGGCAGTTTCCCGTCATTCGACGTTGACTGTGGTGAAAAGTGGGGTACGGTGGCGGCAAGTGGGGCGGAAGGGGGCCCCATGGCTGGTCCGGATGGACCGGTAGGGGAGGTGCGGACCCTGATGTTCCTCGGTACGCACACCCCGAAGCTGGATGACAAGGGGCGGCTCACGCTGCCTGCCAAGTTCCGGGACGCCCTCGCGGGCGGGCTGATGGTGACAAAGGGTCAGGACCACTGTCTCTACGTCTTCCCGCGAGCGGAGTTCGAGGAGATGGCACGCAAAGTGGCTGCCGCTCCCTTGACGAACGAGGCGGTTCGCGCCTACCAGCGGTACCTGTTCGCCGGCACGGATGAGCAGCGGCCCGATGGCCAGGGGCGGATCGCGATCGCACCGGAGCTCCGCCGCTACGCGGGGCTGACCAAGGAGTGCGTGGTCATCGGTGCGATCACCCGCCTGGAGATCTGGGACGCGCAAGCGTGGCAGACCTACCTGGACGAGCACGAGGACGACTACTCCCAGGCACGGGAGGAGGTCCTGCCCGGCGTGTTCTGACGGGAGCGGTAATCACGGGCATGGGCGCGGGTGCCGCGAGGCCTCCGTTCCGCTCGCCTTCGACCCTGGCACACCTTCCCCGGCGCCAGGTTCGACGAGCGGGCGGGGACCTGGCGGCACCCGTTTGGATATTCGGCGGGAGAGGGGGTGTGTTCGGCATGGGCTCGACCGCGCACATTCCTGTTCTCCTCGAACGCGTCCTCGAGTTGTTCGCACCGGCAATCGACACGCCCGGCGCGGTTCTCGTCGACACCACCCTCGGCCTCGGCGGCCATTCCGACGCGCTCCTCGACGCGCACCCCGAGCTGACCCTGGTCGGTCTGGACCGGGACCCGAACGCGCTCGACCGCTCCCGTGAGCGGCTCGCCCGCCACGGTGACCGGGTGCACCTCGTGCACGCGGTCTACGACGAGCTGCCGGAGGTGCTGTCCCGCCTCGGGATCGCGCCGAAGGGCGGCGTCGCGGGCGTGCTCATGGACCTCGGTGTGTCGTCGATGCAGCTGGACGTCGCGGAGCGCGGCTTCGCGTACGCCAAGGACGCACCGCTCGACATGCGGATGGACCCGACCGCGGAGCTGACCGCGGCCGAGGTGCTGAACACCTACCCGCCCGGTGACCTGGTGCGGATCCTGCGCGACTACGGCGAGGAACGGTTCGCGAAGCGGATCGTCGACCGGATCGTGCGTGCGCGGGCCACCGCGCCGTTCACCACCAGCGGGCCGCTGGTCGAGCTGCTGTACGAGGCGGTGCCGGCGGCGTCGCGGCGCACGGGCGGGCATCCGGCCAAGCGGACGTTCCAGGCGTTGCGCATCGAGGTCAACGGCGAGCTGGACGCGTTGCGCGCCGCCGTGCCCGCCGCGTTGCGTGCGCTGCGGGTGGGTGGCCGGATCGTCGTGGAGTCCTACCAGTCGCTGGAGGACCGGATCGTCAAGCAGGCGCTCGCCGAGCTGGCGAAGTCCCGCACGCCGGAGGGCGTGCCGGTCGAGCTGCCGGGGCACGGGCCGCAGCTGCGGCTGCTGACCCGGGGTGCCGAGCAGGCGGACGAGCAGGAGATCGAACACAACCCGCGTGCGGCCTCGGTCCGGTTGCGTGCGGCCGAGCGGATTCTGGAGGCGGCATGACCATCCAGGCAGAGCCGACTCGTACCCGGAGCACGGAGACGGCGGAGCCCGCGCCCACGCGGACTCCCGGGCGCACCAGGTCCGCGGCGGCGCAACGGGCTTACGCACGACGAGCGCAGCGCGAGGGCAGGCCGGTCCAGCGCGTGGTGGAGGAGGACCTCGACCACGGCGCGGGCCGGGTGCCGTTCGCGGTGCTGATCATCGTGCTGCTCGTGGTGGGCGTCGCGGCCACGCTGTGGCTGTCAACGCAGGCGATCGCGGACTCCTACCGCCTCGACGAGGCCAAGAAGAACGTGGAGCGGCTGTCCGAGCGGGCCGCCGTGCTGCAGCGCGAGGTGACGGAGAAGGAGTCGGCCGCGTCGCTGGCCGAGCGCGCGAAGGCGATGGGCATGGTCCCGGCCGGCGACCCGGCGCGGCTCGTGGTGAAGCCCGACGGCACGGTGGTCCTCGTCGGTGACCCGAAGCCGGTGGAGAAGCCGGTGGAGAAACCCAAGCCGCCCGCCACCCAGACCTCGCCGCCGGCCAACCAGCGAGGTGCGGGCGGATGAGCGTCACGACGGCAACTGCCGATGGGGTCCTTCGGTCCGCTGGAGGCGGTGGCTGATGCCGGGGCAGCCCAGGGCACGGCGTCCCGGCGGGCCGGTCCGGCGGCCGGTGCAGCGCGTCGCCGCGTCCGGTGTGCCCGTGCGGAGCGGTCTGCCGGGCCGTGGCGCGCCCCGTGGCGTGCCGCCGCGTGCCGCGACGCACGGCTCCGGTCGCCGGCCGCCGCCCCGCACGGTGCCGACGGGGCCGCGGCGGCTGGTCCGTGCGAAGCGCAAGCCGCCGAACCACCACGTCCGGGTCGTCGTCGTGCGCTTCCTGCTGATCGCGGCGCTGGTCGCGGCCGGGCTGAAGCTCGTGCAGGTGCAGGGGTTCGAGGCCGAGGCGCTCGCCGCGAAGGCCGAGCGGCAGCGGATGACGGAGATCGACCTGCCCGCGCACCGCGGTTCGATCCTGGACCGCAACGGCATGGCGCTGGCGTTCAGCGTCGAGTCGCGGTCGCTCGCGTTCCAGCCGAGGGCGCAGCGCAAGGAGATCGACACCTTCAACAAGAACATCAAGGACGGCAAGGCCAAGGGTGAGCCGCTGAACTTCGACACCGAGACCCAGGAGATGGCGCGGTTCATGGCCACGAAGCTGGGCGGCAAGGTGTCGGAGGGCGACCTGCTCGACAAGCTCCGCAAGGACGCCAACTTCGTCTACCTGGTGCACAACGTCGAGCCCGGGGTGGCGCGGCAGATCCAGGACGAGTACCCGTCGGTGATCTCCGAGTACCGCGCGGAGCGCGAGTACCCGGGCAAGACGACCGCGGCCAACATCATCGGCGTCGCCAACTGGCGCATGGACGACAAGGACGTCAAGAAGCACGACCTGCACGGCCTGGCGGGCCTGGAGCTGCTGCGGGACTACGAGCTGGCAGGCAAGCCCGGCCGCCAGGAGGTGGCCACCGAGGAAGGTGACGACGGCGTCATCATCCCGGGCACCGAGCGGGACCTGCGGCCCGCGGTCGACGGTTCGGACCTCGTGCTGACCATCGACGCCGATCTGCAGTACTTCCTGCAGCAGGCGCTCGCGGCCTACGTCGCCAAGGCGCAGGCGCGCGGCGGCAGCGCGGTGATCATGGATGCGAAGACCGGCGAGGTCTACGCGCTCGCCAACGACAAGACGTTCGATCCGAGCAGCAACGGCTGGGACATCGAGGAGATGGGCAACCCGGCGATCAGCAACCCGTACGAGCCGGGCTCGGTGAACAAGGTCGTGACCGCGTTGTGCGCGGTCGACCAGAACATCACCTCGCCGTTGGACGTGCACCAGGTGCCGGGCCGCATCCAGGTCGCCGACCGCACCGTCCGCGACGCGTGGTCCCACGGCACGCAACCGTTCACCACGACGGGGATCTTCGCGAAGTCGTCGAACGTCGGCACGCTGATGCTCGCGCAGGAGTGCGGGCAGGACAAGTTCTCCCAGATGCTGAAGAAGCTCGGCCTCGGCGCCCGTACGGGTGTGGGTCTGGCGGGCGAGAGCGCCGGCCGCGTGCCGCCGCGTAACCAGTGGTCCGGGTCGACGTTCGGCAACCTGCCGATCGGGCAGGGCCTGTCGATGACCGTGCTGCAGATGGCGGGCATGTACCAGGCGGTCGCCAACGACGGTGTGCGCGTGCCGCCGAGGGTGGTCGCCGAGCGGGTCACGCCGGAGGGCGAGCGGATCCCGGAGCCCGAGCCGAAGCCGGTGCGGGTGGTCGACGCGAAGACCGCGAAGGTCGTGCGCGACATGTTCCGCGCGGTGGTGCAGGACGCGCCGACGCCGAACAACGGCACCGGCAAGCCCGCCGCGCTGACCGGCTACCAGATCTCCGGCAAGACCGGCACCGCGCAGCAGTTCGACAGGACGATCGGCCGGTACAGCCAGGAGAAGTACTGGATCACGTTCGCGGGCATCCTGCCCGCCGACGACCCGAGGTTCGTCGTCGGCATCATGATCGACCGGCCGAAGTACGTCGGCGGTCCGCCGGAGGGCAAGACCGCGGCGCCGCTGTTCCACGACATCGCCTCGCACCTCGCGCAGACGTACAACATCCCGCTGTCGAAGAAGCAGACGCCTTTCGTTCCGCTCATCCAGCAGTAATCATGCTGGGCATGACTCTGCGCACGGACGACGCCCGGTTCGCCGACCTGCCGGACTTCCCGTACCCCCCGTCGTACGCGACGGTCGGCGGGCTGAGGATGGCGTACGTGACGGCCGGTCCCGAGGACGGGCCGGTCGCGTTGCTGCTGCACGGGGAGCCGAGCTGGTCGTTCCTGTACCGCAAGGTGCTGCCGGTGCTGGCGGACGCGGGAATCCGCGGGGTCGCACCTGACCTGGTCGGTTTCGGGCGCTCGGACAAGCCGGGGGCCGCCGCGCACACGTACGCGGCACACGTGGAGTGGGTGCGCGCGCTCGCGTTCGACGTGCTCGACCTGCGTGACGTGACGGTCGTCGGTCAGGACTGGGGCGGGTTGATCGGGTTGCGGGTGGCCGCGGAGCACCCGGACCGGGTGGCGCGGATCGTCGCGGCGAACACGGGCCTGCCGACCGGCGAGCACGGCATGCCGGACGTGTGGTGGCAGTTCCGGCGGGCCGTGGAGAACGCGCCGTCGCTGGACATCGGCCGGTTCGTGCAGTCGGGCTGCACGACGGTGTTGTCCGACGCTGTCCGTGCCGCCTACGACGCACCGTTCCCCGACGAGTCGTACAAGGTCGGGCCGAGGGTGATGCCGGGGCTGGTGCCGGTGTCCTTGGAGGACCCGGCGGCACCGGCGAACCTGGCGGCCTGGCAGGTGCTGCGGAAGTGGGAGAAACCGTTCCTGTGCGCGTTCAGCGACGGCGACCCGATCACCGGGCCGATGGCGCCGATCCTGCGCAAGCTGATCCCGGGCGCCGCCGGACGCGAGCACCCGGTCATCGAGGGCGCCGGCCATTTCCTGCAGGAGGACGCGGGGGAGCGGCTGGGTGAGGAGATCGCCCGCTTCATGACGCGCCCATGACCTCGCGTTTCGTGAATTCTCGGTGAGGTGCGCTTTGATTGCGCAATGTGGTTCACCGAGGACGATCTTCGCGCTGTCGCGGGTGACGGGTCCTTCCGTCGTGGGCGGGAGTACGTCGATGCGGTGGGGGACCTGCAGCCGACCGCGCTCGGGGTGCGGGCGGCCGTGCGGGGCAAGGACGTCTACGAGGTGTGGCTCGGGCGGGACAACGACGCGCTGACCGGTGAGTGCGGCTGCCCGTTCGGTGTGGAGGGCAACTTCTGCAAGCACTGCGTGGCGGTGGGCCTGGTCCTGCTGGCGTCCGGCGCGTCCGCTCCGGAGGCGGACATCGAGACGTACCTGCGTTCGCTGGACCAGCGTGAACTGGTGGAACTCCTGCTGGAGCAGGCGAAGCGCGACCCGGCGCTGTACCGGCAGCTGGTGCTGCGCGCGGGCAGCACGGGGGCGCCGCAGGTGGCGGTGCTGCGTAGGCAGCTCGACAGTGCGCTGCGGGTCCGCGGCTTCGCCGACGCCGACTACGCCACCCGTGCCAAGGACGTCGTCGACACGGTGCGGGACCTCGTGGACGCCGGGCACGCCGCCGAGGCACGGCCGCTCGCCCGGCACGCGGTGGAACTGCTCGTCGCGGCGATGGGCGCGGTCGACGACCCGTCGGGTGCGATCTCGGGGGTGGCCCGGCGTGCGGTGAAGCTGTACGCGCGGGCGTGTGCCGCGGCGCGGCCGAACCCGGCGAAGCTCGCGGCGTGGCTGTTCCAGGTGCGGTCGAACTGGCCGACGTGGCCGACGATCGACATCGGCGACTTCGCGGAACCCCTCGGCGAGACCGGCATGGCCGCGTACCGCACGCTCCTGGACGAGGCGTGGCACGCCCTCGACGACGACGCGGACCACACCGTGCTGCGCGGGATGCGCGAGCAGCTGGCGAAGACGTCCGGTGACGTGGACACGCTGGTGGACGTGCTCGCCGACGACCTGCCCGCGGTGCGGTCGTACCGGGAGATCGTGTCGGTGCTGCGGCACGCGGGCAGGCTGGACGAGGCGATCAGGTGGGCCGAGCGCGGGGTGGCGGAGACCCGCGACCTGTCCCTGACGGAGCTGCTGGTCGAGTCGTACCTGGACGGCCAGCGTGGTGACGAGGCGGTGGAACTGCGGAAGGCCGACCTCCGGTCGGCACGGACCCGGGTCTGTTACGGGCGGCTGCGGCACACGGCGATCTCGGCGAAGGTGTGGTCGGGGCTGCGGTCGTGGGCGTTGGAGGTGCTGCCGCCCGAGGAGCTGGTGGGTGCGCTCGTGGACGACGGGGACGTCGAGGAGGCGTGGCTCGCGGCGGTGAAGCACGACTGCGCCGGCGTGGAGGTGGTGCGGCTGCGGGCCGAGACGCATCCCGCCGACGTGCTCGGGGCGTACCGGACGCTGGTGTCGGAGTGCCTCGGGCGGGGTGGGCGGGACGCGTACCGGGAGGCGTGCGTGCTGCTGAAGGAGATGGCGGCCTGTGCCGAGCGGTGCGGGGAGTCGGTCGCGAGTTTCGTGGCCTCGCTGCGGTTGGCGCATGCTCGTCGGCCCGCGCTGCTGGACGAGTTGCGCCGGGCGGGGTTTTCGAGCTGATCGTCGTTACGGGCGCTCCAGGTACTGCTTCAGGTGTTGTGCCGTCAGCGTCCCGCCGCCCGCGACCAGTGCCGCCGGGGTGCCTTCGAAGACCACCCGCCCACCGTCGTGGCCCGCGCCGGGGCCCAGGTCGATGATCCAGTCGGCGTGCGCCATCACCGCCTGGTGGTGCTCGATGACGATGACCGTGTTCCCCTTGTCCACCAGGCGGTCGAGCAGGGCGAGGAGGTTGTCCACGTCCGCGAGGTGCAGGCCCGTCGTGGGCTCGTCCAGGACGTAGGTGCCCGCGCCTTCGGACATGCGGATCGCGAGCTTCACGCGCTGGCGCTCGCCGCCGGACAGGGTGGTCAGCGGCTGGCCGAGGCCCAGGTAGCCCAGGCCGACGTCACTGAGCCGGTCGAGGATCGCCCGTGCGCCGCCGGACGGGAAGAAGTCCCGCGCCTCCGTCACCGACATCGCCAGCACCTCGCTGATGTTCTTGCCGCGCAACGTGTACCGGAGCACCTCCTCGGTGTACCGCCTGCCCTCGCACTTCTCGCACACCGACGCGACGCCGGCCATCATGGCGAGGTCCGTGTACACCAGGCCGATGCCCTTGCAGTTCGGGCACGCACCCTGCGAGTTCGCGCTGAACAGCGCCGCCTTCACACCGTTGGCCCTGGCGAACGCCGTGCGGATCGGGTCGAGCAGGCCGGTGTACGTCGCCGGGTTCGACCGCCGCGAACCCCTGATCGCGGACTGGTCCACCACGGTCACGTCGTCCCGTGTGGACAGTGAGCCGTGGATCAGCGACGACTTGCCCGACCCGGCGACGCCGGTCACCACCGTCAGGACGCCCAGCGGCACGTCCACGTCCACGTGCCGCAGGTTGTGCAGGGACGCGCCCCGGATCGGCAGGTGCCCGGCCGGTTCGCGGACCTGTGGCCGCAGCGTCACCCGGTGGTCCAGGTGCCTGCCGGTCAGCGTGTCCGACGCCCGCAGACCGGCCACGTCGCCGGTGTAGCAGACCCGGCCACCGGCCGGGCCCGCGCCGGGCCCGAGGTCCACGACATGGTTCGCGATCTCGATCGTCTCCGGTTTGTGCTCGACCACGAGCACCGTGTTCCCCTTGTCCCGCAACCGGAGCAGCAGGTCGTTCATGCGCCGGATGTCGTGCGGGTGCAGGCCGACGGTCGGCTCGTCGAACACGTAGGTCACGTCCGTCAGGCTGGAACCCAGGTGCCGCACCATCTTCACGCGCTGCGCCTCGCCGCCGGACAGCGTGCCCGACTCGCGGTTCAGCGACAGGTACCCCAGACCGATCTCCACCAGCGAGTCCAGTGTCTCGCCCAACGTCTTCAGCAGCGGCGCCACCGACGGGGCGTCGAGGCCGCGGACGAACTCGGCCAGGTCGCTGATCTGCATGGCGGCGCAGTCGGCGATGTTCTTCCCGTCGATCCGCGACGACAGCGCGGCCGCGTTCAGCCGCGCGCCGTGGCAGTCCGGGCACGCGGAGAACGTGACCGCCCGGTCGACGAACGCGCGGATGTGCGGCTGCACCGCCTCCTTGTCCTTCGACAGGAACAGGCGCTGCACCTTGACGACCAGGCCCTCGTAGTTCGTGTTGACGCCGCCGAACTTCATCTTCGTGGCGGGCTTGTACAGGAAGTCCTGCCACTCCTGCTCGGTGTAGTCGGCCAGCTTCTTGTCCGGGTCGACGAACCCGGAGTGCGCCATCGACTGCCAGTACCACGAGTCGACCGCGAAGTTCGGCACCGTGATGGCACCCTCCTTCAGCGACAGCTCCCGGTCGACCAGCTGGTCCACGTCGATCGAGTTGACCTTGCCGATGCCCTCGCAGCGCGGGCACATGCCGTCGGGCAGGTTGAAGCTGAACGCGGTCGACGGGCCGACCGCGGGCTCGCCGAGCCGCGAGAACACGATCCGCAGCATCGTGTGCGCGTCGGTCGCGGTGCCGACCGTGGAGCGGGAGTTCGCGCCCATCCGCTCCTGGTCCACGACGATCGCCGCCGACAGGTTGTGCAGCCGGTCCACGTCCGGCCTGCCGAGCGCGGGCATGAACGACTGCAGGAACGCCGAGTACGTCTCGTTGATCAACCGCTGTGACTCGGCCGCGATCGTGCCGAAGACCAGCGAGGACTTGCCGGAGCCCGACACCCCGGTGAACACGGTCAGCCTGCGCTTGGGGATGTCGACGGAAATGTCGGCCAGGTTGTTCTCCCTGGCGCCGCGCACCTCGATCATGTCGTGGCTGTCGGCCGGGTCGCGCACGTCGCCGCCTCTCTCTTTATACTGTAAAGTGATGCCCGAGCGACAGTACTTTACGACGTAAGGAGTTGCAATCGTGGTGGTGTTCGCCGGTCAGGGCGACGCGCGGCGGTCGATGGCGCTCCTGTGGCGCCAATCGGCCGCCGAGGAGCCGAAACCAGGGCCCAGACAGGGGCTCAGCGTCGACGCGATCGTCGCCGCGGCCATCGGGATCGCCGACGAGTACGGCATGGCGGCGCTGTCGATGCGTGCCGTCGGCGAACGGCTCGGCCGCACCGGCATGGCGCTCTACACGTACGTGCCCAGCAAGAGCGAGCTGGTCGACCTCATGTACGACACGGTGATCGCCGAGGCCCACCACACCTACGACCTGGCCGACGGCTGGCGCCCCGCGCTCACCGCGTGGGCGGGCGACCTGTGGGCGTTCTACCTGCGCCACCCGTGGGTGCTACAGGTGTCGCAGGCCCGGCCGGTGCTGGGGCCCAACGAGTACGTCGTGCTGGACGAGGTGCTGCGGATCCTGTTCGCGAGCGGGCTCGACCCGGCGGCGACGCGGCAGCTGACCGGTGCGCTGTTCCAGTTCGTCCGGGGGGTGGCGCAGGTCGTCGCCGAGGCGAGGGACGCGGCGGCGGCGACCGGCACCGGCGACGACGAGTGGTGGTACGCGCGGTCCGCGCTCCTGGAGGAGATGGCCACCGACTTCGACGAGCGCTTCCCGATGGTCGCCAGGCTGGCGCGCGCGGGTGGCTTCACACTGGCCGACGAGACCGTCCCGTACCAGGAGCAGGCGGCCACGGAGACGTTCCACACCGGTCTCGCGGCCCTGCTGGACGGCATCGAGAAAAGGGTGGCCGGGTGATGTCCTTTCGGAACGGGGCCCGTTCGTTCCATGCTTGACGGCCCAGGGTGGGCCGGGACGGAGGAGAGGACCCGATGGCGCAGTACCTCGCAATGACCTTCACCGCGGACGTCGACTGGTGGGCGCCGGAGCACGCCGAGGAGCTGGCCGAGTACCGGAAGTTCGGGGTGGACCACGCCGACCGGATCGTGCAGAGCGCCGTGCTGCACCCGACCGGCACGGCCACGGTCGTCCGGGTGGAGGGCGCGCGCGGCGGCCAGGTCGTGACGACCGACGGCCCGTACGCCGAGACGAAGGAGGCCCTGACCGGCTACTACCTGATCGAGGCCGACGACCTGGAGGAGGCGGTGAAGATCGCCGCGGAGATCCCGGCGGCCTGGGGCGGGGCCGTCGAGGTCCGGCCGGTCATCGCGGCCAAGTAGGTGCGGCCGGAGCACGACACCGTCGCCGAGACGGTCCGGGTCGAGGGCACGCGCATCCTCGCCACTCTCATCCGGACCCTCGGCGACGTCGGGCTGGCCGAGGACGCCGTGCAGGAGGCGACGATCGCGGCGCTCGGCGCGTGGCCGGTCACGGGCGTGCCGCCGGAGCCGAGGGCGTGGCTGACGGTCACCGCCCGCCGCAAGGCCATCGACATCCTGCGGCGCGAACGGGTCCGCGAGGACAAGGAACGCCTCGCCGACCTGCACCGCGAGGACGTCCCACCGGACCACGTGGTCGCCGACGACATGCTGCGGCTGATCTTCACGTGCTGCCACCCGTCGCTGTCCCCGCCGACGCGGATCGCCCTTGCGTTGCGGACGTTGTGCGGGCTGACCCCGGCACAGATCGGCGACGTGCTGCTCACCACCGAGCCCGCCACGGCGAAGCGGCTGACCAGGGCACGCCAGAAGATCGCCGCCGCCCGCATCCCGTACCGGGTGCCCTCGGCGGCGGAGCTGCCGGACCGGCTGCCCGCGGTGTGCGGGGTGATCCACAGCCTCTACACGACCGGGCACGTGGACCACGACGTCGACACGTGCGCGGAGGCGGTGCGGCTCGCCGAGCTGCTGCACGGGTTGTTGCCGGACCAGCCGATGCCCGCCGCGGTACTGGCGCTGCTGCTGCTCACCGACGCACGACGGCCCGCCCGGCTCGATGCGGCGGGCGACGTGGTGACGCTCGACCGCCAGGACCGCACGCGGTGGAACACGTGCGCCATCGGCCGCGGCATCGAGCTGCTCAACGACTCGCTGCGCCGCACCGGCGGTCAGGCGGACGCCTACCAGCTCCAGGCGGCCATCGCGGCCGAGCACGCCCGCGTGCCGAGCTACTCGGCCACGGACTGGGCGGAGATCCTGCGGCTGTACGAGCTTCTGCTGTCGGTCGCGCCGAGCGAGGCGGCGGAGCTGGGCCACGCGGTCGCGGCGGCGGAGGCTCACGGGACCGAAACCGGGCTGGCGCTGCTGGCCGGGCTGCCGCCGAGCCCGCGCCTGCACGCGATCCGCGCGGAGCTGCTGGCCCGCGAACACCGGTACGCGGAGGCGGCGGGGGAGCTGGCGGAGTCGCTGCGCGGCCCGGCACCGGACAAGGAACGCGAGTACCGACGCCACCGGCGGGAGGAGTTCCTGACCCTGGCAAGGGGAATGCCCTGAAAGACGCTTTCGGGACGCGCAACGCCCCGAAAGCGTCTTTCAGGGCATTGAGCCGGTTGGCCGGGTGCCGAATACTCGACGTGTGAGCACTCTGCCGAGTACGCCGCTGCCGACACCGGACGAGGAGGGTGCGCTCTCGAGCCCGATCGGGCGCGCCGCGTCGTTGATGGTCGCGTTCCTGGGCCTGTTGTGGCTCGTGCAGCTGGTCAACGCGGGGACCGACTACTCGCTCGCGCAGTCCGGCGGGATCCTGCCGCGGCAACCGAGCAGCCTGCTCGACATCGTCACGTCGCCGTTCCTGCACGGCAGCCTCGAACACCTCGCGGGCAACGCGTTGCCGTTGTTCAGCCTCGGGCTGATGGCGGCCATCCCGAGCCCGAAGCGGTTCCTGGTGATGACGCTCGTGGTGATCGTCGTCGGCGGGTTCGGCGTGTGGCTGTTCTCGCCGGAGAACAGCGTCACGGTCGGTGCCAGCGGGGTGGTGTTCGGCTACTTCGGGTACCTGCTGCTGCGCGGGTTCGTCGACCGCAGGCCCGCGGACGTCGTCATCTCGATCGGTGTCGCGCTCGCCTACGGGTACGCGATGTGGAACTCGGTGGGCTTCGGGCGGGAGGGCGTGTCGTGGCAGGGCCACGTCGCCGGTCTCGTGGGCGGCATGGTGGCCGCGTTGTTCCTGCGCCTGCGCAGAAAGAAACCGGTTGCGGACGCTTCTGGCGGTGCGGTGCCGGGGTTGCCTCCCGCCGTCTAGCCCAACGCGACACGGCCGACCGCACCAGGGTGTCCTTGATCGCCCTCTGTGCGCAGGTAACCTCTCGCGACGTGCCCGCCAAGCTCGTTGGCAAGGCCGTCACGGCACCGCCTCGCCCCACCAGGATCGAACCAGTACCGCTCACCACGTTGGTGGCGCGGGCGGACGCGCGTGTCCTGGGCCAGGAGAACGACGTCCACGTCACTGGAGCGACGCTCCGTGCGCAGCACGTGCTCCCCGGTGACCTGTTCGCCGCGCTGCCCGGTGCCCGCGTGCACGGCGCCGACTTCGCCGCCGAGGCGGTCCGCGCTGGCGCGGTCGCGGTGCTCACCGACGAGGAGGGCGCCCGGCGCGCCGCGCTGAAGAACGTCCCCGTCGTCGTGCACGACGACCCCCGGCAGGTGCTGGGGTCGGTCGCCGCGTGGATCTACGGCGAGCCGTCGCTGCGCCTCGGGGTCATCGGGGTCACCGGCACGGCCGGCAAGACCACCACGACGTACATGATCGACGCGGGCCTGCGGGCCGCCGGGTCGACGACCGGGCTAGTCGGCACGGTCGAGACCAGGATCGCCGGGGAGCGGCTGGCCAGCGCGTTCACCACACCCGAGGCGCCGGACCTGCAGGCGCTGTTCGCGGTGATGCTGGAGCGCGGCGTCACGCACGTGCCGATGGAGGTGTCGAGCCACGCGCTCGCGCTCGGCCGGGTCAGCGGCACGCGGTTCACCGTCGGCGCGTTCACCAACCTCTCGCGCGACCACCTGGACTTCCACTCCGACATGGAGGACTACTTCCAGGCCAAGGCGCTGCTGTTCGACGGCCGGTCCACCACCGAGGTGGTGTGCACCGACGGCGAGTGGGGCAAGCGCCTCGTCACCCCGCGCACGGTCACCGTGTCCACGCAGGGTGGCGGGGACTGGTCCGCGTCCGGTCTCACCACCTCCTACACCGGTGAGCAGACGTTCACCGTGCACGGGCCCGACGGGCTGACGCTGCCGGTGACGCTGCCGATGCCGGGCCGGTTCAACGTGGCGAACGCGCTGGTGGCCGCCGCCTGCCTGCACGCGGCCGGGGTGGCGCCCACCGACATCGCGGCCGGGCTCGGCGCGGTCGAGGTGCCCGGCCGGATGGAGCGGGTCGCGGTCGGCCAGGACTTCACCGCGGTCGTCGACTACGCGCACAAGCCGGAGGCGGTCGCCCAGGCGCTCGACGCCATGCGGGCCCGCACCGACGGCCGCGTGATCGCGGTGCTCGGCTGCGGCGGCGACCGCGACACCGAGAAGCGGCCCATGATGGGCGAGGCCGCAGCCCGCCGCAGCGACCTGCTGATCGTCACCGACGACAACCCCCGCACCGAGGACCCGGCCACGATCCGCGCCGCGATGCTGGCCGGGGTGGAGTCGGTGCCGCCGGGGGAGCGGGGTGAGGTGCTGGACATCGGTGACCGCCGCGCCGCGATCGTCGAGGCGGTGAACCGTGCACGGCCCGGTGACGTCGTCGTCATCGCGGGCAAGGGACACGAGACCGGTCAGGAGTCGGGCGGTGTCGTGCACCCGTTCTCCGACCACGACGAACTGAGGGCGGCGATCTGGGCCCGCCTGCACGAGGAGTCCACATGACCCGCCACGCACCGAATCCGTCGGTGCTCTCGGCTACCGTGAAAATCGGGGGGCCCCCGGCCCGGTTGAATGGACCGTTCAATCGGCGCAACGCCGGTGGTGGGCGATGATCCCGCTGACGCTGGCCGAGGTCGCCGAGGCGACCGGCGGCCGCCTCCACAACGCGACGGGCGACGAGGTCGTCACCGGCACCGTCGAGTTCGACTCGCGCGAGGTCACCCCGGGCGGCCTGTTCGTCGCGATGCCCGGTGAGCGGGTCGACGGCCACGACTTCGCCGCCCGGGCGGTCGCCGACGGCGCGGTCGCCGTGCTCGCCGCCCGCGAGGTCGACGCGCCCGCGGTGCTCGTCCCGCCGGTCGCGGTCGACGGGCCGTCCCGCGTGTACGCGCTGGCGGGTGACCGGGACGGCAGCGGCGCCGCCGTGCTTGCCGGGTTCGCCGCCGTGGCCCGCGAGGTCGCGCGCAGGCTCACCGCGAAGGGCATGCTGACCGTCGGCGTCACCGGGTCGGCGGGCAAGACCTCCACCAAGGACCTCATCGCCGCGCTGCTGAGCGCGCGCGGCGCCACCGTCGCGCCACCAGGGTCGTTCAACAACGAGATCGGCCACCCGTGGACCGTGCTGCGAGCCGACGAGGACACCAAGCACCTGGTGCTGGAGCTGTCCGCCCGCGGGGTCGGCCACATCGCGGGCCTGTGCGCGATCGCGCCGCCGACGATCGGCGCCGTGCTGAACGTCGGCACCTCGCACATCGAGGAGTTCGGCTCCCAGGAGACCATCGCGCTGGCCAAGGGCGAGCTGGTCGAGGGGCTGCCCGAGGACGGTGTCGCGGTGCTCAACGCCGACGACCCGTACGTCTCGGCCATGGCGAGCCGCACGAAGGCGCGGGTGCTGACCTTCGGCCGCGCCGAGCACGCCGACGTGCGTGCCGCCGACGTCGAGCTGGACGCCCAGGCCAGGGCCTCCTTCACGCTCGTCACCGAGGCGGGCGAGGCGCGGGTCGCGCTGACCCTGCACGGCGCGCACATGGTCGCGAACGCGCTGGCCGCCGCCGCGGTCGCGCTGGCCGCCGGGATGCCGCTCGCCGACGTGGCCGCCGGCCTGTCCACCGCGAGGGCCGTGTCCGCGCGCCGGATGGCGGTCGAGACCACCGGCGACGGGGTCACGGTCATCAACGACTCGTACAACGCGAGTCCCGAGGCCACCCGCGAGGCGCTCAGGACGCTGGTGACGATCAGCGGGGCCGGACAAGGCCGCGCGTGGGCCGTGCTCGGACCGCTCGCCGAGATGGGCGCCGACCACGACCGGATTCACGAGGAGATCGGCCGCCTCGCCGCGGACCTCGCCGTCGACCGGCTGGTCGTGGTCGGCGCGGCCGCACAGCCAATGCAGCAAGGTGCGAGCCGTGCCGGCTCGCGTGGAGAGGAGCCGGTCCTGGTGCCCGATGTAGACGCCGCGGTCGACCTGCTGCGCGCCGAGCTGCGCGCGGGCGACGTGGTCCTGGTCAAGGCCGCCAACGCGCAACGCCTGTGGCGGGTCGCCGACGCGCTGCTGGGGAGCCGCGCGTGATCGGCATCCTGATCGCCGCCGCGATCGCCCTCATCGTCTCCATCCTGTTCACGCCATACCTGATCAGGGTGTTCTCCCGGCAGGGCTTCGGCCAGGAGATCCGCGAGGAGGGCCCGGAGGGCCACAAGTCCAAGCGCGGCACCCCGACCATGGGTGGCGTCGCGATCCTGGTGGCCATGGTGGTGGGCTACTTCGCCGCCCACCTGATCACCTCGATGGTCTCGGAGGACAGCGAGGCCCCGACCGCGTCCGGGCTGCTGGTGCTGTTCCTCACCGTCGGCCTGGGCCTCGTCGGCTTCCTCGACGACTTCATCAAGATCCGCAAGCAGCGCAACCTCGGGTTGAACAAGACCGCGAAGATGGTCGGCCAGCTGGTCGTGGCCGTGGCGTTCGCGATCCTCGCGGTGAACTACGCCGACAGCTACGGGTTCACGCCCGCGTCGGTCAACCTGTCGTTCGTCCGCGACCTCACGGTCATCTCGTTCGGCACCATCGGGTTCGTCGTGTTCTGCTACCTGCTGGTGTCGGGCTGGTCGAACGCGGTGAACTTCACCGACGGCCTCGACGGGCTCGCGGGCGGCTCGTCGGCGATGGTGTTCGGCACCTACGTGGTCATCACGTTCTGGCAGTTCCGCTACAACTGCGGCGCGTCCGATCCCGGGCCGGGCTGCTACGACGTGCGTGACCCGCTCGACCTGGCGGTCGTGGCGGCGGCGGCCATGGGCGCCTGCATCGGCTTCCTGTGGTGGAACGCGGCCCCCGCGAAGATCTTCATGGGCGACACCGGCTCGCTGGCGCTCGGCGGCCTGGTCGCCGGCCTGTCCATCACGACCCGCACCGAGCTGCTGATGGTGATCGTCGGTGGCCTGTTCGTGGTCGAGATGCTGTCGGTGGTGCTGCAGATCGCGGTCTTCCGCACGTCACGCCGACGGCTCTTCCGCATGGCGCCGTTCCACCACCACTTCGAGCTCGCCGGGTGGGCGGAAACCACGGTGATCATCAGGTTCTGGCTGCTCGCCGGGATCTGCGCGATGTTCGGCCTCGGCCTCTTCTACTCGGAATGGCTGAGCGCGGGCGGCAACTGATGTTCGCGGGCAGGAACGTGCTCGTCGCGGGCGCGGGCGTCACCGGGAAGTCGGTGGCGGCCGCCCTGCTCGGCACCGGCGCGCGTGTCACCGTCACCGACGCGGCCGCCGACCGGCTGGCCGACCTGCCGGACGGCGTGACGACCGCCGCCGGGCTCACCACCCCGCCGGAGGGCACCGACCTGGTCGTCACCAGCCCCGGCTGGCCCCCGACCGCGCCGCTGCTCACCGCGGCCGCCGAGGCCGGGATCGAGGTGATCGGCGAGGTCGAGCTGGCGTGGCGGCTCGGCGAGACCCTCGAGCACCCGCCCGTGTGGCTCGCGGTCACCGGCACCGACGGCAAGACCACCACCGTCGGCATGCTCGAGTCGATCCTGCTGGCGTCCGGCGCCAAGGCGGTGGCCTGCGGGAACATCGGTCTGCCGGTGATCGACGCCGTGCTCGGCGGCTACGACGTGCTCGCCGTGGAACTGTCCAGCTACCAGCTGCACTGGCAGACGTCCATGCGCGCGCACGCCGCCGCGGTGCTCAACATCGCCGAGGACCACCTCGAGTGGCACGGCACGATGGCCGCCTACGTCGCCGACAAGGGCAAGATCTTCGACGGCGCCGGGCTCGCGATCTACAACGCCGACGACGTCGAGACCGAACGTCTTGCGCAGGACGTGCCGCAGCGGGTCGGCTTCAGCACCGGCACCCCCGCCGCGGGCCAGTTCGGCGTCACCGACGGCTGGCTCGTGCACGGCGACCTGCTGCTCGCGCCGGTCGCGGAGGTCCGTCCCGTCGGCCCGCACAACGTCGCCAACGCGCTCGCCGCGGCCGCGCTGGCCAGGGCGTACGGGGTGTCGCCGGAGGCCGTGCGGGCCGGGCTGGGCGCCTTCCAGCCGCCGGCGCACCGGGTCGAGCTGGTCGCCGAGGACCACGGCGTCCGGTACGTGAACGACTCCAAGGCCACCAACACCCACGCCGCGGCGGGCTCGCTCGGCGCGTTCGAGTCGGTCGTGTGGATCGCCGGTGGCCTGCTGCACGGCGCGCAGGTCGCCGACCTGGTCGCCGAGGCCGCGCCCCGGCTGCGCGGCGCGGTCCTGATCGGGGCCGATCAGGACGTGTTCGCGGCCGCACTCGCGCGACACGCGCCGGATGTGCCGGTCCATCGCGTCCCTTCAGGAGACGATGACCCCATGCTCACTGCGGTGCGCGTGGCGAACGCGATGGCTCTCGCAGGCGACGTGGTGCTGCTCGCGCCCGCCGCCAAGTCCCACGACCTCTTCGCCAGCTACGTGCACCGCGGCGCGGCCTTCGCCGACGCCGTGCGGGACGTGCTGGCGGAGCGCGGATGACGACGGTCAGAGACAACGCGTCCGACAGCGACACCGAGGGCAAGAGCAAGCGCAAGGCGCGCACCGGCCGCCTCCACGCCATCAGCACCGGGCTGACCGCGTGGCTCGGGCGTCCGCTCGCGTCGTTCCACCTGGTCCTCGCGATCTGCACGCTGCTGATCGTGATCGGGCTGGTGATGGTGCTGTCCGCGTCCCCGGTCGTCTCGATCAACCAGGGCAGCTCCGCCTACGCGGTGTTCGGCAAGCAGGTCGTGTTCGTGCTGGTCGGGCTCGTGCTGTTCTGGATCGGCGTGCGGGTGCCGCTGCAGAAGATCCGCGCGCTCTCACCGGTCGCGCTGTGGCTCACGGTCCTGTCGCTGGTGCTGGTGCTGACCCCGCTCGGCGCGACGCTCAACGGCACCCGCAGCTGGTTCCGCGTCGGTCCGCTGTCGGTGCAGCCGATCGAGTTCGCCAAGCTCGCGCTCGCGCTGTGGGGTGCGCACATCCTCGTCGTGAAGCGCGGCCTGCTGCACCAGTACCGGCATCTGCTCGTGCCGGTCGTGCCCGCCGCACTGGTCATGTTCGCGCTGGTCATGCTGCAGCCCGACCTCGGCGGCACGGTCACCCTCGGTGTCGTGCTCATCGCGCTGCTCTGGTTCGCCGGCGCCCAGCTGCGGCTGTTCGGCGCGCTCGCGCTCGGCGGCCTCGCCGGTGTGGTCCTGCTGGCCATCGGCACCGAGTACCGCCTGGACCGGGTGGTGTCGTTCCTCAACCCCGGCGAGGACAGCCAGGGCGCCGACTACCAGTCCGACCAGGCGTTGTACGCGCTCGCGGACGGCGGGCTGTTCGGCAAGGGCATCGGGCAGGGCCAGTCGAAGTGGGAGTACCTGCCCAACGTTCACAACGACTTCATCTTCGCGCTCATCGGCGAAGAGCTGGGCTTCGTCGGCTGCGCGCTGGTGCTCGGCCTGTTCGGCCTGCTCGCGGTCGTCGGCATGCGGGTCGCCACCCGCAACATCGACCCGTGGATCCGCATGGTGGCCGCCACACTGACCGTCTGGCTGGTCGCCCAGGCCGCGATCAACATCTGCTACGTGGTCGGGTTGTTGCCGGTCACGGGCATCACACTGCCTCTCATCTCCTCCGGCGGCACGTCCGTCGTGACCACCATGCTGGTGTTCGGCGTCCTCGCGAACTGTGCGCGGCATGAGCCCGAAGCGGTGGCCGCACTACGCTCACAGGGGCCGGGACGATTCGGCAGGCTGATGCGGCTCCCCGCCCCGGAGCCCTACCAGCCGCCGGTCAGGCGCAAGCCGGTCCGGCCACCCGCCACGCAGCGAGGCTCATCGGGTCGTGCCGTCGGTCGAACGACCGTCCGCGGCCGACCGCCCGCCCCGCGCCGCAGACTAGGAGGACGTTCTTGACCACCCCTGCCAACCGTGGACCGTGCGTCGTCGTCGCCGGGGGAGGGACCGCGGGGCACATCGAGCCCGCGCTGGCCCTGGCCGACGCCGTGCGCCGGATCCGGCCGGACGCCCGGGTCGTGGCGCTCGGCACCGAACGTGGCCTGGAGAAGCAGATCATCCCGGCCCGCGGCTACCAGCTGGAGATGATCCCGCCGGTGCCGATGCCGAGGAAGCCGAACGTCGACCTGCTGAAGCTGCCGCTCAAGGTCCGTTCCGCCATCAAGCAGACCCGCGAGGTGCTCGACCGGGTCGGCGCGGACGTCGTCGTCGGGTTCGGCGGCTACGTGGCGCTGCCCGCGTACCTGGCCGCACGTGGCCGCACCCCGATCGTCGTGCACGACTCCAACGCCAAGGCCGGTCTCGCGAACAAGGTCGGCGCCCGGTACGCCGAGCGGGTCGCGGTCGCCGTGCCGGGCACGGGCCTGCCGAAGGCCGAGGTGATCGGCATCCCGCTGCGTGGCTCGATCATCGGCCTCGACCGGTTCCGGCTGCGTGCGCAGGCCCGCCAGTTCTTCGGCCTGCACCCGACCGCGCCCACGCTGCTGGTGTTCGGCGGGTCGCAGGGCGCGCAGTCGATCAACGACGCGGTGTCGGCGTGCGCCGGGATCTTCGCCCAGCGCGGCATCGGCGTGCTGCACGCCCACGGCCCGAAGAAGTCCGTTGCCGTGCAACAGTTCCCCGGCGCGCCGCGCTACGCGACCGTGCCGTACCTGGAGCGCATGGACCTCGCGTACGCGGCCGCCGACGCGGTGCTGTGCCGGTGCGGCGCGATGACCGTCGCCGAGGTGTCCGCGATCGGGCTGCCCGCCGTGTACGTGCCGCTGCCGCACGGCAACGGTGAGCAGGCCCTCAACGCGCAGCCCATGGTCGACGCGGGCGCCGCGCTGATGGTCAAGGACGAGGACCTGACGCCGCAGGCCGTCGCCGAGCTGACCGTGCCGCTGCTGACCGACCCGTTGCGGCTCAAGAAGATGAGCGCCGCCGCGCAGGGCACCGGGCACCGGGAGGCCGCGGACGTGCTGGCGCGCATGGTGCTGGAAGTGGTGGGGAAGTAATGGCCGTTCTGGAGCGGGTGCACCTGGTCGGGATCGGGGGTGCCGGGATGAGCGGGATCGCCAGGATCCTGCTCGCCCGGGGCGTGCGGGTCTCCGGCTCCGACGCCAAGGAGTCGCCGACGCTGATGACGCTGCGTGCGCAGGGCGCGAAGGTCGCGGTCGGGCAGAACGCCGCCAACCTCGACCTGCTCGACGGCGGGCCCACGGCCGTCGTCGTGTCGTCGGCCATCAAGCCGGACAACCCGGAGCTGGTCGAGGCGACCGCCCGCGGGATCGACGTGCTGCACCGCTCCGCCGCGCTCGCCGCGTTGATGGACGGCCACCGCGTCGCCTGTGTCGCGGGCACGCACGGCAAGACGTCCACCACGTCCATGCTCACGGTCGCGCTGCAGCACTGCAGGCTCGACCCGTCGTTCGCGATCGGCGGCGACCTCAACGAGTCCGGCGCCAACGCCCACCACGGCGCGGGTGGCGTCTTCGTGGCGGAGGCCGACGAGAGCGACGGCTCGTTCCTCGCGTTCTCGCCGTCGGTCGCGGTCGTCACCAACGTGGAGCCCGACCACCTGGACCACCACGGCACCGCCGAGGCCTACAACGCGGTGTTCGAGTCGTTCGTCGACCGCGTCACCGAGGGTGGCGTGCTCGTCGTCTGCGCCGACGACCCCGGCGCGGCCGCGCTCGGCCTGCTGGCGGAGAACAAGGGCGTGCGGGTGCGCCGCTACGGCCGTGCCGCCGCGGACGTCACCATGACCGCCTACGAACCCGTGGACGGCGCGGGCGTCGCCCGTGTGCTCCTCGACGGTGCCGAGGTCGACGTGCGGGTCGCGGTGCCGGGCGAGCACATGGCCCTCAACGCGCTCGGCGCCCTGATCGCGGGCCTCGAACTCGGCGCGCCGCTCGACGGCCTGCTCGAAGGCATCGCGAGCTTCGGCGGCGTGCGGCGGCGGTTCGAGTTCAAGGGCCTGGCTGGCGGCGTGCGCGTGTACGACGACTACGCCCACCACCCGACCGAGGTGGCCGCGCAGCTGAGGGCCGCCCGTCCCGCCGCGCACGGCGGCAAGCTCGTGGTGATCTTCCAGCCGCACCTGTACTCGCGGACCAGGCTGTTCGCGAAGGAGTTCGGCGTGGCGCTCGGCCTGGCCGACGAGGTCGTGGTGCTGGACGTCTACGGCGCCCGCGAGCAGCCCGAGCCCGGTGTCAACGGTCAGCTGATCGTCGACAACGTGCCGCTGCCGCCCGAGCAGGTCCGGTTCGAGTCGTCGTTCGAGCGCGTGCCGGAGCTGGTCGCGTCGCTGGCCGGTGAGGGCGACATCGTGCTGACCATGGGCGCCGGTGACGTCACGATGCTCGGCCAGGAGCTGATCGCCGAACTGGACCGCCGGGTCAGGGCCTGATGACCGGCACGGCCCGCGGCGGCGACCGCGCCCGGCGCGGCAGAACCCGGGACGGCTCGCCGACCCGGCGCCGCCGCGGCGCGGCCGACGCACCGCGTGAGTCGTGGAGCCGGGGCCGCCGCCGCACGGAGTCCCGGGAGGAGCCCGAGGAGCGCGCCGAACCCGCCCGCGCCACCTCGGGCCGCACGGGCGCCGCCCGCACCCGCGCCGGTGCCGCCGCGGCCCGCCGTGCCGAGCGGGAACGCGCCCGGGCCCGTCCCGCCCGTGACTCCAGCCGCACCCTCACCCGGCGGCGGCCGCCCGCGGCCCGCGCCGAGGACAGCGGCCCGACCCGCGGCCGGTACCTCGCCCGCCGGTGGATCGCCGTGCTGGCCGTGGTCAGTGTGGTCGTGGTCGCCTACCTGGTGATGTTCACGTCCCTGCTCGGAGTGCGGTCCGTGGAGGTCATCGGCGTCAAGGAGATCGCGGAGGCCGACGTGCTGGCGGCCGCCGCCATCGAGCCCGGCACGCCGATGGTCCGCCTCGACGCCGACGAGGCCGCCGCCCGCGTGGCCGGGCTGCCCAGGGTGTTCGAGGTGGTCGTCGAGCGGTCCTGGCCGAGCACGGTCGAGATCGTCGTCACCGAGCGCACCCCGGTCGCCGTGCGCAGAGCGGGCAAGGAGATCCACCTGATCGACGCCACCGGCCTCGACTACGCGATCACCAGGACCGCCCCCAGGGGCCTGCCCACCCTGGCGATGGACGACGTCCGCCCGGACAACCCGGCCACGAAGGCCGCCGTCACCGTGCTCACCGCCATCCCGAAGCAGCTGCGGGCCAAGGTCGTCACCGTGACCGCGAAGACCCCCGGCGACGTGCGCCTCACCCTCGCCGACCGCCGCGTGATCAAGTGGGGCAACGCCCGCGACAACGAACGCAAGGCCGCCGTGCTCGCCCCGCTGCTGACCCGCCCGGGAAAAACCTATGACGTCGCGACCCCGGAGTTCCCTACGGTTGCCGGGTGACTCCCAGAACCGAACCGCCGTGGGTGGCGGGTGAACGCGAGCAGCTGACCGGCTTCCTCGACTTCCTCCGCGAGGCCGTCGTCGTGAAGGCCACCGGCCTCACCGACGAACAGGCCCGCCAGCAGCTGGTCCCGTCCGAGCTGACCACCGTCGCCGGGCTGGTGGCCCATCTGACCTATGTGGAGCAGTACTGGTTCGGCGTGCTGTTCGACGGCAGGCCCGACGAGTGGCGGGAACGGTTCGCGGCCGACCCGGACGCCGAGTTCCGCGCGGGCATGACCACGCCGCTGACCGAGCTGGTCGAGAGCTACGTGAAGGAGTGCGCCCGGAGCAGGGCGGTGGCGGAGAACCTCGACCTCGAGGCGACCGCGACGCGGGGCGGCGAACCCGTGAACCTCCGCTGGGTTTTGATCCATATGATTGAGGAGACCGGGCGCCACGCCGGTCATCTGGACCTGCTTCGCGAGTTGCTGGACGGCAGCACCGGCGAGTAGCGAAGGGTGAAAGGCACACACAGAAGCGCAACTACACGGCGTGGCGGCTGGAAACGGGAACGGTCCATGCCTACCGTCCTGATTCGACGTCAGCGCTTGACATAACTCTAAGTCTCTCGTAGAGGTTCAGGGTTTACGTCTGGCGACTGTCTCGGGGAACAGCACAAGGCTTCAGATCAGGAAGGCGGTCCGATGACGCCCCCGCACAACTACCTGGCGGTGATCAAGGTCGTCGGAATCGGCGGCGGTGGGGTCAACGCTGTCAACCGCATGATCGAGGTCGGCCTCAAGGGCGTCGAGTTCATCGCGGTGAACACCGACGCGCAGGCACTGCTCATGTCCGACGCCGACGTCAAGCTCGACATCGGCCGCGAACTGACCCGTGGCCTCGGCGCGGGCGCGAACCCCGAGGTCGGTCACAAGGCCGCCGAGGACCACCGCGAGGAGATCGAGGAGGTCCTCAAGGGCGCCGACATGGTGTTCGTCACCGCGGGTGAGGGCGGCGGCACCGGCACCGGCGGCGCGCCGGTCGTCGCGTCGATCGCCCGCAAGCTCGGTGCGCTCACCATCGGTGTGGTCACCAGGCCGTTCGCGTTCGAGGGCAAGCGCCGCGCGCGCCAGGCCGAGGACGGGATCACCGAGTTGCGCAACGAGTGCGACACGCTCATCGTGATCCCGAACGACCGGCTGCTGCAGCTCGGCGACATCGGCGTCTCGCTGATGGACGCGTTCCGCTCGGCCGACGAGGTCCTGCTGTCCGGTGTCCAGGGCATCACCGACCTGATCACCACGCCGGGTCTGATCAACCTGGACTTCGCCGACGTGAAGAGCGTCATGTCCGGCGCGGGCAGCGCGCTCATGGGCATCGGCTCGGCCCGCGGCGAGGGCCGCGCGGTCCAGGCCGCGCAGAAGGCGATCAACTCGCCGCTGCTGGAGGCGTCCATGGACGGCGCCCACGGCGTGCTGCTCGCCATCGCGGGCGGCTCCGACCTGGGCCTGTTCGAGATCAACGAGTCCGCGTCGCTGGTGCAGGAGGCCGCGCACCCCGAGGCCAACATCATCTTCGGGACGGTGATCGACGACTCGCTCGGCGACGAGGTCCGGGTCACGGTCATCGCGGCGGGGTTCGACAGCGGCACGCCCACGCACAAGAAGCTCGACCCGACCATGGTCAGCTCGCGGAGCACGGGCACGGCCTCGGCCCAGTCCGGTGAGGTCGGCAGGCCGGAGCACCAGGAGCCCGCGCCGCCGCCCGCGCAGCCGCAGGCGGCGACGGTCCACCCGCCGGCGCAGCCACCCGTGCAGCACGACCCGCCGCGCCCATCGCCGCATGCCAACCCGCCGCAGGCCCAGGTGACCCCGCAGCCTCAGGCCACCCCGCCGCAGCCGACCAACCCGGCCACGAGCACGCAGCAGACCGCTCCGCCGCCCCGGCAGGCCGCGGTCGGCTACTCGAACCCGATGGGCAACGCGAGCGTCCCGCCCGCGGCGTCGCCCCGGCCCCGCCCCACCGGCGGCACGGGCAGCCTTCCGCCCCGCGCGGTCCCGGTGACCGACGAGCCGGACGACGGCGAGGTCGACGTCCCGCCGTTCATGCGGAGGTAACGCGAGGCTCGGAGACGGGGCCGTCACGCCAAGCGCGTGGCGGCCCCGATCCGTCTCCGGCGATCCGGTTGGATAGTGGAACAAGCACTCCCGAACCCCGGAGGGAACCTTGCGGATCAGGCGGGTGGTGACGACCAGGGCCGGTGGCCGGTCGAAGCCGCCGTACGAGTCGTTCAACCTCGGTGGCGGTGTCGGCGACGACCCGGCCGACGTCGCCGCCAACCGGGCGCGGCTCGCCGACGAGCTCGGGCTCGAGCGGGACCGGCTCGTCTGGATGGACCAGATCCACGGCCGCAACGCCGAGGTCGTCGACGGTCCGCGACCCGGCGGCGTCGAGGCGACCGACGCGATCGTCACGGCGGAACCGAACCTCGCGCTCGTCGCCCTCTGCGCCGACTGTGTGCCGGTGCTGCTCGCCGACCCCGAGGCCGGGGTCGTCGGCGCGGCCCACGCCGGCCGGGTCGGCGCGCGGATCGGGGTGGTCCCCGCCGCCCTCGCCGCGATGGAGAAGGCGGGCGCGAGCGTCGACCGGATCGAGGTGCTGCTCGGTCCGGCCGCGTGCGGCGAGTGCTACGAGGTGCCCGCCGCCATGCAGGCCGACGTGGCGGCCCACCTGCCGGGCAGCGCGTCCAAGACCCGCAAGGGCACGCCCGGGCTCGACATCCGCGCCGGTCTCTGGCAGCAGCTCGCCGACGCCGGTGTCGCCAAGATCGGGATCGATCCGCGGTGCACGATCGAGGACAAAACGCTGTTCAGTCACCGCAGGGAAGGGACCACTGGGCGATTGGCCGCGCTCACGTGGCTCGACCCCGAGGACGCGTCATGAGTGATCGACGGGCGGAGATCGACGCCGCGCTCACGACCGTCCGGGAACGGATCGCGACCGCCTGCCGCACCGCCGGGCGCGCGGAGAACGCCGTTCGGCTCATCGCGGTCACCAAGACGTTCCCGGCCTCGGACGCCGCCCTGCTGACCGACCTCGGGGTCACCGACCTCGGCGAGAACCGCGAGCAGGAAGCCGGTCCGAAGACCGCTGACCTGCGGGAACTCCGTCCGGACGCGGCCGTGCGGTGGCACATGCTGGGCAGGCTGCAGCGCAACAAGGCCCGTGCCGTGGCCCGCTGGGCGGCCGAGGTCCAGTCCGTCGACTCGGACCGGCTCGTCGACGCGCTGGACAAGGCCGTGCGCAACGCGCGCGAGGCGGGCGACCGCACCGAGCCGCTCGACGTCCTGCTCCAGGTGAGCATCGACGACGACCCCGAACGCGGGGGAGCGCCGCTCGACACGCTCATGCCACTCGCCGATCATGTCGCCCGTTCGAGTGAATTACGGTTGCGTGGTCTGATGGCTGTGGCGCCGCTCACGATGACCTCGGACGACGCCTTCGAACGCCTCGCGCGTGCTGCCGATCGCCTGCGTGAAGATCATCCCGGGGCCACGGAACTGTCCGCCGGGATGACCGGTGATCTCGAGTCGGCCGTTACTCACGGTTCAACCTGCGTGCGTGTCGGAACCGCTCTCCTGGGCACCCGTGGCCTAGCCTCGCCATAACACGTTCCGGTAGTCGTACGTAGCGAGGGCAGGGGTATGGGCACGCTGCAGAAGCTGAAGGCCTACTTCGGCATGGTCCCTGCCGACGAGTACGACGGCTACGACCTCGATGACCTGGACGAATACGGCGGTGACTACAGCGGCGACTACGTCGACCGCGGCCGGGGCCACCGCCGTCCCGAGTACCTGTCCGACGAGGACGACTACGACCCGTACGACCAGCCGCCGCGCAGGCGCGGGTTCGGTCGCCGGGGCGACGACGCGCGGTACGAGGACGGGTACGAGACGGAACTGTCGGCGCGCGCCGACTTCCCGGCCCGGTCCGCGGGCAGGCCGCGCCCGTCCTGGTCGACGGACGCGCCGACGCAGGGCGCGCTGGCCGTGGAACCCCGCCGGGACCCGGCGCCGCGGCCGCTGCCGCGCCCCGAACCGGTGGCAAAGCCGAGCGCTGGGGGCTACCCGATGGGCCGGATCGTGACACTGCACCCGACGAGCTTCGCCGAGGCCAGAACCATCGGCGAGCACTACCGGGACGGCACCCCGGTGATCATCAACCTGACCGAGCTCGACGACTCGGACGCCCGCAGGCTGGTGGACTTCGCCGCCGGTCTGGCGTTCGCGCTGCGCGGCTCGATCGACAAGGTCACCAACAAGGTGTTCTTGATCTCACCGCCGAACCAGGACCCGACCGCCGAGGACAAACGGCGCATAGCGGAGGGCGGGTTGCTCAACCGGCAGTGAGTGATGGCAGAGTTGACACGTGGATCCGCTCCGGCTTGTCTTGTATTGGGTACTGTTCGTCTTCTGGCTGTTCCTGACCGCGCGCGTCGTGGTGGAGCTCGTCCGAGCGTTCTCGAGGGAGTGGCGCCCGGCAGGCGGGGTTGCGGTGACGCTGGAGACCATCTACACAGTGACCGATCCTCCGGTCCGCTTGGTCCGTCGGTTGATACCGATGGTCCGGATCGGAGGCGTAGGGCTGGACCTATCGATTATGGTGCTGCTGTTGGTCGTGTTCATACTGATGCGACTGGCCTATCCCGGGTAGTTGGGGAACCCGGGTGGACAGGCAGCCCCTGAGTGCGTGAGGTGATCAGATGTCGTTGACCCCCGCTGACGTGCATAACGTCGCGTTCAGCAAGCCTCCCATTGGCAAGCGGGGCTACAACGAGGACGAGGTGGACGCGTTCCTTGACCTGGTCGAGGTCGAGCTGTCCCGCCTGATCGAGGAGAACAACGACCTGCGTGCGCAGGTCGAGCAGCTCGACGCGCAGCTCGAGTCGGCCCGTGCCGACATCGAGGACGCGCGCTCGGTCGCACCCGCGCCACAGCCGGTCCAGGAGCGACGGCTCACGCCGGTGCCGCCGCCGAGCGCACTGGAGCAGACTTCCCCCGGCTCGTCCGGTGGCGATCATCACGTCCAGGCCGCGAAGGTGCTCGGGCTCGCCCAGGAGATGGCGGACCGGCTCACCGGCGAGGCCAAGGCGGAGTCCGACGGCATGCTCGCCGAGGCGCGCACCAAGTCCGAGCAGCTGCTGTCCGACGCCCGCGCCAAGTCGGACACCATGATCAACGAGTCGCGCACGCGTGCCGAGACCATGCTCAACGACGCGCGCACCCGCGCCGAGACCCTTGAGCGTTCGGCCCGCGACAAGGCCACCACGCTGGAGCGCGAGGCGCAGCGGCAGCACGCCGAGGTCATCGGGCAGGTCCAGGCCGAGCGCACGGCGCTCGAGAAGAAGATCGACGAGCTGCGCACGTTCGAACGCGAGTACCGCACGCGACTGAAGACGTTCCTCGAGTCGAGCCTGCGCGAGCTGGGCGACCGGGGTTCCGCCGCGCCGACCACGGGTTCGTCGTCCTCGGAGGGCAGCAGGTCGTCGGGCCAGCAGGGCTACGCGTTCGGTCCGCGCGCCGAAGCCGGCTGAGTCGTAACCCCGACTGACTGACCAGTGCTGTACATCGTCCTGGCGCTGGTGGTGGCTGCCCTCGGGCTGCTCATCGCCGCGCTCACCACGGCCAACACGCTGTGGGCCTGGGTCTCCGTCGTGGTGAGCGTGCTGGCGGCGGGACTCCTGGTCGCCGACTGGCTGAGCGGCAGACGCAAGGCCCGCGCGAAGGAGGCCGGCAAGCCCACGGTGGTCACGGTGGGTGGCCACCGCGACGACCAGCCCGGTGAGCGAGGCGATGACCGAGGTGACGGCGGCGACGCCGACTGGTTCGGTGACCCGGAGGGCGGCGAGCCGCCTGCCGGGTCCCGGAACGGGGCCACGCCGGTGCCGCCGGAGTCGGACGCCGAGGTGACCAGGAACATCGAGCCCGTCGAGCCCGCCATGGCCGACGCGCCCGCCTCGTTCGACGAGGAGCCGGACGAGGAACCGACCGACGCGAGCGACCTGCTGGTGGTCGCGGACCTCACCGCCGAGGTGCGCGTGGTCGACGAGCACCCCCGGTACCACCTGGCGACCTGCACGTGGCTCGGCCCGCGCCCGACGATCCCGATCGCGGTGTCCGAGGCGCGCCAGCTCGGTTTCACGCCGTGCGCCCGCTGCAGCCCGGACGCGGTCCTCGCCGCCAGGCACCGGGCCGCGCGCTAACCGGCTTGCGCGCTCTGGCATCCTTGACGTAGCAGGCGTTGATCCGGCCATCACCGGGGAGCCTCCGGAAGAACGGGCCTCGTGGCCTCAGTAGAACCGGACGGGTCGGCCCGTCACAGCCGGTGAACGAGAGGTCGGCGCGCACGTGCGCCGGCAAGCGGGGTGGTACCGCGGCGTCACGTCGTCCCCGTGTGGAAACGCACACGAACGACGGACCACGAGGACCCCGATGGCATACCCCAAGGCGCGGCACGGTTCTGGCGAGGGCTCTGGCAACGGCTCCGGCAGCGGCTCTGCCCACGGCGTCGCAGCGCAGCCGTCCTTCCCGGACCTCGAGCTGGCCGTGCTCGACTACTGGGACTCCGACCGCACGTTCGTCGCGTCCGTCGACGTGCGCCCGGCCGGTGACCGCGGCTCGAACGAGTTCGTCTTCTACGACGGACCGCCCTTCGCCAACGGCCTCCCGCACTACGGGCACCTGCTGACCGGTTACGTCAAGGACGTGGTGCCGCGCTACCAGACCATGCGCGGCAAGCACGTCGAGCGCCGGTTCGGCTGGGACACCCACGGCCTGCCCGCCGAGTTCGAGGCGGAGCAGCAGCTCGGCATCAAGACCAAGGCCGAGATCGAGGACATGGGCATCGCCGAGTTCAACGCGGCGTGCCGCACGTCGGTGCTGCAGTACACGCAGCAGTGGCGCGACTACGTGACCCGCCAGGCCCGCTGGGTCGACTTCGACAACGACTACAAGACGCTCGACCTGGACTTCATGGAGAGCGTCATGTGGGCCTTCAAGTCCCTCTGGGACAAGGGCCTGGTGTACGAGGGCTACCGCGTCCTCTGGTACTGCTGGCGCTGCGAGACGCCGCTGTCCAACACCGAGACGAAGATGGACGACGTCTACCTGGACCGCCAGGACCCGGCCGTCACGGTCGGCCTGCGGCTGGAGACGGGCGAGCTGGCGCTCATCTGGACCACCACGCCGTGGACGCTGCCGTCGAACCTCGCGATGGCGGTGCACCCGGACGTCGACTACGTGACCGTCGAGGCGAACGGCGAGCGCTACCTGCTGGCCGAGGCCCGGGTGGCCGCGTACGCCCGTGAGCTGGGCGAGGAGCCGCCGGTCGTCGCCAGGTACAAGGGCGCCGACCTGCTGGGCCGCGGGTACACGCCGCCGTTCGACTTCTTCGCGGGCACGGAGAACGCGCACCAGATCCTGGCCGCCGACTACGTCACCACCGAGGACGGCACGGGCATCGTGCACATCGCCCCCGCCTACGGTGAGGAGGACAAGGTCGTCACCGACGCGGCGGGCATCACCCCGGTCACGCCGGTGGACGCGCACGGCCGCTTCGACGCCACCGTGCCCGCCTACGAGGGCATGCACGTCCTCAACGAGGCCAACGGCCAGATCATCAGGGACCTGAAGGCGGCCGGGAAGCTGCTGCGGCAGGAGACCTACGACCACGCGTACCCGCACTGCTGGCGCTGCGGCAACCCGCTGATCCAGCGGGCGGTGACGTCGTGGTTCGTGGCGGTGACCAAGTTCCGCGACCGCATGGTCGAGCTGAACCAGCAGATCAACTGGGTCCCCGGGCACGTGCGGGACGGCCAGTTCGGCAAGTGGCTGGAGAACGCGCGCGACTGGTCGATCTCCCGCAACCGCTTCTGGGGCAGCCCGATCCCGGTGTGGGTGTCGGACAACCCCGAGTACCCGCGCGTCGACGTGTACGGGTCGCTGGACGAGCTGGAGCGCGACTTCGGCGTGCGCCCGACCGACCTGCACCGCCCGTTCATCGACGAGCTGACCCGCCCGAACCCGGACGACCCGACCGGAAAATCCATGATGCGCAGGACCCCGGAGGTCCTGGACTGCTGGTTCGAGTCCGGTTCCATGCCGTACGCGCAGGTGCACTACCCGTTCGAGAACCGCGAGTGGTTCGAGCACCACTACCCGGGCGACTTCATCGTCGAGTACAACGGCCAGACCCGCGGCTGGTTCTACACCATGCACGTGCTGGCCACGGCGCTGTTCGACCGACCGGCGTTCCGCAACTGCATGGCACACGGCATCGTCCTGGGCGACGACGGCCAGAAGATGTCCAAGTCGCGCAAGAACTACCCGGACGTCAACGAGGTCTTCGCCCGCGACGGCTCCGACGCCATGCGCTGGTTCCTGATGTCCTCACCGATCCTGCGCGGCGGCGACCTCGTGGTCACCGAACGCGGCATCCGCGACGCCGTCCGCCAGGCCGTGCTGCCGCTGTGGAACACGTGGTACTTCCTCGCGCTGTACGCGAACGCCGAGGGCGTCGAGGGCGAGTGGCGCACGGACTCCAAGCACGTGCTGGACCGGTACGTGCTGGCGAAGACGCAGGAGCTGGTGGTCGACACCAGGGCCGCGCTCGACGTCTACGACCTGTCGGGTGCGTGCGCCGGGGTGCGCGAGTACCTGGAGGCGCTGACCAACTGGTACGTCCGCCGCTCCCGCGACCGTTTCTGGTCGGGCGACAAGGACGCGATCGACACGCTCCACACGGTGCTGGAGGTCGTGTCGCGGGTGGTGGCGCCGCTGCTCCCGCTCACGGCGGAGGCGGTGTGGCGCGGCCTGACCGGCGAGCGGTCCGTGCACCTGGCGGACTGGCCGTCGGACGACCTGCTGCCCGCCGACGCCGCGCTGGTGACGGCCATGGACCGCGTGCGGCAGGTCTGCTCGGCGGCGCTCGCGCTGCGCAAGGCCAACAAGCTGCGCGTGCGGCTGCCGCTGGCGGAGCTGACGGTCGCGGCGGAGGACGCGGACTCGCTGTCGTCGTTCACCGACCTGATCGCCGACGAGGTGAACGTCAAACGGGTCACGCTGACCACGGACGTGGCGGCCCACGGCCACTTCGAGCTGGTGGTCAACGCCCGCGCCTGCGGCCCCCGCCTCGGCGCGGACACGCAGAAGGTCATCCGCGCGGTCAAGGCGGGCGAGTGGACGACGTCCGGCGACTCGGTCGTCGCGGCGGGCATCGAGCTGCTGCCGGGCGAGTTCCAGCGCAGGCTGGTGGCCACGGACAGGGGCGCGACCGGTGAGCTGCCGAACTCGTCGGGCCTGGTCGTCCTCGACACGGCCACCACGCCGGAGCTGGAGGCGGAAGGCATCGCCCGCGACATGGTCCGGGTGGTCCAGCAGGCCCGCCGCGAGGCGAACCTGGACGTGGCCGACCGCGTCACGGTGACCGTCCAGGCACCGGACGAGGTGGTCGCGGCGGTGCGCGCGTACGAGGAGTTCCTGGCGGGCGAGACGTTGGCGAACCAGGTCACGTACGGCCCGGCGGGCGGCTTCACGGGCACCGTCGGCGACGGCATCGAGGTCGCGGTGACCGTCACGAAGGCGTGAGGTTCGCGGTCCGGGTCAAGCCCGGCGCCAAGAAGGACGCCGTCGGTGGCCGTCACGGTGACGCACTGGTCGTCGCCGTGACGGCCCCGCCCGTCGAGGGCAAGGCGAACGAGGCCGTCCGCAAGGCGCTCGCGAAGGCGTTCGGGGTCCGCAGGCAGGACGTCGCGATCGTGGTGGGGGAGAAGGGCCGGGACAAGGTCGTCGAACTGCCCGGCGACCAGACCCGGCTCGACGAACTGCTCAGCCGGTGAGGGTCCAGACCGCGTTGGCGATGGCGTCGGAGTTGCGGTCCAGCGCGGTCGTGTCGATGTTGTCGAGGGTGTCGCAGGCGCGGTGGTAGCACGGGTCGAACGCCTCCCCGGCCGTGCCGCCCCACTTGGCCGCCTGCTCGCCGGACTTGGTCTCCTCCGCGCCGGTGAACACCCCGCCGGTCGGGACGCCCGCCCGCGCGAACGCGGCGTGGTCGGACCGGCCGCCGACCTCGACCGGCTCGGTCTGGACGCCGATGGCGGCGAAGTGGTCGGCGAGCACCTTCTCGATCGCCTCCGAGCCGGGCGGCTGGCTGCCCGACGCGTACACGAAGTAGCCGGGGTTCGGCGAGCCGATCATGTCGAAGTTGACGTAGCCCGCGATCTTCGCCAGCTCGGCGTCCGGCAGGCTCTCGACGTACTCGGTCGACCCGACGAGCCCCAGCTCCTCCGCACCCCACCAGGCGAACCGCAGGTGCTTGGCCGGCCGCAGGTTCTGCTCGGCGACGGTCAGCGCCACCTCCAGCAACCCGGCCGAGCCGGAGCCGTTGTCGTTGATGCCGGGGCCCGCGCTGACGCTGTCGGCGTGGCCGCCGAACATCACGGTGGCGTTCTCGTCGCCGCCCGGCCAGTCCGCGATCAGGTTGTAGCCGGTCGCGCCGCCGATCGTGAACTCCTGGAGCGCGGTGGTGTACCCGGCGGCGTCGAGCCTGCCCTTGAGGTAGTCGAGCCCGGCCCGGTAGCCGGGCTGCCCGTGCGCGCGGTTGCCGCCGTTCTCGTCCGCGATCCGCGACAGCTCGGCGAGGTGTGCCTGGACGTCGGCCACGGGGATGTCGGGAGCCGCGTGCGGTGCGACGGTTGCCAGCCGCTCCGGCACGGCGGTCGCGGTGGCGCAGCCGGTGATCGTCGCGCACAGCAGCGCCACGACGATCGGAACTCGGCGCGTGATCATGGCTACTCCCGGGGGTCGACGGCCCTGCTCAGCGTGTCAACGGGGCGGTCGAGCCGGTAGGTTCGTTCGTCGGGATTTTCCACTTCGTGGATCGAATGTCAGACACAGCGGCGGTCAGGAGGAAGGTGTGGCCCAGGAGCTTTCGGTGGTGCTCGGGGCCGTCGCCGCTGTCCTGCTGATCTCCGTGCTCGCGGTGCGGGTGTCGGTGCGGCTGGGGTTCCCGTCGCTCGTGCTCTACCTGGCGATCGGCGTCCTGCTCGGCGAGGCCGGCATCGGCATCGAGTTCGAGAACGCGTCGCTCACCGAGTCGCTCGGCCTCGCGGCGCTCGTGCTGATCCTGACCGAGGGCGGGCTGACCACGCGCTGGTCGGACGTGCGGGCCTCGTTCTGGCCGGGGGTCGTGCTGTCCACTGTGGCCGTGGCGGTGAGCATCGCGGTCACCGGCGCCGCGCTGCACTGGATCCTCGGGCTCGACTGGCGGATCGCGTTCCTGTGGGGCGCGGTCCTCGCGTCCACCGACGCGGCCGCCGTGTTCAGCGTGCTGCGCAACATCTCCGTCGGCAGACGGCTGGTCGGGGCGCTGGAGCTGGAGTCCGGCATGAACGACGCGGCCGCCTACCTCGTGGTGGTGCTGCTGGCGTCCGGCGGCAGCGCGTCGTGGACCGATCCGCTGCTCGCCGTGTACGAGCTGGTGGTCGGCGGGCTGATCGGGGTGGCCCTGGGCTGGGTCGGCGCGCACGCGTTGCGCCGGTCGGCGCTGCCCGCGACGGGTCTCTATCCACTCGCGACGGTCGCGGTCTCGGTGCTGGCGTTCTCCTCGGGGGCGTTCGTGCACGCGTCCGGCCTGCTCGCCGCGTACCTCGCGGCGCTCGTGCTGGGCAACGCGAAGCTCCCGCACCGCAACGACACGCTGTCGTTCGCCGAGGGGCTCGGCTGGCTGTCGCAGATCGGCCTGTTCGTCCTGCTGGGACTGTTCATGTCGCCGAACCGGCTGCTGGACGCGGTGGTGCCGGGTCTCGTCGCCGGTCTCGTGGTCACGTTCCTCGCCCGGCCCATCTCGGTCGCGGTGTCGCTGACCCCGTTCCGCGTGCCGTGGCGCGAGCAGGCGTTCCTGTCGTGGGCCGGCCTGCGCGGTGCCGTGCCGATCGTGCTGGCGATGATCCCGCTCACCGAGGGCGTGCCGGGCGCGGAACGGCTCGTCGACGCGGTGTTCGTGCTGGTCATCGTGCTGACGATCGTCCAGGGCAGCACCCTGCCGTTGATCGCCCGGTGGCTCGGCCTCGCGAAGACGGGGGAGACCCGCGAGGTCGACGTCGACGCGGCGCCGCTCGACGAGCTGGGTGCCGTGCTGCTGACGTTCACCGTGCCGAAGGGCTCCAAGATGCACGGTGTCTACCTGACCGAGCTGCGCCTCCCGGCGGGCGCGACCGTGAGCCTGCTGGTCCGCGACGGCGTCGGCCACACCCCCGGCCCGTCGACCCGCGTGCAGGAACACGACCAGCTGCTGGTCGTGGCCACCGAACAGGTCCGCTCCGCCACCGAACGCCGCATCCGCGCCGTCGACCGCGCGGGCCGCTTCGCCCGCTGGCGCGGCGAAACCGGCGAGGACTAGGTGTGGTGTCCAGGTACGTCGCCGACGGCCGCGTGGATCTGACCCGGTCAGAACACCTGCGTCACGGCGGCTTTCAGCTTCGCGCCGGGCGGAGTGGACACCATTTCTTCGGTTGCCGAGTACTCATACTGCGAAAGCAGGGTGAAACGGCTGACGAACGGATCGTCGGTGCCCGTGAGGCTGTACACGACGGTGTACGGACCATCCCCGTCGTAGATCGTGTCGCCGTTGTAGGCGACGCTGATCCGGAACGTCACGTTGCATCCCGCGCTGCCGTAGCACTGCTGTTCGAGAACCTGTACCTCCAGTTCGAAGTCCTCCGGCTTCGGGACGTACGGCGTGCGCGTGTACGTCGTCGTTGTCGTCGTGGTGGTCTCGGTGTCACGGGTGGCGGCGAATGCCTCCGGGCTGTCGCCGGTCGCGGCGGGTTTGTCCGCCCCACCGACCAGAACCACGATGACCGCCGCGGCGGCAACGACGACGGCGACGACCCCGATCGCGGCGAGAGGTACGCGACTCCGCCTCGGTCGAGGCGGGACCGGCACGTACGGTGGCGGGATTTCCGGATTCGGGTGACTCATGGTCAGCAGTTCGCCGCGGCAGGGCGAAACGTTGCCCGATGACCTGGAACTGTCCTGTTCGTACGAGCGGTCAGTCTGTGAGCATGCTGATCTGCCGCATCTTGTTCGTCGCGTCCAGGGCGGCCACCTTGTACGACTCCGCCAGCGTCGGGTAGTTGAACACCGTGTCGACGAGGTAGTCGACCGTGCCGCCGCAGCCCATCACGGCCTGTCCGATGTGGACCAGCTCGGTCGCGTTGGTGCCGAACACGTGCACGCCCAGCAGTGACCGGTCCTCGGGGGACACCAGCAGCTTCAGCACCCCGTACGAGTCGCCGATGATCTGGCCGCGCGCCAGCTCGCGGTACCGGGACACGCCGACCTCGAACGGCACCCGCTGCTCGGTCAGCTCGTCCTCGGTCCGCCCGATGTAGCTGATCTCCGGGATGGTGTAGATCCCGATCGGCTGCAGTTCGTGCATCTCGTGCGCCGGCTCGCCGCACGCGTGGTGCGCCGCCAGCCTGCCCTGCTCCATGGACGTCGCCGCGAGCGCGGGGAAGCCGATCACGTCGCCGACGGCGTAGATGTTGTCCACCTCGGTGCGGAACGACGAGTCCACGGTGATCCGGCCGCGCTTGTCCGCGGTCAGGCCCGCCGCGGCGAGGTCCAGCCCGTCGGTCACGCCCTGCCGCCCCGCCGAGTACATGACCGTGTCCGCGGGGATCTTCTTGCCGCTCGCCAGGACCGCGACCGTCCCCTTCTCGTACCGCTCGACCGCGGTCACCGTCTCGCCGAAGCGGAACGTCACCGCGAGGTCCCGCAGCTGGTACTTGAGCGCCTCCACGACCTCGGTGTCGACGAACTCCAGCATCCGCATCCGCTGCTCGATCACCGTCACCTTGGTGCCGAGCGCGGCGAACATCGACGCGTACTCGATGCCGATCACACCCGCGCCGACCACGATCATCGAGCGGGGGATCCGTTCCAGGCCGAGGATCCCGTCCGAGTCCACGATGGTCTGGTCGTCGAACGCCACAGTGGATGGCCGAGCCGGGCGGGTGCCGGTGGCGATCACGATCTTCTCCGCGGTGACCTTGCGTTCCTGGCCGGTGCCGTCGACCACCTGCACCGTGTGCCGGTCCACGAACCGGCCCAGGCCGGGCAGCAGGTCCACGTCGTTGCGGGCCAGCTGGCTGCGGATCACGTCCACCTCGCGACCGATCACGTGCGACGTCCGCGCGGTCAGGTCACCGATGGTGATGTCCTCCTTGACGCGGTAGCTCTGCCCGTACAGCTCCCGCTGCGACATGCCGGTCAGGTACAGCACCGCCTCGCGCAGCGTCTTCGACGGGATCGTGCCCGTCTGGATGCAGACGCCGCCGATCATGTTGCGCCGCTCGATCAACGCGACGGACGCGCCGAGCTTCGCCGCGGCGATCGCCGCCTTCTGACCGCCCGGACCCGATCCCAGCACCAGCACGTCGTAGTCAGCCATGCGGCACAGTCTGGCAAGGGTCACATCCGTTGGACAGCCGAACCGAACATCGGCTACCTTTTCTTCACGAAGGTCATGAGTGTCAGCTGCAGTTGACTCTGCCAAGCCCCGGCTTGCTGACCGGCAACCCTCCAACCGCGGTGGGGTGCCCCGGGTGAGGACCAGGCCCGCCGCGCAGCGCGGACGGGCAAGCGCGGGCCCCTGGGGAACGGGGTCCCCGACCCAGGAGGCGCCCGACAGTGTCAACGCTCACTCCGCAAGCTCCGTTCGGAACGCTCGCGATCCCCCACGCCCGAGCCGCGGTCGAAGCACCGAGGCCGAACCTGCCGTCCGTCGCGGGCAGCGGGCTCACCGTGCCGCTCAC
This sequence comes from Actinophytocola sp. NPDC049390, assembly GCF_044466355.1. Taxonomy (NCBI): domain Bacteria; kingdom Bacillati; phylum Actinomycetota; class Actinomycetes; order Pseudonocardiales; family Pseudonocardiaceae; genus Actinophytocola; species Actinophytocola sp. NPDC049390. The sequence goes on from NZ_JBITMQ010000008.1 coordinate 287,861, forward strand.
CGACGGCACACAGGTCCAGTACGCCAACCTCGACCACGCCGCCAGCGCGCCCTGTCTCGACGCGGTCCAGCGGGCCGTCGACGAGTTCCTGCCCTGGTACGCCAGCGTGCACCGGGGCGCCGGGTTCGCCTCGCAGGTGTCCACGAAGGTCTACGAGCGCGCCCGTGGCGTGGTCCGCGCGTTCGTCGGCGCCCGCCGCACCGACGAGGTGATCTTCACCCGCAACACCACCGACGCGCTGAACCTGCTCGCCAGGGCGCTTCCGAAGAACACCTCGGTGATCGTCTTCGACACCGACCACCACGCCGCGCTCCTGCCGTGGCGCGGCCCCAACGTGTACCGGGTGACCCCGACCGCGAACGTGGAGCGCGACCTCGACGAGGCGCTCGCCGCCACGCCGACCGGCCCTCGGCTCGTCGTGGTCACCGGCGCCGCGAACGTCACCGGTGAGCTGTGGCCCGTCGCGCGGCTCGCCGCCGTCGCCCGCCGCCACGGCGCCCGGGTCGTGCTCGACGCCGCGCAGCTCGCGCCGCACCGGCCGGTCGACGTCACCGAGGCCGACGTCGACTACGTGGTCCTTTCCGGGCACAAGCTGTACGCCCCGTTCGGCGCCGGCGCCCTCGTCGGGCGGGCCGACTGGCTGCGGGCCGCGCACCCGTACCTCGCGGGCGGCGGCGCGACGCGCCTGGTCACCGACCGTGCCGTGTCGTGGAACTTCGGGCCGGAGCGGCACGAGGCCGGGTCGCCGAACGTAGTCGGCGCGTACGCGCTGGCGGTCGCCTGCCGGACGCTGGGCGCGGCGTGGGACGCGGTGGTCGCGCACGAGGAGGAGCTGCTCGACCGCCTGCGTACCGGGCTCGCGAGCATCCCGGGCGTCCGGCAGCTGTCGATCCTCGGTGACGACAACCCGCGCGTCGGCGTCGTCAGCTTCACCGTCGACGGCCACGACCCCGGCCTTGTCGCCGCGTACCTGTCGGCCGAGCACGGCATCGGCGTGCGGGACGGCGCGTTCTGCGCGCACATCGCGGTCAGCAGGCTCACCACGGGGCGCGCGCTGCGGGCGAGCCTCGGGCTCGGCAGCACCGCCGAGCACGTCGACCGCCTGCTCACCGCGTTGCGGCGGCTGGTCACCGACGGCACCGCGGAGCGCTACGAGCTGGTCGACGGCAGGTACGCGCCGGTCGGGGACACCCGGCCCCTGCCAGCCTTCCTGTCCGGTCTGTGAACAGACCATGGACAATGACTGAGTGACTGACGAGCCGAGAACCGATCCCGAGACCGCGGAGCCACCCGTGGCGCCGCTGCCACCGAGGAAGGTGTGGCTCGTCGCGGCCGTCGCTCCGGTCGTGCTGGTCATCGACCAGATCACCAAGCAGCTCGCGCTGGCCGGGCTCGAGCACGAGCAGCCCGTCCGGGTGCTCGGCGGCCTGTTCTACCTGCAGATCGTGCGCAACCCGGGTGCCGCCTGGGGCATGGCGACCGGCATGACGTGGGTGCTGACGCTCATCGCGCTCGCAGTGGTCATCGGCATCATCTGGGTGATGCCGAAGCTGCGGTCCACCGGCTGGGCCATCGGTCTCGCGCTGGTGCTCGCCGGCGCGCTCGGCAACCTCCTCGACCGGTTCTTCCGCGCGCCCGGCGCCATGCACGGCCACGTCGTGGACTTCCTGTCCCCGTTCGCGCCCAACGGCGAGGCGTTCCCCGTGTTCAACATCGCCGACTCGTCAATCTGTGTCGGCGGCGCGCTGATCGTGCTGATGGCGGTGCTGGGCCGGGACTACGACGGCCGCCGCACCTCGGACAAGAAGGACGCCCGATGACCGCCAGGACCCTGCCCGTGCCGGACGGGCTCGACGGCATGCGGGTGGACGCGGGGCTCGCGAAGCTCCTCGGCCTGTCCCGCACCGCGGTCGCCGCGATCGCCGAGTCCGGTGACGTGCTGCTCGACGGGCGCACGGCGGGCAAGTCGGACAAGCTGACCGCGGGTGCGTGGCTGGAGGTCACGATCCCGGACCCGGAGCGCGAGGACGGCGGCCCGCCACCCGCGATCGAGGTGCCGGGCATGTCGGTCATCCACGAGGACGACGACATCGTGATCGTGGACAAGCCGGTCGGCGTCGCCGCCCACCCCAGCCCCGGCTGGACCGGGCCGACCGTCATCGGGGGGCTCGCGGCCGCCGGTGTGCGGGTGTCGACGTCCGGCGCGGCCGAGCGGCAGGGCGTCGTGCACCGGCTCGACGTCGGCACCACCGGGATCATGGTGGTGGCGAAGAGCGAGCACGCGTACACGGTCCTCAAGCGCGCGTTCAAGGAACGCACGGTCGAGAAGGGCTACCACGCGCTCGTGCAGGGCCACCCCGACCCGTCGTCGGGCACCATCGACGCGCCGATCGACCGGCACCCCAGGCACGACTACAAGTTCGCGGTCGTCGCCGGTGGCCGCCCCAGCGTCACCCACTACGAGACGATCGAGGCGTTCCGTGCCGCGACACTCGTGGACATCCGCCTCGAAACCGGCCGCACACACCAGATCCGCGTGCACTTCTCCGCGCTGAAGCACCCGTGCGTCGGCGACCTCACCTACGGCGCCGACCCGACGCTCGCCAAGCGGCTCGGGCTCTCCCGCCAGTGGCTGCACGCACGGCGGCTCGCCTTCGACCACCCGGCCGACGGGCAGTGGGTCGAGTTCACCAGCCAGTACCCCGAGGACCTGCGGAAAGCGTTGGACCGCCTCACCGCCGAGAGCTGAGGTCCTCCAACTCCCGCCCGTTTTCGCGTAGTTTGGTGCGCAACCAGCGAGGGTGGGGTGGTGCGAGTGCGCAGCGACAGAGCCGACGGCGACCCGGTGGAGCCCTTCCTCGAGGACGGCGTCGCGCCCCCGGTGATCGGCGGTGGACCGCCGGAGTCACCGTTCGACGTCGAACCGGATCCCGAACCCCCGGGTCGCCACACTCGGCAACCGCCGCCACGCAGGCCCGAACCCGGCCACCGCGCCGAGCCGCCCACGAACCCGATCCCGGTCCTGCGTCAGCCCCAGGAACGGGCGGAGCCGAAGCGCAGGTCGTGGGTCGCCAAGATGTTCCGATTACCGGAACGTTAAGGCTCGACGGTCCAGGTCAGCGTGCGGGACTCCTCGTCGGGTCGGGGACTCCAGCGCACCGACGTGATCTCCGTGTGCTCCGGCACGACGTACACGGTGTGCCCGCCCTGCGTCTCGCCCGGCGGCACCCCGATCCGGTGCGGCGGCCGCGACGACAACGACACCGGCGCCTTCGAGATGGTCTTGCCGTCCGGCGTCACCAGCACCAGGTACAGGTCCGGCAGCGACTGGAACGCCACCGAGCCCCGGTTGGTCAGCTCGGTGTGCACGACCACCGACCGCTCACCCTCCTGCAGCCGGTACCCGGCCGCGGTGAACAGGTAGTCCGCCGGGTCGACGACCTCCACCAGCGTGATCGACAGCCGCTCGCCCTCGAGTCCTTCGGTCTGCAACGCGGACCCGACCTTGCCCTGCCGCACGTCGGGCTCCGCCCGGTCCGGCCGGACCGTGGGTTGCGTCACGTCCTGCGGCGGTGCGTCGCCACGGGCCCACGTCGACGTCTGCGGCGGGCCCCAGGTGCTGACCGGCGCCTCGACCTGCACCGGCGGCTGCGGAGCCTGCTGAACCGGTGCCGGGAACGGCTGGCTGGGCGGCCCCGTCGGCAGCGACTGCGCGGGGAACGGCGCGCTCGGCGGTCCCGTGCGCGGCATCATCGGCTGCGGCACGGAGTGCGGCCCGGACGGCGGGGCGAGGGGACCGGGCTGCGGCGGCTGCATCTGCTGCGGCGGCTGGGGTTGCTGCTGCTGCGGGTAGGGCGTCTGCATCGGCCCTGACGGCGGATACTGCTGCTGCTGTCCGTACGGGTTCTGCACGCCGTACGGCGGGGAGGCGGTGGCCAGGGCCGCGGCGGCCGCCTGGGCCAGCCGCGCCGGGTCGCACTCGACACCCACGAGCAGGGGCAACCCGGTCGCCGAGAGCGCGACCAGCCGCGAGGCCACCTCCCGGGGGTCCATTCCCATACGGGCGGCGACCTCGTGCACAGCTGCTCTGCCCATCTCGGCCACCACACCGAGCAGGCGGACGTCTACCGGATCCGTCACGGCTCGCACGCTACCCCGTCCACTCGATCATCGCGGCGGAAGCCGCGCCCACGCGGGACCATTCTCTCCTCCGCTGTCCGGATCGTTACTGGCAGGATCTACCCATGGGCGGTATCACGACTCACCGAGGCTTCTGGACCCGCGACCTGAGGGCTGACAAGCACTGGCCCCTACTGCCCTTCCACGTGCCGGACGGGTGCCGGTCCATCGCCGTCACCATCGAGTTCGACCCGGCGTCGGGCGCCGTCATCGACCTGGGCTGCGAGGGCACGAACGGCTGGCGCGGCTGGTCGGGCAGCGCCAGGAAGAGCTATGTGATCACCCCGGACGCCGCCACCCCCGGGTACGTGGCCGGGGAGCTGGAGCCGGGGGAGTGGCACGTCGTCCTCGGCCTGCACCGGATCCCGTCGCCGGGCGTCGAGGTGACCGTCACGATCGACACCGACGGCGACGCCCGGCCGGAGCCACTGCGCCCGAACCCACCCGTGCCCGCGAAGCCCCGGCCACGGGGTCTGCCCGCCGCGGCCGGTCTGCGCTGGGTCGCGGTGGACCTGCACGCCCACACACTGCACTCCGACGGTTCCCTCACCATCGCCGAACTGGCCGCCGAAGCCGTCGCTGCGGGCCTGGACGCGCTGGCCGTCACCGACCACAACACGGTCAGCCACCACGCCGAGCTGGCCGAGGTCGGCCGCCACTACGGCATCGCGCTGATCCCCGGCCAGGAGATCACCACGGAGTTCGGCCACGCCAACGCCTACGGCGACATCGGCTGGGTCGACTTCCGCGAACCAGCCGCGAACTGGGTGAAGACCGTCCGCGAACGCGGTGGCCTCCTGTCGATCAACCACCCGCTGGGCGGCGACTGCGCGTGGCGCCACCCGCTGCCGGAGCACCCACCGCTCGCGGAGGTGTGGCACTCGAGCTGGCACGCCCCGAACTGGGGTGGCCCGGTCGCGTGGTGGCAGGCGTGGGGCAGCGAGGCCACCCCGATCGGCGGCAGCGACTTCCACCGCCCCGACGAGGGTGTACACCTCGGCGCCCCGACGACGTGGGTGGCCGTGGACTCCCACGCCCGCAACGCGGACGAACTGGTGCCCGCGGTGCTGGAGGGCCTGCGCGCGGGCCGCACGGCCGTGTCGGCCGACCGCACCGGCCCGGTCCTGCTGCCGGTGGACGGCAAGGTGATCGCCCTGGACGCGCCGGGCACACTCGTCGTTGGCCGGGACACCACGCACAAGGTCCGCTTCGACCGCGACACCTTCGACCCACCCGGACCGCACGGCCACGTGCTGTGCGGCCACGACGGCTCGGTCCTGGCGCTGGCGGGCACCCCGCACTGAGTTGTCCACAACCCACCCGCACGACCCACGGAACTGTCGGCCCTCCGACCTGGGCTGGCTACCGGGGGCCGGAGGCCACCCCTCGCACCGCCGAGCGCACCGAAGGACCCTCCGGCACGCCGGGCCGCATCCCAGGCTGCTCCCACATCGCCGCCAAGCCGTGCTCGCACACGCCCGCCATTCGCACTAATCTCCGTCACGTTCGGACCACGGTTGGTGAAAGACCAACTGACTCGATGACGAGAGGTGCCGAGATGCGAGTTCGCCGCACGCTGGCGCTGGCCGCCGCAGCGGTCACCACGATGGCCCTGGCCGGGTGTCTCGGCCAGCAGCAGGAGTCGGACACGGGCCGCAACGCGGACGCCAAGGACGTCACGCTCACCGTCACGGCCAACGCGGTCGCGGGCGGCAAGAACGACATCACCGCCACGTGGATCACCGACTGGGTGATTCCCGAGTTCACCAAGCAGCAGAAGGCCAAGGGCGTCAACGTCACCGTCAAGTTCGACGGCACGGGGGTCGACGACGCCGACTACAAGGCCAAGATCGCGCTGGACTTCGGTACCGACATCGGCGGGGACGTCGTCGAGGTCGACGGCATCTGGCTCGGCGAGTTCGCGCAGGGCGGCCAGATCCAGCCGCTGGACGACGTCGTCGGCAAGGACAAGGTCGACGCGTGGGACGGCTGGAGCCAGATCACCGACGCGGTCCAGGCGGTCGGCGAGTACGAGGGCAAGCGCTACGGCATCCCCGTCGGCACCGACGGCCGCGTCATCTTCTTCAACAAGAAGCTCTTCGCGCAGGTCGGCCTGCCCGCGGACTGGCAGCCGACCAGCTGGGAGGAGATCACCGCCGCCGCGGTCTCGCTCAAGCAGCTCCCCGGCGTCATCCCGGTGCAGCTCAACGCGGGCACCGCGATGACCGAGGCGACCACCATGCAGGGCGTCCTCCCGCTGCTCGCCGGCACCGGCGCCGAGGTCCACCAGGACGGCAAGTGGCAGGGCGCCACGGAGAACGTCAAGCAGGTCCTCGACCTCTACAAGCAGGTCTACGCGGGCAAGCTCGGCGACCCGGTGCTCGCGCAGGAGGCCAAGGGCCGCGACCGCTCGTTCGAGCTGTTCGCCCAGAACAAGATCGGCATGCTGCTGGAGAGCGACTACTTCTGGCGCTCCGTCGTCGACCCGACCGTCGGCGTGGCGAAGATGGCCGACCGCGACACCGCCGTCGGCTGGGCGAAGATCCCCGCCATGAACCCCGGCTCGGGTGTCGGCGGGCAGGACTTCGTCAGCATGTCCGGCGGCTCGGTGCGCGTGATCAACCCGAACACGAAGTACCCGCAGCAGGCGTGGGAGCTGCTCCAGTTCATGAACTCCGCGGCGGCCACGAAGGCACGTCTCGGTGACACCGCGCAGGTCACGCAGCGGGACGACGTCAACGAGGAGGTCCTCGAGAACGACCCGATGCTGCGCTTCATCGCCGAGGAGGTCCTGCCGATCACCCGCTTCCGGCCCGGGCTCGCGGAGTACCCGAAGGTGTCCACGGCGCTGCAGCAGGCGACGGCCGACATCGTGGCGGGCAAGTCCGTGGACGAGGCCGCGTCGGCGTACGAGGAGGCACTGGTCAAGGCGGTGGGCGAGGACAAGGTTGCGCGCGGTTAGCGGCGGGAGCGGAGCGAAGGAGCGGTCGCCGTCTGGACTGAGGAACGCGCGCAGGCGCGCCAGCGCCGAGCACGCGACGAGGGAAGACGGCCGATGAGGTGGGCGGGGGAGGTGGGCGGGGATGAGCGAAGCGACCAATCAGACACGGGATTCAGCCGGCCTGGGCGTGGGGCGGGCGGTCGCGTTCGTGTCGCCCGCCCTGCTGCTCATCGGGCTGTTCCTCGTCTTCCCCGCCCTCTGGACCGTCTACATCGGACTGACGAACTACACGCTCACCGGCCCCGCGTCGGTCGCGCCGTCGTTCGTGGGCCTCGAGAACTTCCTGAACGCGCTCGACGACGCCCTGTTCGGCAACGCGCTGTGGCTGACGCTCCTGTTCGTCATGGGCTCGGCCGTGCTCGGCCAGAACCTCCTCGGGTTCGGTCTCGCGTGGGTGCTGCGGTCGGCGAAACCCGTGGTGCGCCGAACCGTCGAGGCGTTCGTGCTGCTCGCGTGGATCCTGCCGAGCGTGGTCGTCGCCTACCTGTGGACGGCCGTGCTCGACCGCGACGGCGGCACCCTGAACGCCCTGCTGGGCAACGGTTCCACTGCCTGGCTCGTCGAGTACCCGATGGCGTCGCTGATCGTGTTCAACACGTGGCGCGGGACCGCGTTCTCGATGATGCTGTACAGCTCGGCGCTGGCCGCGGTGCCACCCTCCCAGCTGGAGACCGCGAAGACCGTCGGCGCGAGCGGCTGGCAGACCGTGCGGGACGTGGTGTTCCCGCACATCAGGGGCCACGTGCTGACCAACACGCTGCTGATCTCCCTGTGGACGGCCAACGACTTCACCCCGTTCCTGCTCACCGCGGGCGGGCCGAACCACGAGTCGGAGACGCTGCCGGTGTTCATCTACCAGCAGGCCATCGCGAACGGCGAGCTCGGCTACTCGGCGGCCATCTCGTTCCTGCTGCTGATCGTGAACCTGCTGGTCTCGCTGCTGTACCTGCTGTTGCTGCGGAGGCGCGCGTGAGTTTCACCGCCATGCTGCGCCGCTCGGCGTACACCGTGCTGATCGCGGTGGTGCTGGCCTTCTTCGCCGTCCCCATGCTGTGGCTCGCGTCCGCGCCGTTCGACAGCGACCCCGGTGTCGGCCTGCGGTGGCCGGACTGGACGCTGGACAACTGGCGCATCACGTTCGAACACCCCTACGCGCTGGGGTCGCTCGTCAACTCGATCGTGCTGTGCGCGGTCGCCACGATCGTCACCACGGCGTTCGGCACGCTCGCCTCGTACGCGCTGTCGCGGGTACGCATCCCGGGCCGTGACGCGCTGCTGTACGTGCTGTTGCTGCTGTCCAGCGTGGTCACCGGCACCGCGGCGATGGTGCCGATCTTCGTGATGATGTTCCAGCTCGGCCTGATCAACTCGCAGTACGCGACGGGGCTGGTGATCGCGGGCGGCATGCTGCCCGCGGCGATCTTCATCCTGAAGGACTTCGTCGACGCGGTGCCCCGCAGCTACGAGGAGTCCGCGCGGGTGTTCGGCGCCTCACCGGGTCAGGTGCTGCGCCACGTCGTGCTCCCGGTGGCGCGGCCGGGCATCGCGACCATCACGGTCTGGGCGTTCGTGCAGGCCTGGGGCAACTTCCTGCTGCCGTTCCTGCTGCTGCGCGAGGTCGAACAACAGCCCGCCGCCGTGCTGCTGCGCACGCTCAAGGACGAGGGCGGCAGCGCGAACCTGACCGTGATCCCGGTGTTCTCGCTGCTGTACGCGATCCCGGTGGTGGCGCTGTACCTGTTCGTCAGCAAGCGGTACGGGTTCCGCTTCCACGGAGGGATCAAGGCCTGATGACGTCGATCGAGCTGACCGGTCTGTCCACCGTGTACCCTAACGGGGTCCGCGCGGTCGACGAGTTGGACCTGTCGGTCCGCGACGGCGAGTTCTTCGCACTGCTCGGCCCGTCCGGGTGCGGCAAGACCACCCTGCTGCGCACCATCGCGGGCCTGGAACAGTCGTCGTCGGGAACGATCTCGCTCGGCGACCGCGACGTCACCCGCGCCGAGGCCGGCAAGCGCGGCGTCGCGATGGTGTTCCAGGACTACGCCCTGTTCCCGCACATGACGGTCGCCCAGAACATCGCCTACCCCCTGCGGGTGCGGCGGGCGTCCCGCCAGGCGCAGCGGGACGCGGCGACGTCCACGTCCGCGAGCCTCGGCCTGGCGGAACTGCTGGAACGGCGGCCCGCGCAGCTGTCCGGCGGACAGCAGCAACGGGTGGCGCTCGCGCGCGCCATGGCCATGGCGGCGGACGTGCTGCTGCTCGACGAGCCGCTGTCCAACCTGGACGCCCGGCTGCGGCTGGAGGCACGCACGTTCCTCAAACGCCTCCAGCGCGACCTGGGCCTGACCACGGTGTTCGTCACACACGACCAGGCGGAGGCGCTCGCGCTCGCCGACCGGATCGCGGTGATGGCCGACGGCCGCATCCGTCAGCTGGGCACGCCGAAGGACGTGTTCCAGCGGCCCGCGGACACGTTCGTCGCGAACTTCATCGGGTCCACGCCGATGAACCTGCTGGACGGCACGGTGGCCGACGCCGCGGTGTCGGTGGCGGGCGCCCGGCTGGCGCTCCCCGCCGGGCTGTCCGTCGCGGACGGCATGAAGGTGGTGGCGGGCATTCGCCCCGAGTACCTCCAGCCCGCGGCCGAGGGCATCACGGGCACGGTGTCCATCGTCGAGAACCTCGGCGTGACGTCGCTCGTGACACTGGAGTGCCCCGGCGAGGTTCTGGTCGGGCTGACGGTGCCCGAACACGAGGAGCCGGTGGTGGGCACCACGATGACCGTGGCACCCGCTCCTGGCCGGTTGCTGGTCTACGCCGCGGAGACCACCGAACTGCTCTAGTGTCCCGAGTCGGCGACCAGCCGCACCGCCAGCGCACCGAAGATGGCCGCGGACACCCGGTTCAGCCAGCGCCGCACCGCGGGCCTGCGCAGCAGCAGCGCCGACAGCGTGCCGGACGCGAGCCCGACGGCCGCGTCCACGCAGAACCCGACCACGATCAGGATCGCGCCCATGACCAGGAACTGGACCGGCATCGCCCAGCCGCCCTCGGTCACGAACTGCGGGAAGAACGCCAGGTAGAACAGCACGACCTTGGGGTTCGACAGGTTGACCAGCGTCGCCATCAGGTAGGTCCGCCGCAGCGACCGGCCGCCGAACTCCGCGGGCGCGGTCGCGGCGACGTCCTTGGCCGACCGCAACGCGCCGATCGCCAGGTACACGAGGAAGACCGCCCCGATGATCCGCACCGCGTCGAGCGCGATCGGCGCCGCCTGCAACACGGCACCGAGCCCCAGCGCGGCGGCCACCGTGTGCCCGGCGAGCCCGGTCGACATGCCCGCGGCCGCGACCACCCCGGCGGCGCGCCCACGCGCGATCCCGTTCGCGAGGATGAACATCATGTCCGGTCCGGGCACGATGCTGATCACGACACAGGCGAGGGCGAAGGTGAGCAGGATCGAGGGGTCCATGCCGCCATCCTCACCCCCACAACCGCTCGCCGTCGCGTGAATTCCGGCAGCCGCACCCGACGATGCCGGTGACGACCGGGACCACGCCGCTGGAGTACCTGATCCAGTGGCGCATGAGTCTCGCGCGCGACGCCCTCGCGATCTCCGAGCTGGCCGCCGCGACCGGTTACCGCTCCGAGAGCGCGTTCAGCACCGCGTTCCGCCGCGTGGTCGGATCATCGCCCAGGACGTTCCGGGACGGGGCGCGGGCTGAGCACGCCGAACGCTAGGCGGGCAGCTCGCCGCGCAGCATCCGGTACAGCACCTCGTCCCGCCAGGCGCCGTCGCGGAACGTGTGCTCCTTCAGCACCGCCTCCCGCACGAACCCGGCCTTCTCCAGCGACCGCTGCTCGACGAGGTTCTCGGCCTCCGTCATCGCCTGAATGCGGTTGACCGGGGAGTGCGCGAACAGGTATCGCGCAAGGAGGAGCTGCGCGGCCGCCCCGTGCCCACGACCGCGCGCGGCGGGCAACAGGCTGATCCCGAACTGGAAGACGTGCACCGTGCGCCCGGTCTGCACGCGGTACCACGACACGAACCCGACGGCCGTGCCGTCCACCTCGACCATCAGCACACTGCGGTCGTCCGCGAGCAGCCCGTTCTCGGTGAACCGCCGCCGCCACATCCCCGGATCGGAGAACCCGCTCCAGTTGAACAGGCCGACCTGCTCCGGGTCGGCGAACATCTCGTCGAGCGTGTCGAGGTCCGGTTCGGTCACCGGACGCAGGCGCATCCCCTCGGTCATGCCCGCACCGTAGCCGCGGACACGACCGGGGAGCGCGTCTGTTTCAGACCAGCTCGGCGTCGAGCGTGATCGTCGTGCCGGTCAGCGCCGCCGAGACCGGGCAGTTCTTCTTGGCGTCCTCGGCGGCCTTCGCGAAGTCCTCCGCGGAGATGCCGGGGATGCTGGCGCGCACGGTCAGGTGGATGCCCGTGATGCCCTCACCCGGCTGGAACGTCACCTCCGCCTTGGTGTCGACGGTCTGCGGCGGGGTGCCCGCGCCCGCCAGGCCGTGCGACAGCGCCATGGAGTAGCACGTCGAGTGCGCGGCCGCGATGAGCTCCTCCGGGCTGGTCTTGCCGTTCGCCTCGTTCGCCCGGGACGGCCACGACACCTCGTAGGTGCCGATGCCGGACGAGTCCAGCGACACGGTGCCGGAGCCGTCGAGCAGCGCGCCCTCCCAGTGGGCGTTCGCGGTGCGGGTGGTTGCCATGTGTTCTCCTCCTGCGAGCGGGACTGTCGAGTGCCGGGCCTGAGTCTGCCGCACGGCACCGACAGTCGCGCGCTCGTGTGACCCGCTCGCCAGCGGCTCTCGAGACACTCGCTCACCTGTTCGATATACTGCTATCCATCCAGCAGCGCCGGGTGGGCCGGATCGTCCACCCGCACCGCGAAGTCGGCCGCGTACAGGGGGCGCGCGGTCGAGTGGTACCGCTCGAACGCGGGCAGGGACCACGCGTCGGCTTCCGCGGTGCGCCTGCGCAGCGCGGCGGGGGAGAGCCAGAGGTGAACGGCACAGTCGAACGGCAGGCCACGGCCGAGCAGCAGCTCACCGTCGAGCACCAGCACGCCACCGGGCGGCAGGTCCACGTACGCCGCGCGGGTGGCGCGGTCGGTCTCGGCGTTCCACAGGCTGGGCAGGATCCGCCCGGAGCCGCCGGGGGTCAGTGGCTCGAACACCTCACGCATGAGCCCACCGAGGTCCAGCCAGTCGTCGTGGCGGGCGTCGGGGTCGGTCCTGCCCCGCTCGAACCGCAGCGAGGCGGGCCGCAGGAAGTCCCGCGTGGACACCCGCCGTACCGGCCTGCCCGCCAGCCGCAGCGCGCTGCCGAGCCGGTCGGCGAACGCGCCCGGCTCGGCGGGCGGGGCACCGTCGACGCCCACTCTCGTCCACTCATCGCCCGCGCGGGTGATGATCGTCTCGGTCACCTCGGTGATCAGCAGGTCAGGCGAGACGGGGCGGAAACGCATGCGCCCGATCATGCCTCCCAGCCAGCAGTGCTTGTTAATTCGCTCCGCAAGCTCCGCTCAGTGTCGGTGCTGCGCGGTACAAATCAGCCATGTGCCCGAAGACTCCGACACGCCCCGAACCGGTCGTTCACCCCCGCGTCGACCCGTCGTAGGGTGGTGCCTCGTGGCGGCTGATTCGTTCGTTCATCTCCATGTGCACACCGAGTACTCGATGCTCGACGGCGCCGCCAAGGTCGCGCCGCTGTTCGCCGAGGCCAAGCGCCTCGACATGCCCGCCGTCGGCATGACCGACCACGGCAACATGTACGGCGCCGACCAGTTCTACCAGGAGTCGCGCAAGGCCGGGATCAAGCCGATCATCGGCATCGAGGCCTACATCGCGCCCGCCAGCCGCTACCACAAGAAGCCGATCTTCTGGGGCGAGGCGCGGCAGCGCAGCAGTGACGAGCTCGGCGAGGGCGGCGACGTCTCCGGTGGCGGTGCGTACACGCACATGACCATGCTCGCGGGCAACGCGACCGGCCTCCGCAACCTGTTCACCCTGTCGTCGCGGGCGAGCATGGAAGGTCAATATCGCAAGCCGAGATGCTTGCTGCCCGGTCAGGAGATCATGACCAGGGGTGGCATGAAGCGGATCGAGGAGGTCCACGTCGGCGACGAGGTGCTCACCCACCGTGGGCGTTTCCGGCGGGTCGTCGAGGTGATGCGCAACCACCACGACGGCGACATCTACGGCGTTCAGCTCAACAACCGCTACAACCGTGTCACGTGGATGACCGGCGAACATCCGGTCCTGATCCGGCACCGGAACGGCGTCAGGTCCTGGGTCGAGGCGCGGGACATCGTCGCCGGCCGGCCGGGAACCGGGACGCGTGAGATGGCCGACTACTGGAACAGCTGGGTGTGCATGCCGAGGGTGCGCTCGGATGCGGAACCGGTGACGTCGATCCGGACGGCGGAGCACGTCCGCTGGACACCGCTCGAGGGTGAACCCTACCGGTACTTCCGGGTAGCCGAACGCCGTGACATGGGCCCCACCAGGCACTACGGGACGTTGCAGGACGAGATCGAACTCGACTACGACTTCGGGTACTTTCTCGGGCTCTACATCGCAGAAGGCGGAGTCGACCGCGATCACACGGTCTCGTGGTACCTGCACGAGAACGAGCGCGATCTCGCCGACTTCTGCACGAAGATGGTCGAGAAGTACACCGGCAAGGAGACCGTCGTGCGCGGTCGGGGTGATCGCCCCGACTATCACGGCATCTCGGTGTCGGTCAGCTCCACACTGCTCGTGCAGCTGCTCAGCTCCCTCTGCGGCAAGGGTGCCGCCAACAAGCACATGCCCGAGTTCGTGTTCGACGCCCCGGAAGAGTTCATGCGCGGGGTGTTCGAGGGCGGGCTGGCCGGAGACGGGTCGCAGACCAGGCCCGAGGTCATCAGCATCGAGCAGACGTCGGTCCAGCTGCACTGGCAGATGCGAACTCTCGCCGCGCGCCTCAACGCCGACTTCGCCAGCACGTACTGCCAGCCGGACGACAACGAGAACCATGCGCCAAGCTATCGGGCGAACTTCTCCCCGTACGGCGAGCGTAGGTATCGGCGGACGTTGTCGGACGACGAGTTCGTCTACAAGCCCGTGCTCGACGTGCAGCGCAAGCCGTACTCGGGCCCGACGTTCAACATCGAGGTCGAGGACGACCACTCCTACGTCACCGACTTCGCGGTGCACAACTGCGATCGCGAGCTGATCTCCGAGTACGCCGAGGGCATCATCGCCACCACCGGGTGCCCGTCCGGGGAGGTCCAGACCCGGCTGCGGCTCGGGCAGACCGCTGAGGCCATCCAGGCCGCGTCCGACTACAAGGACATCTTCGGCGCGGGGAACTTCTTCCTCGAGCTGATGGACCACGGGCTGCCCATCGAACGGTCGGTGCGCGAGGGCCTGCTGATGATCGGCAAGCAGCTGAACCTGCAGCCGCTGGCCACCAACGACTCGCACTACGTGACGAAGGACCAGGCCGAGGCGCACGCGGCGCTGCTGTGTGTGCAGTCGGGCAAGACCCTGTCGGACCCGAACCGGTTCAAGTTCGACGGCGACGGCTACTACCTGAAGTCCGCGGCCGAGATGCGCGAGTACTGGGACAAGGAGGTCCCCGGCGCCGCCGACGCGACGCTGCTGATCGCCGAGCGGGTGGAGTCCTACGACGAGATCTGGGCACACGTCGACCGGATGCCCGTGTTCGACGTGCCGGAGGGCGAGGACCAGGCCAGCTGGCTGCACAAGGAGGTCATGCGCGGCCTGAACTGGCGGTTCCCCGAGGCCATCCCCGACGGGTACGTCGAGCGCGCCGAGTTCGAGCTGGGCGTCATCACCCAGAAGGGCTTCCCCGCGTACTTCCTCGTCGTCGCCGACCTGGTGCGGCACGCCCGCGAGATCGGCATCCGGGTCGGTCCGGGCCGTGGTTCGGCTGCGGGGTCGCTGGTCGCGTACGCGCTGGGCATCACGAACCTGGACCCGATCCCGCACGGCCTGCTGTTCGAGCGGTTCCTCAACCCCGAGCGCACCGCCATGCCCGACATCGACATCGACTTCGACGACCGCAGGCGTGGCGAGATGATCACCTACGCCACGGACAAGTACGGCGCCGACAAGGTCGCCCAGGTCATCACGTTCGGCACCATCAAGACCAAGGCCGCCCTCAAGGACTCGGCCCGCGTCCTGCACGGCCAGCCCGGCTTCTCGATCGCCGACCGGATCTCGAAGGCGCTGCCGCCGCCGATCATGGCGAAGGACATCCCGCTGTCCGGCATCGTCGACCCGAAGCACGAGCGGTACGCCGAGGCCGCCGAGGTCCGCACGCTGATCGAGACCGACACCGAGGTCGGCAAGATCTTCGAGACCGCGCGTGGCCTGGAAGGCCTGATCCGCAACGCGGGTGTGCACGCCTGTGCGGTCATCCTCTCGAAGAGCCCGCTGATGGAGTCGATCCCGCTGTGGCAGCGCGACGACGGCTCGATCATCACCGGCTGGGACTACCCGTCGTGCGAGGCCATCGGCCTGCTGAAGATGGACTTCCTCGGCCTGCGGAACCTGACGGTCATCGGCGACGCGATCGACAACATCAAGTCCAACCGGGGCGAGGACATCGACCTCGACCGGCTCCACCTGGAGGACAAGAACACCTACCAATTGCTGTCCCGCGGTGACACGCTCGGCGTGTTCCAGCTGGACGGTGGTCCCATGCGTGACCTGCTGCGGCGCATGCAGCCGACCGGGTTCGAGGACATCGTCGCGGTCGGCGCGCTGTACCGCCCGGGTCCGATGGGCATGAACGCGCACAACGACTACGCCGACCGCAAGAACAAGCGGCAGCAGATCAAGCCGATCCACCCCGAGCTGGAGGAGCCGCTCAAGGACATCCTCTCGGAGACGTACGGCCTGATCGTCTACCAAGAGCAGATCATGTTCATCGCCCAGAAGGTCGCGGGCTACTCCATGGGACAGGCGGACGTGCTCCGCAAGGCCATGGGTAAGAAGAAGGCCGAGGTCCTCGCGGAGGAGTTCACGCGCTTCGAGGCGGGCATGAAGGCCAGTGACCTGCGTCCGGGCGGTTTCTCGGATGCGGCGATCAAGGCGTTGTGGGACACGATCCTCCCGTTCGCTGGTTACGCGTTCAACAAGTCGCACGCGGCCGCGTACGGCCTGGTGTCGTACTGGACGGCGTACCTGAAGGCGAACTACCCGGCCGAGTACATGGCCGCGCTGCTGACGTCGGTGGCCGACAACAAGGACAAGTCGGCGGTCTACCTGTCCGAGTGCCGCCGCGCGGGCATCAAGGTGCTGCCGCCGGACGTCAACGAGTCGGGCCTGCGGTTCGCCGCGGTCGGCACCGACATCCGCTTCGGTCTCGGCGCGGTCCGCAACGTCGGCGCGAACGTGGTCGAGTCGGTCATCAAGACCCGTGAGGCGAAGGGCAACTACAAGAGCTTCACCGACTTCCTCGACAAGTCGGAGCTGGTGGTCTGCAACAAGCGTGTGATCGAGTCGCTGGTGAAGGCGGGCGCGTTCGACTCACTGGGGCACACCCGGCTGTCCCTGGTGCAGGCGCACGAAGAAGCCGTCGAAGCGGTGGTGGGCCTGAAGCGCCAGGAGGCCATGGGCCAGTTCGACCTGTTCGGCTTCGGTGACGACGAGTCGGCCGCCGAGTCGAGCGATTCCAGTCCGCTGGCCCATCTGAAGTTCACCCCGGACGAGTGGCCTCGCAAGCAGCTCCTGGCGTATGAACGGGAGATGCTGGGTCTGTACGTGTCGGCCCACCCGCTGGACGGCGCGGAACGCCTCCTGCGCAAACACGCACCGAAGCCGATCGCGGAGATTCTGGACAACCCGCCCAAGGAAGGCGAGATCGTCCTGTCGGGCATGATCTCCGCGATGGAACGCCGGGTGAACAAGCAGGGCGAACCGTGGTGCATCTGCACGATCGAGGACCTGGACGCCTCGATCGAGGTGCTGTTCTTCGCGAAGAGCTACTCGGTCCTGTCCCAGGACCTGGTGGAGGACGCCGCGGTGGCGGTGAAGGGCCGGGTCAACTGGAGAGAAGACAAGATGTCCGTCTTCGGCTCGGGTCTGATCCCGCTCGACTTCACCGACGCGGACCTGGCCGCCGCGGAGGAGGAGACTCCGTTCATCCTCCTGTGCAACCCGGGCAGGCTGAACGACGAGGTGGTGGGCGAACTGAAGAACACCCTGTCCGCCCACCGCGGCGACACCCCGGTGCACCTCAGGTTCGCGCACAAGGAGAACGGCATCACCCTCGCGCTGGACGACTACCCGATCAAGGTCACTCCGGCGTTCCTGGGCGAGATCAAGGCCATCCCGGGAGTCGCCGTCGACGCGTGATCGGCCGGGTGCGTCCACTGTTCAACCTGTGAACGTTCCCAGTTCAGCGGTCTGCCGCGGATCGGGGGATAGGTTGTCCCGCGAACCGCAGACGCAGAACGGAAACGCCTATGTGGACGAGGAAGTCGGCCGTCCTGGCCGGAGTTGCCCTGCTCGCCGCCACCCTGCAGGCGCCGCACGCCGTGGCGCGCGGCGCGGGTTTGCCGTTGGGACCGGCTGACCTGCCCGAGACCCGTTCGGTCCAGACGCTCCAGCCCGGGGTCACGTTGACCACGATCGTCCGGGGCGCGGCCGATCCGGCCACCACCTGGACGGTCGAGGTCGCCATCCCCGGTGGGAGCGGCTCGCCCGACCCCGACACGCCGCCGACGGCGCTCGCCGACCGCGCGCACGCGGACGCTCTCGCCGACTCGCTGACCGCGGCCGGTTTCGCGCCGCGGGTCGAGGAGGTCGTCACGCCGCGGGTGGCCGACTTCGCCGGTGGCGTCCTCGGTTTCCGGGTCCGGGTCGGCGACTTTCCCGTCAAGGCGGACGCCGACGCCGAGCGCGCCGCGATCCGGGCCGCGAAGTTCAGCGCGTCCACCGTTTTCACGGGCTGGGACGGGGAGCGTGCCGACCGCGGGCCGTGGGAGGTGCGGGTGTTGACGATCGATCCGCGCCGGTTCCGGGGTGATCTCGTCGGTGACTTCGGTCCCGACCTGGAGCTGCGCGAGACCACCAGCGCGCTCGCCGCGGCCAGGGGTGCGACGGCCGCGGTGAACGCCGGGTTCTTCGTGCTCGACCCCGCCGCAGGTGCGCCCGGTGACCCGGCCGGGGTGGGCGTCTACGCCGACCGGTTGCTGAGCGAGGCCACCAACGGGCGGCCCGCGTTCGTGTTCTCCGCGGACGGGGAGGACGCAGGCGTCGCCCGGCACACGTGGACTGGGACTGTCCGGAGTGGACACCGCGTGCTCGGGTTGGACGGGGTCAACCGGGTGCCCGGGCTGATCCGCAACTGTGGCGGCGTCGGTGACCGGCCGACGGACCGGCCGCTGCACGACACCACGTGCACCGACCCGGACGAAGCGGTGCTGTTCACGAGCGACTACGGCGTCGCCACGCCCGCGGGGCCGGGGGTGGAGCTGGTGGTCGACGACAAGAACCGGGTCACCGACGTGCGTGAACCGCGGGGTGGGCCGCTGGCGCCCGGCAGTCGTGCGATCCAGGGCACCGGCGACAAGGCCGACATACTGCGCACGTTCGGGTCACGGCTCACGATCACGAGCACGCTGCGTGGCACCACCGGCGACTACGTCCTGAACGGCGGCCCGGAACTGGTTCGCGACGGCCGTCAGCACGCAACCCCGGCCACCGACGGCATGGTGCGTCCGAACGACCCGAGCTTCTACTACGGCTGGGTCCACAAGCGGAACCCGCGCACGATCGCCGGTGTCGACCGGCAAGGCCGTGTCCTGCTGGCGACGATCGACGGTCGGAGCACCACGAGCCTGGGCCTGTCGATCGCGGAAAGTGCCGCGGTGGCACAGGCGCTGGGCATGCGCGACGCGATCAACCTGGACGGCGGCGGATCGACGACGATGGTCGCGAACGACCAGGTGATCAACAAGCCGTCGGACGCGGCAGGCGAGCGCCCGGTGGGCGACGCGATCCTGATCTTGCCCTGAAGCGTCGGTCCCGTGCCGTAGGCGAGAGCACCAGTCGGGTTCGAACTAAGCGCTCGGTCCTAGACGCCTCGCGCCGTAAGCGTCCGGACCGCGCACGATCGTAGGTTCTTGATAGTTTTCGACAGCCCAGTACTCGACTCTGTGTTCTTCAACGGGGGCGGTGTTTTCCGCGTGTGCCTCCGCGGCTGCCATTCGGTTGCGAACCATGACGCGGAGCCTCACCCAACCCTCTGGCAATTGCACAGCCTTCGACGATTCATTGCTGTACAGTGCCTGGAAAGTCAATGTGCCGTTGGCGCAGTCGAGGCTCCGTTCCGCAACCATTTCCCACTCGGCGTGTGGGCTGCGCGGGGGGCCATCGAGATGACGCAGACTCAGCGTGACACGACCCCAGTCAGTTCCGCACAGTATTGCGACCCACGAATCATCTCCAACGAACAAGCCGTCGTTGGTGTCGGGCCAGATCAGTTCGGTTCCACTGCTTGTGTGAATGTTGTACTGACCATCCTGTACTGGCATGGTCAGTACAACATCTGCCGCAAAATCCGGCACTATCTCACTTCTTCCCTCACCGTGTCTGGAACGTGCGCCGGTAGCTCATGGGCGACGTGCCCAGCACCGCCCGCACGTGGTGGCGCATCGCCGCCGCTGTGCCGAAACCTGCCTTGTCGGCCACGACGTCCACCGCCAGCTCCGTCGTCTCCAGCAGGTCCCGCGCCAGCTCGACCCGTTGCCGCATCAGCCACTGGCCGGGGCTCATCCCCACCTCGTCGCGGAACCGCCGGGTGAACGTGCGCCTGCTCATTCCCGCGCGTGCCGCCCACTCGTCCAACGCCACCACCTCGCCGAGCCTGCTCAGTGCCCACTCCCGTGCGCCGGCGGTCGTCGCCGTCGTCGGTTCCCGCACCGGGCGGCTCACGTACTGTGCCTGCCCGCCGTCGCGCCACGGGGGCACCACGCACCTTCGTGCGACCACGTTCGCGATCGCGCTGCCGTGGTCCCGGCGCACGATGTGCAGGCACAGGTCCACCCCGGCCGCCGCGCCCGCCGACGTCAGCACGTCGCCGTCGTCGACGAACAGCACGTCCTCGTTCATCCGCACCCGCGGGAACGTCGACCGGAACAGCTCCGAGTGCAGCCAGTGCGTCGTCGCGGGCCGCTCATCGAGCAGGCCCGCGGCGCCCAGCACGTACGCGCCCAGGCAGATCGACACCATCCGCGTCCCCGGCCGCACCGACGCCAGCGCCGCCTCGACCTCGGCGGGCAGGGTCTTCGCCAGGCACGCCTCGCTGGTCGGCGACGGGATCACCACCGTGTCCGCGGTCGCCAGCACCGACGCGTCGTGGTCGACGCTGATCGCGAAGTCCGCCGCCGTCCGTACCGGGCCGCCGTCGACCGTGCACGTCACGATCTCGTACAGCGGCCTGCCGTCGTCGGTGGTCGCGGTGCCGAAGATCCGCGACGGGATGCTCAGCTCGAACGGGATGACCCCGTCGAGCGCCAGAACAGCGACCCGGTGCATGGCCCGATCTTGTCACATCATGGCCTCCGGGCCACTGGCTGTTCATCGACCCCGGGGACAGGATGGAGTCATGCGAGCGATCATGGCGAAGCGAGCGGGCGGCCCCGAAGTACTCGAAGAGGTCGAGGTGGACCGGCCGGAACCAGGTCCGGTCGAGGTCCTCGTGCGGGTGCACGCCGCGGGCGTCAACCCCACCGACTGGAAAGGGCGCGCTCGCGGCGGCGCGGGCCCGTTCGTCCCCGGCTACGACGTGTCCGGCGTGGTCGAGGCCGTCGGGCCCGGCGTGCGGATGTACGCGCCCGGCGACGAGGTGTTCGGCATGCCGCTGTTCCCGAAGCACCCTGGCGCCTACGCCGAGTACGTGGTCGCGCCGCCCCGGCACTTCACGCGCAAGCCCGCGCGCCTCGACCACGTCACCGCGGCGGGGCTGCCGCTGGTCGGGCTGACCGCGTGGCAGTCCCTTGTGGACTTCGCGAACCTGCGGGCAGGGCAACGGGTGCTGATCCACGCGGCCGCGGGCGGTGTCGGGCACGTCGCCGTGCAGATCGCCAAGGCACGCGGCGCGTACGTCATCGGCACCGCCAGCGCGGCCAAGCACGACTTCGTGCGCGGACTCGGCGCCGACGAGGTGATCGACTACACGACGACCGACTTCACCGCCGCGACCGGCGACCTGGACGTCGTGCTCGACACCATCGGCGGCGACTACGCGCCGCGGTCCCGCCCGCTGCTGCGCCCCGGCGGCACCTACATCGCGCTCACCCCCGGCGAGGACTTCCTGCTGGTCGAACCGGACCACGCGGGCATGCTCGCGCTGGTCGACCTGGTGGAGACGGGCAGGCTGACGGTCGCGATCGACTCGGTCTTCCCGCTGGCCGACGCCGCGAAGGCCCACGAACGCGGCGAGACCGGCCGGGCACAGGGCAAGATCGTCCTGCAGGTGACCTGACGTGCTGATGGACCCCTTCAGCGCACTCGGCCGGGGACCGGCGGGCTAGCCTCCAGGGGTGACGGAGGATCTGGTCGCGCTCGACCGCGCGCACGTGTGGCACCCGTACGGCCCCATGCCGGGCAGGATCGACCCGCTCGTGGTCGAGTCGGCGTCGGGCGTGCGGCTGCGGCTCGCGGACGGGCGCGAACTGGTCGACGGCATGTCGTCGTGGTGGGCGGCGGTCCACGGGTACCGCAATCCCGTGCTGGACAAGGCCTTGAGCGACCAGGCGGGCCGGATGAGCCACGTCATGTTCGGCGGTCTCACGCACGAACCGGCGGTACGGCTCGCGACCACCCTGGCGGAGATCACGCCGGGGTCGCTCGAGCACGTGTTCCTCTGCGACTCCGGTTCGGTGTCGGTCGAGGTCGCGGTGAAGATGGCGCTGCAGCACTGGCGGTCGCTGGGCAGGCCGGAGAAGCGCCGGTTGATGACGTGGCGCGGCGGGTACCACGGCGACACGTTCCACCCGATGAGCGTGTGCGACCCGGACGGTGGCATGCACAGCCTGTGGCGGGGTGTGCTGCCCGCGCAGGTGTTCGCGGACGCGCCGCCCTCGGCGTTCGAGCACGACTACGTGGCGCACCTGGCGGCGGTGGTGGAGTCCCATGCGGACGAACTGGCCGCGGTGATCGTGGAGCCGGTGGTGCAGGGTGCGGGCGGCATGCGCTTCCACGACCCGCGTTACCTGCACGTGCTGCGTGAGCTGACCCTCGCGCACGACGTGCTGCTGATCTTCGACGAGATCGCGACCGGATTCGGTCGCACGGGCACGTTGTTCGCGGCGGACCAGGCGTCGGTGGCGCCGGACATCATGTGCGTCGGCAAGGCGCTGACCGGTGGCTACCTGTCGATGGGCGCGACGCTGTGCACCCCGGCGGTGGCCGACGGCATCTCCCGGGGCGAGGTCCCGGTGCTGGCGCACGGACCGACGTTCATGGGCAACCCGTTGTCGTCGGCGGTCGCGAACGCGTCGGTGGAGCTGCTGCTGTCCCAGGACTGGCAGGCCACGGTGAAGCGCATCGAGGCGGAGCTGGTGGCGGGGCTGGCTCCGGCGCGGTCGATGCCGGGGGTGCTGGACGTCCGCGTGCTGGGTGCGATCGGGGTGGTGCAGCTCGACCACCACGTCGACATGG
Organism: Actinophytocola sp. NPDC049390; assembly: GCF_044466355.1. Lineage (NCBI taxonomy): Bacteria > Bacillati > Actinomycetota > Actinomycetes > Pseudonocardiales > Pseudonocardiaceae > Actinophytocola > Actinophytocola sp. NPDC049390. The sequence goes on from NZ_JBITMQ010000008.1 coordinate 310,743, forward strand.
CGGCCGCGACGGAGGCGGTGGTGGCCGAAGGGGTGTGGCTGCGCCCGTTCCGGGACCTGATCTACACGATGCCGCCGTACGTCACGGAGTCCGCGGACCTGGCGAGTATCACGAGGGGCGTGCTCGCGGCGGCGGCCGTGGCGTGATCGTGGCGTGGCCGCCGGCCCCCTCGAACCACGCTACGGCAACCCACCGACAGGAAACCGTGGCAGGCACCGGATTCGGCTCAGCCTGTGGACCACACCGTCCGCTGTGGACAACTCCGCTCGCGCGGCCGATCGTCGTCGGTACCGTGCCGTAGGCTGGAAACCGGGGGCCGGAGGCTCACCGAAGGTGCACGTCCACGCCGCCCTCCCGCAGCACCGACACCACCGCCGCGAACTCCGGCACCCGCGCCCTCGCCACGTCGGCATCGCGCCACTCCAGCGTGAACGGCGGCACCGCTCCGAACCCGCCGCGCAGGCAGTCGGCCACCGCGTCCAGGTTCCACCCGTAGTACCCGCCCGGCCCGTTCACCGCCTCCCCGAGCGCGCAGTACACGGCGTCCACGTCCACGAGGTCGCGACCGTCGAGCGGGCCCGCCGGCCCGTGGACGCGACGGTTGAGCGCCACCGACAGCCACGCCCGCCGCCCGTACGCCCGCCACAACCCCGGCCGGTCGAGCCGCCCGGTGCGCACCAGCTCCCACACCGCCGCGGCGCCCGGCTCGACGACGCGACCCGCTCGGACGGTCAGGTCCACCAGCCCGGGCCGCCCCGGCGTCATCCGTGCGGCCACCGGGGAGAAGCCGGTCAACGCGTACCTGCCGACAGGTACACCGGCCGCGTCGAGCAGCGACAGTCGCGCGGCACCACGGAAAGCGCGGCGCGACCCGATCCGTTCCAGCTGGTCGGCCACCGCACCGCGCAGGGCCAGCCCACACAGGACCACCTGCTCGTCGCCCTCGAAGAAGCCGTCCAGGCCGGTGCCGTGTCCCCACAGGACGTCGCCCGCGGTCAGGGCGTAGTGCCACTCCATCCAGCGACCGTATCGGCAGGGGCGGTTGAGGTCGGTGCGAGCGGGTGGGACTAGCCTGACGCCCCGTGAGTTTCATGGTGCTCACGGGAACCGGTACCGGTGTCGGGAAGACCGTCGTCACGGCGGCCGTCGCCGCGTTGGCGCTGTACAAACGGCGCAGCGTGGCGGTGCTGAAACCGGCGCAGACGGGGCTCGAGCCGGGTGAACCCGGGGATGTCGACGAGGTCACGCGCCTCGCCGGCGACGACGTCACCACCTGGGAGCTCGCGCGCTTCCCCGACCCGCTGGCCCCCGCGACGGCCGCGCGCCGCGCGGGCATCATGCCGGTCACCCCCAAGCAGGCCGCCGCGGCCGCCGTCGAGCTGTCCCGCGGACACGACCTCGTGCTGGTCGAGGGCGCGGGCGGGCTGCTGGTGCGCATGGACGACCAGGGCGGCACCCTCGCCGACGTCGCCTGGTCCGCCGCCGCGCCGGTGCTGATCGTCGCCAACGCGGGCCTCGGCACCCTCAACGAGACAGCGCTGACCGCCGAGGCGTTGCGCCGTCGCGGCATCGAGTGCGCCGGTGTCGTGGTGGGTTCGTGGCCCGCCGAGCCCGACCTCGCCGCGCGGTCCAACCTCGACGACCTGCCGGTGGCCGCGGACGCGCCGCTGGTGGGCGCCATCCCGGCCGGTGCGGGCGAGCTGACCAGGCCGAAGTTCCTGGACATGGCGATCCGCTCGCTCGCCCCCGAACTGGGTGGCGAGTTCGACGCCGGCGGCTTCGCGGCCGAGCACGCCGCCTAGCCCGGCGACCTCGGCACGTCGAGGTTCACGTACACCGGCACCTTTGCCCTCCTGCCCAGGTGGCGGAAGGCGTCGATGAGTACTCGCGCTTGAGCGCGGCTCGCACGCGTGACATACATCGCGTCCGGTGGCCGGGGTGGTCAGGCACACTGGGGCGGATCAACGCGCTCGACGAACATGGAGGCACCGTGACCGCAGCTGCCGAACGGACCGGGACAGAGTCGGTGACCGACCCCATCGCCGCCGCCAGGGAGCAGGTCCTCGAACGCGGTGTCGGCCTGGGCGAGGAGCAGATCCTGGAGATCCTGCGCCTGCCCGACGACCGGATCCCGGAGCTGCTCGCACTCGCCCACGAGGTGCGGATGCGCTGGTGCGGGCCGGAGGTCGAGGTCGAGGGCATCGTGAGCCTCAAGACCGGCGGCTGCCCGGAGGACTGCCACTTCTGCTCGCAGTCCGGGCAGTTCCCCTCCCCGGTGCGCTCGGCGTGGCTGGACATCCCGGGCCTGGTCAAGGCCGCGCGGGAGACCGCGGCGACCGGCGCCAGCGAGTTCTGCATCGTCGCCGCCGTGCGCGGGCCGGACAAGCGCCTGCTCTCGCAGGTGCGGGACGGCATCAGGGCCATCCGCGAGGACGGCAACGACATCCAGATCGCCTGCTCGCTGGGCATGCTCACGCAGGAGCAGGTCGACGAGCTGGTCGAGATGGGTGTGCACCGCTACAACCACAACCTCGAGACCGCCCGTTCGCACTTCCCGAGCGTCGTCACCACGCACTCGTGGGAGGAGCGCTGGGACACGCTGAAGATGGTCCACGCGGCCGGTATGGAGGTGTGCTGCGGCGGCATCATCGGCATGGGGGAGAGCGTCGAGCAGCGCGCCGAGTTCGCCGCCCAGCTCGGCGAGCTGGACCCGCACGAGGTCCCGATGAACTTCCTGATCCCGCAGCCGGGCACGCCCTACGAGAACTACGAGATCGTCGAGGGCAAGGACGCGCTGCGCACCATCGCCGCGTTCCGCCTCGCGCTGCCGCGCACGATCCTGCGCTTCGCGGGCGGCCGTGAGCTCACGCTCGGTGACCTCGGCGCCGAGCAGGGCATGCTGGGCGGCATCAACGCGATCATCGTCGGCAACTACCTCACCAACCTCGGTCGGCCCGCGCAGCAGGACCTCGACATGCTGGCGGAGCTGAAGATGCCGGTGAAGGCGCTGAGCGAGCACCTGTGAGCGAGACCCCGGCCTTCTGCGTCCACTGCGGGAAACCGCTGGACGACGGCGATCACCCGCGGTGCTCGGGGGCCCAGGCGGCCCTCGACCCACCGCGGTTCTGCCCCGAGTGCGCGCGGCGCATGATCGTGCAGGTCACGCCCTCGGGGTGGTCGGCGCGCTGCAGCCGACACGGTGAGCGCTCGTCGGTAGACGCTGGGTACTAGTCTTTTCGCTACGGGCCGTACCGGTCCGGGGCAGGACTAGCGGGAGGTCGGAGTGTCGGAACAACCGGTCGGGGAGCAGGCAGCGCCGCACCGGGGGCCCGAGTACCCGATCTTCCCGCCCCCGGCGTACGCGTGGCGTCCGCCGGTGCCACACGTCGTGGTCAAACGTGACCTGCTGCCGTCGGTCAGCGTGCTGTCCACGGTCGCGCTGCTGGGACTGGCCGTCGGCTGGCTGTGGTCGCGTCTCGCGCCGCCACAGCGGCAGGTCATCACCCAGGACGGGAAGCCGGCGAACCTGATCGACGAGAGCTACCACCGCTTCGACGGGCTCGTGATCTTCATGCTGTTGTGCGTCGCGGCGGGGGTGGTGGCGGCCGTCGCCGTCTGGTTCCTGCGGGAACGCCGTGGCCCGGTGGTCATGGTGGCCGCCACGGCCGGTGGTGCGCTGGGCGGCTGGCTCGCGATGTCGGTCGGCAAGGCGTGGGCGGACGGCCGCTGGCCCGCGCCCGCTTCGGTGAAGCCGCTGGACATCGTGTCGGTGCCGCCGTCGATCGAGTCGGCGTGGGCGATCCTGTTGTGGCCGCTCACGACCGCGCTGGTGTACGGCGTGCTCGCCGCCATGAACGGCATGGACGACCTGGGCCGCCGCCTCGGCTGACGCAGGGCTGTCCCGTCGAGGAACACGGCGGTGATCGCGGCACCGGCCTGCTCGGTGCCGATCTGCCCGGCCGCGACGAGCCGGAGCACCCGTTCCAGCAGCCCGGTGAACATCTCGAACTGGATCTCCACCGGCACGTCTGCGCGCAGTGTGCCGTCGGCGACGCCGCGTGCCAGCAGTTCCCGCACCGGACCGGCGAGCTTGCGGTCCAGCTCGTTCTTGCGTGCGTGCGCGATCACCCCGTACCTGCTGCTCGCGGTCATGAAGCCGCGCGCCAGCCGCGCGATGCCTCCCGCACGGGGACGGTCGTCACCTCGGCGTCGGTCCCGGCTGGCGGACCTGAGCACGCGCCGGGACCGGTCCCGGCCCGGCGGGGCGAGAGTGCACGTCTGACTGACTCGGGCAGGGGGATCGGTGGGCGGCACGCAGTCCTTCGGGGCGAAGATCGCGTTGATCGTCGGCGTGGCCTGCACCGTGGCGGTGCTCGGTGTGGCGGTGTTCTCCATCGTCGATCCTCGCGGGATGTACACGGACAGCGCCTACTGCTCGTTGCGCCAAGAGGATCGCGGTCCGTACCACGAGGACGTGGCGCCATATCGGGGCGACGGCCCGCATCCCGTCCTCATGCTCCGTGACGAATCCAGGCCCCAGCACCACGCGGGCGAACTGTCGAGTGAGCTTCCCGGGAGCTGGCGGGCGAGTTCGACCGACGACATCCAGCTCGTCGTCTGTGAAACCGGGTCGACGAAACTGCCGAAGGAGACCTGTCGCTACCACGGTGGCCGAACCGTGGTCCACGAGACTGTGTCCTACTACTTCAGCGTCATCGAGGCAGCGACAGGCGAGTTGTTGAGACAGTTCACGGTGTACAGCACCGACTACGGCGGTTGCGAGCGCGTGGTAGTCGTGCCTGACGAGGAATACGGATCCGAGGTGACCACGGTCGACAGCCACGTCGAGCCCACGGTGGCCGTCCTCCTCGGCGAGCTGAAGCACTACGTCGAGGATTTCGTCCCGTAGGGTCAGTTCTCGATCGCCTGCTGGTGCAGGTCCGCTGGGGGAGCGGGGATCGCGTGCAGCGTCGCCAGGATGCCCGCCTCACGGCTCAGCAGCCGGGTCACCAGACGCAGCCGGTGCAGCGGCCGCGTCTCCTCCAGGATGCGCTGCCGGTCCTCCAGCGGCAGCAGGCAGTCCGTGGCGAGCAGGTGTGCCAACGACGCCACGTCGACGTCCTCGGCGGGTTCGGTCCAGTCGCCCTGCTTCCACGCCGCCTGGCAGTACCGCCGGTACGCCGCCCTCGCCGACGCGACCAGCGCCACGACCGTGTCGTCGGGCATCCGCTGCCCGGGGATCATCGCGGGCGCGTCCGGCAGCCACTCGACCGTGCCCATCAGGTACGGCGCCGCCTCGGGGTCCACGGACAGCAGCCGGAACCGGTGCTCGCCGAGGGTGACGATGTCGAAGCGCCCGTCCGGCAGCCGTGCCGCCTGGCGCAGGATGGCCGCGCACCCGATTGGTTTCAGCTGTTCGAGTGACGTCACTTCGACCCCGGCCGACGGTGCGAGCGCGACGACCCCGAAGCGCTTCTCCGGCACGGTGCCGGTGATCAGGTCGACGGTCAGCTGCCGGTACCTGGGTTCGAAGACGTGCAGCGGCAGGGTGACCCCGGGCAACAGCACCGTCTGCAGCGGGAACAGCGGCAGTGGCAGCGGCGTCAACGGAGGCGTCGGCGGAGGCGGCGGTGATGTCGGACCCGTGGGCACGGACCCAAGGTTAGGTTGCCGCGCCACCTCTCGCTTGGTTCGGCGGACGGAGGACTGCGAACGGGTCCGTGACCTCGATGCCCCGCTGGGTGAACCGGAACAACGCGGCCGGGCGGCCGCCCGCTTTTCCTGGTTGCGCTGTGTCACCGGTCGGTTCGAGCAGACCGCGCCGCGACAGCACCCGCTGGAGGTTCGTCGCCGAGACGCGGTACCCGAGCGCGGCCGAGTACAGGGCGCGCAGCGCGGAGATCGTGAACGTCGGCGGCGCCAGCGCGAAACCCAGGTTCGTGTACGACAGTTTCGCCCGCAGCCGGTCCCGCGCTCGACGAACGATGGACTCGTGGTCGAACGCGGTGCGGGGGAGCGCGTCCACCGGGTGCCACGCCGTGTCCGACGGCAGCGCCGGGTCGCCGTCGGAGGGGACGAGCCCGAGGAACGCCGACGCGATCACCCGCTCACCCGGCACCCGGTCCGGCGCGCTGAACACCGCGAGCTGCTCTACGTGCGACAACTGCCGCACGTCGACCTTCTCCTCGAGCTGGCGGCGGATCGAGGACTCCACGTCCTCGGTCGACCCGAGCCGTCCGCCCGGCAGTGACCATCGGTGCGCGTGCGGTTCCTGAGCGCGTTCCCAGAGCAGGACCTGGAGTGATCCCGCTCGCACCTGGAGCACCGCGGCCAGCACTTCGTGGTCGGACACGGTTAACGCGGTGGTAGCATTGGGCATGTTTTCGATCCTAAGGCGAAAACCTCGGGAGAGGAAACGGACAGGCGGACCGTAGCCCAAGGAGGGATCAGTGGCCGCAACGTTCACCGAAGACCTGGCGCCGTTCACGGGGGTGGAGCCGGACGCCGCGTGGCGCGACGAGGTGCGCAGGCTCGCGAAGGAGCGCGACGCCGTACTGCTCGCGCACAACTACCAGCTGCCGGAGATCCAGGACATCGCCGACCACACCGGCGACTCGCTCGCGCTGAGCCGCATCGCCGCCGCCAGCGACGCGTCCACGATCATCTTCTGCGGTGTCCACTTCATGGCGGAGACCGCGAAGATCCTGGCGCCCGAGAAGACCGTCCTCATCCCGGACGCGCGGGCGGGCTGCTCGCTGGCCGACTCCATCACCGCGGACCAGCTGCGCGCGTGGAAGGCCGAGCACCCCGGCGCGGTCGTCGTGTCCTACGTGAACACGACCGCGGACGTGAAGGCCGAGACCGACATCTGCTGCACCTCCTCCAACGCCGTCGACGTGGTCGCCTCGATCCCCGCCGACCAGGAGGTCCTCTTCCTCCCGGACCAGTTCCTCGGCGCGCACGTCAAGCGTGAGACGGGCCGGGAGAACCTGCACATCTGGGCGGGCGAGTGCCACGTGCACGCCGGCATCAACGGTCCCGAGCTGGCCGAGCGGGCCGCGGCGAACCCCGACGCGGACCTGTTCATCCACCCCGAGTGCGGCTGCGCCACCTCCGCGCTCTACCTCGCGGGTGAGGGCATCGTGCCGAGCGCGCAGGTCAAGATCCTCTCGACCGGCGACATGGTCACGCAGGCCCGTGCCACGTCGGCGAAGTCGGTGCTCGTGGCGACCGAGGTCGGCATGCTGCACCAGCTGCGCCGCGCCGCGCCAGAGATCGAGTTCAACGCCGTGAACGACCGCGCGTCCTGCCGGTACATGAAGATGATCACCCCGGCCGCACTGCTCCGCGCGCTGCGCGAGAACAAGGACGAGGTGCACGTGGACGCCGAGACCGCGGCCCGCGCGCGCGGCGCCGTGCAGCGGATGATCGAGATCGGCAAGCCCGGCGGTGGCGAGTGACTGCCAACCCACACTGGGAGGCGAGCGCCGACCTCGTGGTGGTCGGCACCGGCGTTGCCGGGCTGACCGCCGCGCTGCGTGCCCGTGAGCTGGGCCTTTCCGTCCTCGTCGTCACGAAGGACGCGGCCGACGGCGGCAACACGCGCTGGGCGCAGGGCGGTGTCGCGGTCGTGCTGGGCGACGTCGAGGCCGACTCGGTGGCGCGGCACGTCGACGACACGCTCGTGGCCGGGGTCGGCCTGTGCGACCCCGTGGCCACGTCCCGGATCATCGGGGCGGGCCCGGCGGCCGTCGCCCGGCTGTGGGGACTCGGCGCGGAGTTCGACCGCGAGGGCGACCGCCTGGCGCGGACCCGCGAGGGCGGGCACACCGCGTTCCGCGTGGTCCACGCGGGCGGCGACGCCACCGGTGCCGAGGTCGAGCGGGCGCTGCTCGCGGCCTCGCGGGACGGGCGCGTGCCGATGCTCGAGCACCACACGGCCGTCGACACGCTGCGCACCCCGGCCGGTGAGGTCGCCGGGCTGCTGGTCCTCGACGCGAACGGGGTGCCGGGCATCCTCGTGGCACCGGCGGTTCTGCTCGCCACCGGCGGGCTCGGGCAGCTGTACCAGGCGACGTCGAACCCGTCCGTCGCGACGGCCGACGGCATCGCGATCGCGCTGCGGTCCGGTGCGCCGGTCGCGGACCTGGAGTTCGTGCAGTTCCACCCCACCGTGCTGTTCACCGGTTCCGGCGCGCGCGGGCGGTGCCCGCTCGTGACCGAGGCCGTGCGCGGCGAGGGCGCGGTGCTGGTCGACGCGCGGGGCGACCGCGTCATGGCCGGGGTGCACCCGCAGGAGGACCTGGCGCCGCGGGACGTGGTGTCGGCGGCGATCACCCGCCGTATGGCGGCGCTCGGCGACGACCACGTGTACCTGGACGCGACGCACCTGTCCGCGGCGGAGTTCCGGCGCCGGTTCCCGACCGTGCTGGCGGCGTGCCTTTCGGTCGGCGTCGACCCGTCGGTGGCGCCGATCCCGGTCGCCCCGGCCGCGCACTTCTCGTGCGGCGGCGTGGTGACCACTGTGGACGGACGAACGGCGGTGCCCGGCCTCTACGCCGCGGGGGAGGTGGCACGGACCGGCCTGCACGGCGCGAACCGGTTGGCGTCCAACAGTTTGCTGGAGGGGCTCGTGGTCGGCGCGCGTGCGGCGGAGTCGGTCGCGGCCGACCTGGCGCTGGGCGTGCCGGCGGAGCGGCGGCTGGCGGCGTGCCGGCCGGTGCCGACCGCGCCGGTCGCCGACCGCGACACACTGCAGCGCGTGATGAGCCGCTACGCCGCGATCGGCCGCGACGCGGAAGGCCTCGCGGTGGTCGGCTCCGTGCTCGACGTGTCCGCTGTGGACCGTCCACTGTCGACACGTGAGCTCGTGGAGGACGCGGCGCTGACGTTGACGGCACGCGCGCTGATCGCCGCGGCCGCCGCCCGCGAGGAGTCCCGCGGCTGCCACGTGCGCGACGATTTCCCTGCCACCGAGCCGGAATGGGCCCGCAGCCTGACGGTGCGGCTCACCCCGTCGGGCCAGCCGATGATCCCGGAACCCGCGATGGCGAGGGGAGCGGCATGAGCATCGACCACGAGGACCTCATGCGCGTGGTGAGGACCGCGCTGGACGAGGACCTGCGGTACGGTCCGGACGCGACCACCGAGGCGACGGTGCCCGAGGACGCGGTCGCGACGGCGACGATCGCCCCGCGCGCCTTCGGGACCGTGGCGGGGATCCCGGCGGTACGCGCGGTGTTCGACGAGGTGATCGGCGACTACGAGGTGCTGTCCACCATGGCGGACGGCGCGCGTGTCCGCCCCGGCGACGACGTGCTGGTGGTCCGCGCTCCGGTCCGGCGCCTGCTCACGGCGGAACGCACGGCGCTGAACCTGCTGTGCCACCTGTCGGGCGTGGCGACCGCGACCGCGGCGTGGGTCGAGGCGGTGGCGGGTACCGGCGTGGCGATCCGCGACTCCCGCAAGACGCTGCCGGGCCTGCGCCTGCTGGAGAAGTACGCGGTCCGCTGCGGTGGTGGCGTCAACCACCGCCTGGGCCTGGGCGATGCCGTGCTGATCAAGGACAACCACGTCGCGGCCGCGGGTTCGGTGGTGGCCGCGTTGCGCGCGGCCCGCGACCGGGCGCCGGACCTGCCGTGCGAGGTGGAGGTCGACAGTCTGGACCAGTTGGACGAGGCGCTCGCGGAGAAGGCGGAGCTGGTGCTGCTGGACAACTTCACCCCCGAGCACTGTGTGACCGCTGTTCGTCGGGTCGCGGACGTCGGCGCGTCGACGAAGCTCGAGGTGTCGGGCGGGCTGAAGATCGCCGACGCGCGCGTGTACGCGGAGACGGGGGTGGACTTCCTGGCGGTGGGCGCGCTGACGCACTCGGCGCCCGCGCTCGACCTGGGGCTGGATCTGCGGTGAGCCGTGACGGGCCCCGTTGTGGGTGGTGTCCTCGCCGGACGGCAGATCTCGGGGAGGGCAGGGCACGATTTCGGCTGTGGGAGATTTGGCAAGGGCAGGCAGGCCGTCTTTGTGGGCTTGCGTGTGGGCGGGGTCCGTTTCGCGGGCGGGCGCGCAGCGCCCGGCGGGCATCCGCCGGGCGCCGTGTTGTGAAAGGCGCGTTCGCGGCATCGCCGGGTGCCGCGAAGGGCGCTTTCGCAGCACTGAGCGCCGGTAATGCGCCTTTCACAGCACCGCCCGGCCCGCGCAGCGGGCCAGGCTCGTACACGGCCGACCTTGATCACCGGTCGATCCGGGACGTTGAGTGTCCCGAAAGCGTCCCTCAGGACGTTGAGTGTCCCGAAAGGCCCCTTCGGGGCATCCTCCGGCCGGGCGCGCAGCGCCCGAGACCCCGCGAAGCGGGCAAGGCCCCCAAGCAGGCCGGGCGCAAGCCCACAAAGACGGCCTGCCTGCCCTCCCGTCGACCTGGCGAAGCCCGATCACACCGGGTCAAGGGGCCAGCCGAAAGCACCCCGTGCCCGAAACACCGGCCCCTTGACGCGGTGTGATAGCCCGGAGGGAGGTCGACGGGAGGGCAGGCACACCCATCCTCGCCAATCTCAACAAGCCCGAACCGTGAAGCCCCCTCCCCGAGATCAGCCCGTCCGGCGAGGACCCCCCGGAGGGAAACCCAAACCGCCCGTACACAACCGAGCCTGATCATCGGCGGATTCGGGCTCAACGTCCCACAAGCACCAATGATCATGCTCGGTCATCCGCGTGGACGCGGCACCGGCTGGGCCGGCACACACTGTCACAGCCCAGGACTCTCAGCCGGACAGCGCGCGCAGATCGGCGAGACCGCGCAACAAATCCTCGCCACGCGGTGCGGCGGCCGGGTCGAGCAGCCACTGCATGGCCAAGCCGTCGCACACCGCCATCACCCAGCTCGCCACCGCGGCGCAGCGTGGGTCGTCGGGGGTGGTCGACAGTGCGTCGGCGATGATGCGGCTCGCTGCCGTGCGTACGTTGCGGTACGTCCCCGCCAACTGCTCGCGCAGATCCGGGGAGCGGTCCGCCTGCGCCATCGCCTCCACGAACGACACCAGCAGTGCCCGCCGTCCGCCGACGTGTTCGAGGAACGCCGCCCACGTTCGGTGCGCCCGTTCCATCGGCGACGCGTGTGGGTCGGCCAGTGCGATCTCCGCCAGCTGCCGCGCCCACTCCTCGAACAGTTCACCCAGCGCCGTGTTCAGGAGGCCCGCCTTCGAGCCGAAGTGGTATCCGATCGAGGCCAGGTTCGTGCCCGACGCGGCGACGAGGTCACGCGCGGTGATGTGCGCGTATCCCTTGTCCTCCAGCAGTTGCCGTGCGGCGGCGAGCAGCTGTTCCCGGTGGCCCACCGGATGATCGTACTTGTGCCGCCGATCTATACGCGCGTATAAAATGGGCATGGCCACGGTCGAGGCACGTTCCGCAACCGCCCTGCCGCCCGGGTCGGACCTGCCCACGCTGGTCCAGACGATCCTGTTCCTGGCCTTCCGCCGTCAGATCCACGCGCGCTGGCGCCGCCGCTACGGCGAGGTGTTCACGTCCCGCGTCGCGGGCGGCCGGACCATCGTCACGCTGAGTCGACCGGAGCACATCCGCCAGGTCTTCGCGGGTGCGCCGACCGTCTTCCACGCCGGTGAGGGCAACGGGCTGCTGGCACCGGTCATGGGCAGGCACTCGCTGCTCACCACCGACGAGGACGAGCACCTGCGGGCCCGCAAGCTGCTGATGCCCGCGTTCAACGGCGCCGCCCTGCGCGGCTACCGCGACCTCATGACCGGGCTGGCCGTGACCGACGTCGAACGTTGGCCCGTCGGCACGCCGTTCGCCGTGCACCCGCGCATGAACGCGGTCACGCTGGAGATCATCCTGCGGGTCGTGTTCGGCATGGCCGACGGGCCACGGCTGGCGCGGCTGCGGCCGCGGCTGCGCCGCATCTCCGAGATCGGCCCGCTCACCGTGCTCGGCTGGAGCTACCCGCGGCTGCGCCGGTTCGCCTTCTGGCGCCGCAACTGGGACAACCTGCACGCCGCGGACCGGCTGCTGTACGCGGAGATCGCCGACCGCCGCGCGGTCGGTGACCTGTCTGAACGCGACGACGTGCTGTCCCGCCTGCTCACCGCGGCGGGCGACGAGCTGACCGACGTCGAACTGCGCGACCAGATGATCACCCTGCTGCTGGCGGGCCACGAGACCACCGCGACCGCGCTCGCCTGGTCCTTCCACGAACTCGCGCGTCGCCCCGACATCCTGCGTACCGCACAGCGCGCCGCCGACGACGGCGACGACACCTATCTGGAGGCCGTGGCGAAGGAGGCCATGCGTCGCCGCCCGGTGATCCAGAACGTGGCGCGTGTGCTGACCGAGCCGGTCGAGCTGGCGGGCTACCGGCTGCCCGCGGGCACCGTCGTCGCACCGAGCATCTCACTCGTGCACCGCGACGCGACCGTCCACAACGAACCGGACGACTTCCGGCCCGGCCGGTTCCTCGGCAAGCCACCGGAGTCGGGTACGTGGATTCCGTTCGGCGGCGGGGTGCGCCGCTGCATCGGCGCGGGCTTCTCGCTGCAGGAAGCGGTCGCGGTGCTGAAGGAAGCCCTGACCCGCTACGACATCCGCCCGGCGAGCGACCACGCCGAGTTCCCGAAGCCCCGCAACATCACGCTCGTCCCGTCGCGCGGCGCCCGGATCGTCGCGATCCCGCGCTAGAGCCGTCGGTTCGCCAGCACCGGGATGTTCTCGCGCACCCGCGCGACCCGGTCCAGGTCGAGGTCCACCACCAGCAGCTCCGGGTCCGCGCCGGCCGACGCGAACACCGACCCGTCCGGCGCCGCGACGAGGCTGTGCCCGATGCCGGTCGGCGCCTTCGACGGCACACCGGGGTCGGCCTGCCCGCACGCCACGACCCAGCACGTCGAGTCCAGCGCCCGAGCCCGCACGAGCAGCTCCCACTGCTCCCGCTTGCCCGGCCCGGCACCCCACGACGCGCCCAGCAGCACCACCGACGTGCCCTCGTCCGCGAGCCCGGTGAACACGCCGGGGAACCGCACGTCGTAACACGTCGCCAGACCGATGTCGCCCAGTACAACCAGATCGTCACCGGGAGCGACGGTCCGCGACTCCTGGAAACCGAACGCGTCGTAGAGGTGGATCTTGTCGTAGCCCACGTGGTGCGCACGGCTCGTGGCCAGGAGCGTGTTGAACACCCGCCCGTCCGGCGACGGCGTGAACATCCCCGCCACCACGAGCACGTCGTGCTCGCTCGCGATGTCGCGCACCGCCGACGCCCACGGGCCGTCGAGCGGTTCCGCGATCGGGCCCAGTGACGTGCCGAAACACGCCATCGTCGCCTCCGGGAACAGGACGACGGACGCGCCGTCGGCGGCCGCGGTCTTCACCTGTGCCGCCACCAGTTCGAGGTTCGCCGACGGCGACGGAGCGGACGTGATCTGGCTCAACGCGACACGCACGGCGACCGACCTCCTGGTGTGAGAATGTCTGATCCCTCCACGCGAGGATAGGCCGCCCGGCTAGGGTCGGGCCTCGTGCGTCAGAAGTCGCGTCTCCTCGTGCCGTTGCTCGCGGCCGCACTCGCGGGCGCCTGCACCGGCGACCCGGCGCCACCGGCTTCCGGCGACCCGGACGGCACCGCCATGGTGATCGCCGTGGCCGACGAGCCCGCCGACGTGAACCCGCTGTCCGGGTTCGCGGAGCACGGCGCCGCGAAGTTGTACGACGGGCTCGTCGAGCACCAGGCCGACCTGTCGCTGCGGCCCGCGCTCGCGACCGGGCTGCCGGAACCGAGCGCCGACGGTCGGTCGTGGACGGTGCGTCTGCGGTCGGGTGTCACGTTCAGCGACGGGTCGCCGCTAGAGGCGCAGGACGTCGTCGCCACCTACCGCGCGGTGCTCGACCCGAAGCGGAAGTCGCCGCTGCGCCAACGGTTCGCCATGCTGAAGGGCGTCACCGCGGTCAACCCGGCCACCGTGCGGTTCGATCTGACCGCGCCGTACGCGCCGTTCCCCGAGCTGCTCGTGCTCGGTGTCGTGTCGAGCGAGTCGGTGACCACCCGGGAGCCCGTCGGTACCGGGCCGTACGAGCTGGAGTCGTGGACGCGCGGCGAGCGGATGGTGCTCGCGGCCAACGAGACCTACTGGAACGACCCGCCCGCCATCGAGAAGGTGACCGTCGAGTTCATCCCCGACGACAAGGCCCGCGCCGACCGCCTGCGCGACGGCAAGCTCGACGGCGCCGCGCTGCCGCCGCCACTCGCCGCCGGGTTCGAGGAGGCCGACGGCATGATGGTGGCCTACCACAGCGCCGCCGACGTGCGGGCCGTCGTGCTGCCCACCGACAACCCGGTGACCGGCGACCCGGCGATGCGGCTCGCGCTGAACCACGCCGTCGACCGCAGGACCATGGTCGAGGAGGCGGTGGCCACGAAGGCACGGGTCGCGTACACGCCGATGCCGCACGTGCTGGCCGAGTTCGTCGACCCGGACGCCACCTTCGAGTTCGACGTGACCACCGCGCTCGACGCGTTGTCCGCGGGCGGTTGGCTGCCGGGCACGGCGGGGGTGCGGACGAAGAACGGCGTGCCCGCGCGGTTCACCCTGCGGTATCCGGCCGGTGACTCGGTGTCCGCCGCGCTGGCGCGGTCGTTCGCCGAGAACGCGCTCGCCGTCGGCGTCGAGGTGACGCCGGAGGCCGTGACCACCAGCGGGCCCGGCCCAGCGGTCGTGCGGTTCGGTGACCCGTTCGACCCGGACCCGAGGCTGTACCCGCTGGTGCACAGCGGCTCCGCGCTCGGCGGCTATCACGACGCGACCGTCGACGGGGCCCTCGTGACCGGCCGCACCGCGACCGACCCGGCGGAGCGGGCGACCGCGTACCGCAAGTTCCAGCGGGCATGGGTGACCGCGCCGGGCATGGTGGTGCTGGTGGCGCCGAACCACACGTACGTGATGCGTGAGAGCTGGGACGGTTACGTGCCGGTCGTCGACGCGTCCGGCGCGGACTTCACGTGGGGGGCCTGGTGGAACCTCGAGGAGTGGACCCCACGGTGATCGACCTCCACGCGATCCGTGCCGACACGCCCGGCACCCACCGCGGCGTCTTCCTCGACAGCGCCGGTTCGTCGCTGCCGCCCGTGCAGGTCCTGGACGAGGTGGTGAACCACCTGCGCCGCGAGGCGGAGGTGGGCGGCTACCGAGCGGCGGAGGAACGCGCGGAGGACCTCGACGAGGGCTATGCGGTGCTGGCCAGGGCGCTGGGCTGTGCACCGGACGAGGTGGCGTTCACGGACAGCGCCACAAGATCCTGGCTGGCGGCTTTCGACGCCATCCCACTGGCCGCGGGCGACCGCGTGCTGTCGACGGAGGCGGAGTACGGCGGGAACGCCGTCCCGTTGCTGCGCCGGGCAGCGGAGGTCGGCGCGACCGTGGAGCCGGTCCCGTCGGACGCGTCGGGGGCCGTGGACGTGGCGGCACTGCGCTCGATGCTGGACGAACGCGTCCGGCTGATCTCGCTGGTGCACGTCCCGACGAACGGCGGCCTGGTGAACCCGGCGGCGGACGTGATCGCCGCGGCGCGTGCGACGGACGCGATCGTGCTGCTGGACGCGTGCCAGTCCGCGGGGCAGGTGGACCTGGCGGGTCTCGACGCGGACATCGTCACGGGCAGCGGCCGGAAGTGGCTGCGGGGTCCGCGCGGGACGGGCTTCCTGGTGGTGCGCAAGCGCATCCGGGACCGGCTGGTGCCGCGGCAGGTCGATCTGCACAGCGGGACGTGGGAGGCGCCGGACCGGTTCTCGCTGCGGTCCGATGCGCGGGTGTTCGAGCTGTGGGAGTCGAGCGTCGCGGACCGCCTTGGGTTGGTCGCGGCGTTCCGGTACGCGCTGGACTTGGGGCTGGCGAACATCGAGTCGACGGTCGCGTCCCGCGGTGAGTACCTGCGGCGCGGGCTGGCCGACGTGCCGGGCGTGACCGTCCACGACCTCGGCACACGGCGGTGCGGGTTGGTCACGTTCACGGTCGCCGGCGTGGTGGCGGCGGAGGTCCGCGACCGGCTGCGCGCCCACCACATCACGGTGAGCGTGTCGGGCACGACGTCGACGCAGTACGACATGACCCGCCGCGGGTTGGACACGATCGTCCGCGCTTCGCCGCACTACTTCGTGACGGAGGAGCAGCTGGACGAGGCCGTCGCGTCGGTGCGCGAACTGGCCGCCCACCCGTGACACCATGACCGCGTGCCGTACGAGTTCGACTTCGATGTGGCGGTCTCCTTCGCGGGCGAGGACCGCGCGCTGGTCGCGGAGGTCGTCGAGGGCCTGAAGACGCGCGGGGTCAGCGTGTTCTACGACCAGGACTTCACCGCCGAGATGTGGGGCGAGAACCTGGTCGACTACCTGCAGACGGTGTACCGGTTGCGTGCCCGCTTCGTGATCATGTTCGTGTCGCGCCACTACCGCGACAAGATGTGGACCCGTCACGAACGTGAGAGTGCCCAGAGCCGGGCCATTCAGCAGGACTCGGCCTACATCCTCCCCGTGCGGTTGGACGACACGGAACTGCCAGGTCTCCACGTGACGACCGGGTATCTCGACGCCAGGGATGTCGGTGCCGGAGGCATCGTCGACACCACGCTGGACAGGCTCGGCGTCGCGCGCGTGGCCGCCGCGCCACGGTTCAACGGGCGCGTGCCGCGCACGGAGGCCGAGTTCGCCGTCGTGCTCAGGGAACGCCCGACAGCCTGGGAGTACCTGCTCTGGTTCGGGCTGCTGAAACAGGGCTTGGACGCCCTCGAGGACAAGTACCGCGACCACCAGATCGGGTACGCGGTGCGGAACGGCAGGTTCGTCCGGCCCGCGGACGCGGTGGAGCTGATCGAGCGGAATCTGGGTGTCCTGCTCAGCCTCGTCGACGGGTTCGACCGGATACTCAGTGCACAAGCCCAGGACGCCGCGTTCGGCCGCGAAGGGGGAGCCGGAGACCCCGACCGGATCAGGCATCTCGCCCGGCGGCTGGTCGGCCTGTACGAGGAGTTCCTGGATCACGCGGCTGATCTCAGGGCGACTTCGGCCGTCTCGTCGGCGTTCCGGGAGATGCTCGACTTGCAGGCGAGAATGGCGAATGAGCCGATCGAACGCATCAGGGGTCTCGTGACCGAACTCGTGCGCGAGGGTGACACCTTGGTCGAACGCGCCGAAGCCGGAACGGACGTCGTCCTGGCGGTCCCCCTGGTGCTGGACTTCGATCATGCGTTGATGGCGCGCTTCTCCGACGCGGTCACCGAGTTCGTCCTTGAGCAGCGGGCGGAGGCCGAGGCATGACGGTGGCCCGGCGACGCAGCCGCCGGGCCACCACGAAACCCCTGGTCAGGTCGCGTTCGACAGCAGGGTGTCGACCGCGCCGTCGTTGCGGGTCGTCTGCGGGACGATGTCCTCGTCCGGCGGGTAGAAACCGTCGATGCCGCCGCCCGACGGGTACATCTCGAAGCAGTACGAGAGCACCTTGTGCTGTCCCCACATCCAGTCGTTGATGTCACCGTCCGTGATGTACAGCCCGGACGACTGGTCCGGCGTGTACCCGTTCGACGCCGCCATCTCCTCGCCGACCGACCTGAAGCGGTCGTACTCCTCCTGCGTCATGCCCTCGGTCACCGTGTCGTAGGTGAACCCGAACGGCCACAGCACCAGCTCGGAGAACGTGTGGAAGTCGATGTGCGCCTTGATCTGTTGCGCACCGCCGACGACCCGGGAGTCCACGAAGTCCTGAACGGCCCGCACCTCGGGTGCCGACGCCGCCGACGGGCCCCGGTAGTCCTCCGCGGACGGTGAGGTCGACGAACCGTCGCAGCAGCCCCAGTTGTACGAGAAGTTCCGGTTCTGGTCTGTCCCGACCGAGCCGTCGTCGTTGGGCTGGCGGTTCTTGCGCCAGCCCGCGTACTCGCCACCCGCGATGTCGAACTCGGCGCCGTCCGGGTTCTGCGACGGGACGACCCAGATCTCCTTCGCGTCCACCGAACCGGTGACCCCGGCGTCCGACCCGTAGCCGGACGTGAAGCGGTCCACGATGTGCAGGCACATCTCCGTGGTCAGGTGCTCGCGTGCGTGCATGTTGCACGTGAACAGCACCTCGGGCTCGTCCTCGTCGGTCGCCGCGTTGTCGCTGATCTTGATCACCGGGATGTCGCGGCCCTCGTACGAGGAGCCGATGCTCGACACCGCCGTGATGTCCGGGTGCGCCGACGCGGCCGCCTGCAGCGCGGCCACCATCTCGTCGTACGTGTGGTACCCCTCGTCACCGGCGGGGAAGTCGGCGGCCCGGGCCGAGACGCCGCCGCCACGCTGGTCGAGCAGCGCCGCCCAGTCGCCCTCCAGCGACAGGGAGAGTCCCTGCGCGCGCAGTGCCGATGCCTGGGACGGGCTCGCCACGACCTCCATGGCGCCGTCGCGAACACCGAGCACGTCGACGCCCGTGCGGGTGACGTCGGCCCGTTCGCCCGCGGTGTCCGCGCCCCGCACCTGGTAGAGCCCCTGGTCCGGCACCGGTTCCTCGGCAGCACCGGCCTGCCAGCCGGTGACGAGCACCAGGACGGCCGCCGTGACGCCGGCGCTCGCCCCGAGCACCCGACGTGTGGTGAGCATGTCGCCTCCCCGAAGGCTGTTGTTGTGATCGCCCGAGCCTCCGGCGGCGACCACGCGGCGACAACCCGTCATTGGTCGGGAACGGTGCGTCAGGATCGCATCACCCGACGAAGGTAGTGGGCCGATCGGGCGCACCACCGACCGCTTAGGCTGGTGCCAGACGAAACGAGAGGAACCCGATGCTGAGCCGCACCGACCTGCGTGGTCGAGTCCCGTCCCCGGCCGAGCTGCGCACGCTCCTGCCGCGCGCCGAGGTGGACGTGGACGCGGTGCTGCATCAGGTCCGTCCCCTGGTCGACGACGTGCGCGAACGCGGTGTCGAGGCCGTGCTGGAGCTGTCCGAGCGCTTCGACGGGGTGCGGCCGGCGGCCGTCCGCGTCCCCGCCCGCGAGCTGACGTCCGGGCTGGCGTTCCTGCCCGCCGCCGTCCGTGAGGCGCTCGAGGAGTCGATCGACCGCGCCCGGCTCGTGCACGCCGACCAGGTCCGCACCGACGTGACGACCCAGGTCGTGCCCGGTGGCACGGTCACCGAGCGCTGGGTGCCGGTCCGCCGCGTCGGCCTGTACGCACCCGGCGGCCTCGCGGTCTACCCGTCCAGTGTGGTCATGAACGTGGTGCCCGCCCAGACCGCGGGCGTCGAGTCACTGGTCGTGTGCTCACCGCCGCAGGCCGAGTTCGGTGGCCTCCCGCACCCGACGATCCTCGCCGCCGCCGAGTTGCTCGGGGTGACCGAGGTGTGGGCCGTCGGGGGAGCGCAGGCGGTCGCGCTGCTGGCCTACGGCGGCACCGACACCGACGGCACGCCGCTGGAGCCGGTCGACATGGTCACCGGCCCAGGCAACGTCTACCTGACCGCCGCGAAGCGCCTGCTCCGCGGCATGATCGGGATCGACTCCGAGGCGGGCCCGACCGAGATCGCGATCCTCGCCGACGACACCGCCGACCCGGTGCACGTCGCCGCCGACCTGATCAGCCAGGCCGAGCACGACACCCTCGCCGCGAGCGTGCTGGTCACGTCGTCGCCGGAGCTGGCCGACGCCGTCGACGCCGAGCTGGCCCGGCAGGTCAAGGCCACCAAGCACACCGACCGGATCACCACCGCACTGCAGGGCCCGCAGTCGGGCTGCGTCCTGGTGTCCGACGTGGACGCCGGACTGTCCGTCGTGGACGCCTACGCCGCCGAGCACCTGGAGATCCAGACCGCCGACGCGTCCGCCGTCGCCGCGCGGGTCCGAGCCGCGGGCGCGGTGTTCGTCGGCGCGCACAGCCCGGTCTCGCTCGGCGACTACTGCGCCGGGTCGAACCACGTGCTGCCCACCGGCGGCTGCGCACGGCACTCGTCGGGCCTGTCGGTGCAGACGTTCCTGCGCGGCATCCACGTCGTCGACTACTCGGCCGAGGCCCTGAAGTCGGTGGCGGACAAGGTGGTCGCGCTCGCCAACGCCGAGGACCTGCCCGCACACGGCCAGGCCGTCACCGCGCGTTTCGGCGGTGAGTCTTGATCGGCGACGACGTCTCGCTCGCGGACCTGCCGCTGCGCGACGACCTGCGCGGCAGGTCCCCGTACGGGGCGCCGCAGCTGGACGTCGAGTTCCGGCTCAACACCAACGAGAACCCGTACCCGCCGCCGCCCGCGCTGGTCGCGGACGTGACGCAGGCGGTCGCGGAGGTGGCGGCGAACCTGCACCGCTACCCCGACCGTGACGCGGTCGCGCTGCGCACCGACCTGGCCGCGTACCTGTCCACGGCCACCGGTGTGCAGCTGCGCACCGCGAACCTGTGGGCCGCCAACGGTTCCAACGAGGTGCTGCAGCAGATCCTGCAGGCGTTCGGCGGCCCCGGCCGCACGGCGCTGGGGTTCGAGCCGTCGTACTCGATGCACCCGATCATCGCCGCGGGCACCCGCACGGAGTGGGCGCCGACCCCGCGCCGCGCGGACTTCACGCTGGACACGGCCGCGGCGGCCGAGGTGCTGGCCGCGCGCAAGCCGCACATCGCGTTCGTGACCAGCCCGAACAACCCGACCGGCGGTTCCATCCCGCTGGCTGAGCTGCGTGCGCTGATCGAGGCCGCGCCAGGGCTGATCGTGGTGGACGAGGCGTACGCGGAGTTCTCGTCGCAGCCCAGCGCGGTCACGCTGCTGGCCGAGTACCCGGCGAAGCTGATCGTGTCCCGCACGATGAGCAAGGCGTTCGCGTTCGCGGGCGGCCGCCTCGGCTACCTCGCGGCCGCGCCCGCGATGGTCGACGCGTTGCTGCTGGTGCGGCTGCCCTACCACCTGTCGGTCGTCACGCAGGCCGCCGCCAGGGCCGCGTTGCGCCACGCCGACGAGACCCTCGCGTCGGTGCACAAGCTGGCGTCCGAACGCGACCGGGTCGTGGAGTCGTTGCGGGGCCTGGGTTTCCAGGTCGTGCCGAGCGACGCCAACTTCGTCCTCTTCGGACAGTTCGACGACGCGCCCGCGACGTGGCGGGCGTACCTGGACCACGGGGTGCTCATCCGCGACGTGGGCATCCCCGGTCACCTGCGGGTGACCATCGGCACCCCGGCGGAGAACGACGCGTTCCTGGCCGCGAGCAAGGAGATCAGGTGAACCGGATCGGCCGCGTCGAGCGGACCACCAAGGAGTCGTCGGTGGTCGTGGAGATCGACCTCGACGGTGCGGGCAAGGTGGACGTGTCCACCGGCGTCCCGTTCTACGACCACATGCTGACCGCGTTCGGCGCCCACGGCATGTTCGACCTGACCGTCAACGCCAAGGGCGACGTGGAGATCGACGCGCACCACACCGTCGAGGACGTGGCGATCGTGCTCGGCGAGGCGATCGGCAAGGCGCTGGGCGACAAGCGCGGCATCCGCCGCTTCGGCGACGCGTGGATCCCCATGGACGAGTGCCTCGCCCACGCCGCGGTCGACGTGTCCGGTCGCCCGTACTGCGTCCTGACCGGCGAGCCGGAGATGATGACCGGCTTCGTGGTCGGCAACAACTACCCGACCGTGCTCAACCGGCACGTGTTCGAGTCGCTGGCCTTCCACGCCCGGATCGCGCTCCACGTACGGGTGATCCACGGCCGCGACCCGCACCACATCACCGAGGCGCAGTACAAGGCGGTCGCGCGGGCACTGCGGGCGGCGTCCGAGTCCGACCCCCGGCAGCAGGGCATCCCGAGCACCAAGGGCACCCTCTAGCGCGTCGACCGATCCGCACGTGAACTACGCTCGTCCGCGTGTCCAAGGAAGTCATCGTCATCATCCTGCTCGCGGTCGCCGGGTTCCTCGTCGGCGGTGTCTACTCGACGTACAAGACCGCGAAGGGCCTCGCGATGATCCTCGGCGTGTGCGCCGTGCTCGCCATCGGCGGCGCCGTCGTCTGGATGAACTCCTAGCACACCCGGTCCAGCTCCGCGTGCAACACCCGGAGCGCGTCGGCCGCGGTGAGGAACCCCGAGGTCAGGTACGCGCTGAGCCCGGTGCACAACGCGAGCAGCGCGGTCGCCGTCACCGCCGGCTCCGGCACCGCCAGCGCGGTGAGCAGGTCGGACAGCACCGGTAGCAACTCGTCGGGCCCGGCGGCGTGCGGCTGCGCGGCGAGCGCCGGGTCGGTGAACGCGAGCGCCGCGTAGGCCGCGTGCACCCGGTACAGGTCGGTGCTCGCCTCGTCGGTCGGCAGCACCGACTCCAGCAGCCCGCGCACCCGCGCCCGGGGCTCGGACGGCAGGTCGTCGAACCGCGCGCCGATCAGCCCGCGCAGGTACACGAGCCCGCCGAGCAGCAGGGCTTCCTTGGTGGGGAAGTAGTACTGCACGAGGTTGACCGACACCCCGGCCTCCGCCGCCACCTCGCGGAACCCGCACTGGCCCAGCCCTCGCGTCCGCGCACACCGCACCAGCGCGGCGGCCATCTCCCGCCTGCGGACGTCGTGGTCGACACGTTTCGGCACTCGATCATCGTACCGCTGTACTATGAAAACATGACCGACAGGAAACCGAAGGGCATGCCGGTCGAACACTGGGTCGACCGGCAGATCCGCATGGCCCAGGAACGCGGCGAGATGGACAACCTCCCGGGGATGGGCAAACCCCTGCCGAAGCGGAGGGGCGGCGCCCTCGAGTGGGTGGCGGAGAAACTCCGCGAGGAGAACCACGACACCTCCGTGTTGCTGCCACCGTCGCTGGCGCTGCCGAAGGAGGTCGCCGCGCTGCCGGACCGACTGCGGAAGGTTCGCAAGGAGCAGGAAGTCCGCGACATCGTGGCCGACCTCAACAAACGCATCGTGGACGTGCACCGACAGCCGCAGGTGGGCCCGCCGCTGCGCCTGGGCCCGCTGGACGTGGCGGACGTCGTCCGCGAGTGGCGCGAGTTGTCCACAGGCGAGGACCGTCCGGCCTGAAACCGTCGGTGCCAGGCTCTACGCTGGTGATCGGGGGCCGGAGGCCGACCCCTCAGATCCCGCCCTCGGTGGCCGCCTTCAGCCGGGGCGCCCCAGGCCCGTACGCCGCCAGCAGATCATCCTTGTTGATCAGGTGGCACGACTTCAGCGACAGGCAGCCGCACCCGATGCACGCGGTCAACCGGTCCCGCAGCCGCTGCATCGCGTCGATCCGCGCGTCCAGCTCACCCCGCCACACGTGCGACAACCGCGCCCAGTCGGCCTTCGTCGGCGTGCGGCCCTCGGGCAGCGTGCCGAGCGCGTCGCGGATCTCCTCCAGGCTCAGCCCCACCCGCTGCGCGGTCCGGATGAACGCGAGTCGCCTGAGCACCGCCCGCGAGTATTTCCGCTGGTTGCCCGCGGTGCGCTCGGACGCGATGAGTCCGCGCTCCTCGTAGAACCGCAGCGCGGTGTGCGGCACACCACTACGCCGCGAGACCTCGCCGATCGTCAGGTGGTCGGGCAGTTTCGGCACAAGATTCACACTACCGTGGACCTCCACCTAGGTCGAGGTCGTCGGCCTTGACCTCCACCGCACTCGAAGTCGCATCCTCGGTACATGACGACGACACTCGATCTCGCCGCCCTGTTCCGGCGGATGACCGGTGACGAGAAGCACGAATGGGCTGCCGCGTCCACATTGGACGTGCTATGGGTGCTCTACGACCGCGTGCTGAACATCTCGCCGGACACCGTGGACCACCCCGCCCGCGACCGCTTCCTCCTCTCGAAGGGGCACGGCCCGATGGCGTTCTACGCCGTCCTCGCCGCCAAGGGCTTCCTCGACCCGGCCGTCCTCGACGACTGGACGTCCTTCACCTCCCCACTCGGCCAGCACCCCGACCGCGTGCTCGTGCCCGGCGCCGAGATCGGCAGCGGCTCACTCGGGCACGGGCTCGGCCTCGCCGTCGGCACCGCGCTCGGCCTGCGCGCGCAGAACCTGACCACGCCGAGGGTGTTCGTCCTCGTCGGCGACGGCGAGTTCGACGAGGGCAGCAACCACGAGGCCATCGCGCTCGCGGGCCGCATGAACCTCGCCAACCTCACCGCCATCGCGGTCGACAACGGCTCCGCGAGCCACGGCTGGCCAGGCGGCATCGCGCGCCGATTCGCCGTCGAAGGCTGGCACACGTCCACAGTGGATGGCCGCGACCACGACCAGCTGTACGCCGCGCTCAACGCCCGTCACGACGTCCCGAACGCCGTCGTGGCAACGATCGGGAAGGCATGAACCATGCGACAGACCTTTGTGGACACCGTGCGCACCGCACTCGACCACGATCCGCGCCTCGCCGTCGTGACCGCCGACATCTCCCGTGACGCCTTCGACACCGCTCGCACCCGGCACCCGCACCGCGTGCTCAACGTCGGCATCCGCGAGCAGGCCATGGTGGGCGTCGCCGGAGGACTGGCGCTCACCGGGATGCGCCCGGTCGTGCACAGCTACACGCCGTTCCTCGTCGAGCGCCCGTTCGAGCAGATCAAGCTCGACCTCGGTCACCAGGACGTCGGCGCCGTCCTCGTGAGCATCGGCGGTTCGTACGACGACCCGGCCTGGGGCCGCACCCACCAGGCACCGGGCGACGTCGCGCTGCTCGACACGCTGCCGGGCTGGACGGTGCACGTGCCCGGCCACCCGGACGAGGTCGCCGCGCTCCTGCCCGCCGCGCTCGCCGGTGACGGCCGGGTCTACCTGCGGCTTTCGAGCCGGGAGAACACGACCGCGCACCCCGCGACCGGCCGGTTCACCGTGGTGCGCGAGGGGCGCCGCGGCACCGTGCTCGCCGTCGGCCCCACCCTCGACAACGTCCTCGCCGCGACGGAGGGGCAGGACGTCACCGTCCTGTACGCGTCGACGATCCGCCCGTTCGACCACCGCGGTCTGCGGGCCGCCGGGCACACCGACATCGTGCTCGTCGAGCCGTACCTGGCGGGCACCTCCGCGCATGAGGTGGCCGCCGCGTTCGACGACGTCGCGCACCGGCTCCGCGCCGTCGGCGTCCGCCGCGACCGCGAGGTCCGCGCGTACGGCACGGCCGAGGAACACGACGTCCTCCACGGCCTCGATGTGGCGGGGATCGCGAAGACAGTTCGTGAATTCCTCCGATGATTGTGGTCTAGACCAAGAAGCGTGTTTCCCGTACCGTGGCCGAGTGACCACGATTGGTTAACCTGCCTTCCTGATCGGGGTACACCATGAAACGTCAACTGCTGGCGGGCGTCACCGCCGCCGCGCTCACGCTCGCCTCGGCACCGGCCGCCACCGCCGAGGTCGAGCCCGGCGGGTGGACCTCCTACTCGCCGGGCTTCTCCGTCCAGGAGCGCGGCTGCGGCGACGTCAGCGCCCTCACCTTCACGCTGACCTGCTCGACCGCGAGCGGTGACCAGCGTGCCGAGCGCCGCTACGCCACCTACGCCGGCGGCTCGCGGCAGTTCGAGGGCTACTTCCGCATCACCAGCCAGACCGGCACCAGGATCAGCCTCAAGCAGACCTTCCACGAGACCGGCAGCGGGCCGTACTTCATGCTCGCGGTGGAGCGCGGCGGTCGCCTCTACGCGGTGCACGGCGGCACGACGCTCGCCACGGGTGCGACCGTCGGCACCACGGTCCGGGTCAACACGGTCCACGAGGTGGGCGGCACACATCGGACCTATATCAACGGCTCGCGCAAGCACACGGTCTCGAGCGGGACCGGCGGCTTCTACGACAAGTTCGGCGCGTACCGCACGAACAGCGGCGCCGGACCGATCTCGGTGGTGTGGAGTGGCATTCGCTTCTGGCGCAAGTAGAGCGGCGCTCTGCCTCGTGGTGCTCGCGTCGGCCTGTTCGTCAGCCGGGGCGAAGGACGCGGGCATCCGGTTGTCCGCGTCGATCACCGGCGACGACGTCACCCTCGCCTGGGAGGGACACGGGGGTGACGTCGTCGTCGAGTTCGCCACCGAACCGGGTGGGCCGTACACGATCCTCGGCTTCGTGCCACGGGCACAGACCACGTACGAACACCCCGACCTGATGCCGGCGACCACGTTCCACTACCGCGTCCGCCCGATCGAGGGACCCGCATCCGACTCCGTGACGGTGGTCCCGGCCACGGATCGTGTCGAAGGCGAGGACTGGCTCGTGCCACGCACGGTGCCGGACGACCGGGCGGCGCCGAGGCCCGGCGGCACCCCGACGAACCTCCTCGTCGAGTCCGTCGGCGCCGACGGACTACGTCTGACCTGGACGGACAACGCGTCCGACGAGATGGGCTACCTCGTGGAGCACCAGGTCGGCGACCGGTTCGAGGTCGCGTTCGTGGTCGACGCGGAGGTCAACTACGTCGGCCTGATCGGGGACGGCGCCGACACCTATCGGGTGCGTGCCTATCGCTACGGGGAAACGTCCAACGTGGTCAGCGAGCGCACCCCGTAACCTGGTGACGTGGCACGAGTCGTCGTACTGGACTACGGATCAGGCAACCTGAGGTCGGCCGAGCGCGCGCTGCGCCGGGTCGGGGCGGACGTCGAGGTGACGAGCGACCGCCATGCCGCGCTGGAGTGCGACGGGCTGGTGGTGCCGGGCGTCGGGGCGTTCGCCGCGTGCATGGCGGGCCTGCGCTCGGTCGCCGGTGACCGCATCATCGGCCAGCGCCTGGCGGGCGGCCGCCCGGTGCTCGGCGTGTGCGTCGGCATGCAGATCCTGTTCGAGCAGGGTATCGAGCACGGCGTGCAGACCGAGGGCTGCGGGCAGTGGCCGGGCACGGTCGACCGCCTCGAGGCCGAGATCGTGCCGCACATGGGCTGGAACACCGTGCGCGCGCCGCAGGACTCGGTGCTGTTCGACGGCCTCGACGCCGACACCCGCTTCTACTTCGTGCACTCGTACGCGGTGCGGAACTGGGAGCTCGTGGCGGATGGGCCGATGGCCGCCCCCAAGGTGACGTGGGCGACGCACGGCGGCGACTTCGTGGCCGCCGCCGAGAACGGCCCGCTGTCGGCGACGCAGTTCCACCCGGAGAAGTCCGGTGACGCGGGTGCGCACCTGCTGACCAACTGGCTGAAGAGCCTTTAGCTAGTCTCTGGCGGTGACGTTCACGCTCTTCCCCGCGGTCGATGTCCGCGATGGCCAGGCCGTGCGCCTCGTCCAGGGCCGCTCCGGCACCGAGACCGCGTACGGCGACCCGTTCGACGCGGCGAAGGCGTGGCAGGACGCCGGCGCGGAGTGGATCCACCTCGTCGACCTGGACGCCGCGTTCGGCACGGGAGACAACCGCGCGCGCCTCGCCGACATCGTGGCCGGGCTCGACGTGAAGGTGGAGCTGACCGGCGGCATCCGCGACGACGCGTCGCTGGCCGCCGCCCTCGGCACCGGCTGCGCTCGCGTGAACCTCGGCACGGCCGCCATCACCAACCCGAAGTGGTGCGCGGAGGTCATCGCCGAGCACGGCGAGAAGATCGCGG
Organism: Actinophytocola sp. NPDC049390; assembly: GCF_044466355.1. Classification (NCBI taxonomy): domain Bacteria; kingdom Bacillati; phylum Actinomycetota; class Actinomycetes; order Pseudonocardiales; family Pseudonocardiaceae; genus Actinophytocola; species Actinophytocola sp. NPDC049390. The sequence continues at coordinate 338,243 of NZ_JBITMQ010000008.1, forward strand.
TGGGCCTGGACGTCCGCGCCGACGACGACGGCGTCTGGCGCGTGAAGACGAAGGGCTGGACCGAGGACGGCGGCGACCTGTGGGCCGTCCTCGAACGCCTCGAGGCCGACGGCTGTGCCCGCTACGTGGTCACCGACGTGGGCCGGGACGGCATGCTGCAGGGCCCGAACACGGAGCTGCTCGCCGAGGTCTGCGAGCGGGCGAAGGCGCCGGTCGTGGCGTCGGGTGGCGTGTCGAGCATCGCGGACCTGCTGGCGCTCGCGTCGCTGCCGGTGGAGGGCGCGATCGTCGGGAAGGCGCTGTACTCGGGCGCGTTCACGCTGGAAGAGGCCCTGGCGGCGGTCAGTCGAGCGTGATCGCGAGGCACACGGTGCCTTCGCGGCCACGGAAGGCCTTGCTGGACCCGATGACCACGTGGCCCGCGATGCCGTACTTCTTCCTGAGCACCCGCCGCCCGCGCTCCGTGCCTTCCGCATCGAGGATCCGGGCCGTGCCCTTGACGGTCTCCCCGCGCTGCTTGCCCCGCAGGTCACAGGCCGCGACCTCGACCGTCGGGTTGTTCCGGACCCGCTTCACCTTGCCCGCGGTGGTCTGTGTCCAGACGATCAGCTCGTCCCCGTCCCGGCCCACCCACACCGGCGTGGGCACCGGCGTCCCGTCCTTCCGGAACGTGGTGACCAGCAGGTAGGAACCGCGACCGAGCCGCTCGACATCAGACATACCGGAAACTCTACTTCCGGGTAACTGTGACAGCTCTCAGCGCAGCGTCTCCAGGTCCAGCTCCAGTTCGACGGGGTCGGCGATCACGAGCTTCCCCTTGTCCAGGCCTGCCAAGCCGTACGTCCGGGTGGTCGGATCCAGCTGGTAGCGGAAGACACTGATGACCTGGTCGTCGTACTCGACACGCCAGAAGTGTTGGATTCCCGACGCCGCGTACTCTCCCGGCTTGTCGATCTGGTCCGTCGTCACCGACCCTTCGGACATGATCTCGATGACGAGCAGGCAGTGCTCGGGGCGAAGGGGCTCGTCGTCCGGCAGCGCAGCGTCGTAGACCACCACATCAGGCCGTCGGTTGAGCAGCGGCACATCCCGCAGCCGTAGATCCACGTCTCCGACGGCCGTGTACCCAGGCCCCGCCGTCTCCTTCAAAGCGGTGACCAGGTTGTGGGCTATGTGCTGATGTGCCCTTCGTGGGCTTGGACTCACGACAACGGCTCCGTCGACGATCTCGATCTGGCGGCAGACTTCTTCAGGCAATGCCTCGTAGTCGGCCACCGTTAAGCCTTCGCCGGATCGGACCATCCAGTCGGGGAGCGCTGTCATGGTTCGAGGGTACCGGTCACGGGGTGCGGCGGCGAAGGGTCGCGGCGCCCAGTATCAACGCCAGAACGCCGCTACCTGCGACGATTACAAGATCGCGGGCGAAAGTCCCGCCGAGTTCATTCGAACGTGTGACTGATTCGAGGGCTTCGACGGCATACGATAGAGGCATCACGTTCGACAGCCATTCCAGCACCGGGGTCATCGTTTCCCTCGGTGCGAACAACCCGCAGAGGAGGATCTGGGGCATCACGATCAGTGGCATGAACTGCACCGCCTGGAACTCGGTGCGGGCGAACGCGCTCACGAACAACCCGAGCGCGGTCCCGAGCAGCGCGTCGAGCATGGCGATGAGCAGGAGCAGCAACACCGAGCCGTCGATCTCCAAACCCAGCCAGGTCAAGGAGATCGCGGTCGCGACCGCCACCTGGACCACCGCGACGAGGCCGAACGCGATGGCGTAGCCGAGCAGCAGGTCGAACTTTCCGATCGGCATCGTCATCAGGCGTTCGAGCGTCGTGCTCGTGCGCTCTCGCAGGGTGGTGATCGAGGTGACGATGAACATGATCGCGAACGGGAAGACGGCGAGCAGGGCGGGTGCGGCCGCGCTGAACGCCATCTCCGTGTTGAACACGTAACGAAGGAGGATCATCAGCAACGAGGGAACCAGGACCATCATCGCGACCGTGCGGCGGTCGTGGCGCAGTTGCGTGAGGATGCGGCGCGCGGTGGCCAGCGCGAAAGTGACGTTCATGCGGGTGTCTCCTGCCGGCGTACGAGGCTGAGGAACGCTTGCTCGAGGTCGTCCGCGCCGGTGCTCGTGCGCAGCGCCGCCGGAGTGTCGTCGGCCAGGATCCGGCCTTCGCGCATCAGCAGCAGGCGCTGGCAGCGGGCGGCTTCGTCCATCACGTGGCTGGACACGAGCAGGGTCACGCCCTCGTCGGCGAGCCTGTGGAACAGGGCCCACAGGTCTTCGCGCAGAACGGGGTCGAGACCGACGGTCGGCTCGTCCAGCACGAGCAACTCGGGCTTGCCCAGCAGTGCCACCGCCAGGCTCGCGCGGGTGAGTTGGCCGCCGGACAGCTGGCCGACGACGTGGTCGGCGTGGGTGCCGAGCCCCACCTCGTCGATCACGCGGGCCACGTCACCGTCAGGTGCGCGCAGGACCGCCGCGAAGTACCGCAGCGCCTCGCTGACCGTCAGGTCGGCGTAGACGGACGGGTTCTGCGTGGCGTAGCCGATCTTGTCGCGTAGTTGCCTACTGCCGGCTGGGTGGCCGAGCACGGTGACCGTGCCGGACTCCACGATCTGCACGCCGACGATCGCGCGCATGAGGGTCGTCTTGCCGCAGCCGCTGGGGCCGAGCAGTCCGGTCACGGAGCCGCGCGGGACTTCGAAACTGAGGTCGTGGAGGACCGTTCGCGCGCCCCGTCGCACGCGGAGGTTCTCGACGACCACCGCGGTGGAATTAGCCATGCGTTTAATTCTGCGCGCGTTGAGCGACGCGCGTCAACACGAGACGGAGGTCGGTATCGGTCAAGGAGCGAAGTAGTACTGCAACACGGGCGCGACGAGCTCGACGACCTCGTCGTCGGTGGCCGACGCGAGCGGCTCGACCCGGATCACGTAACGGGCCATGGCCAGGCCGAACGCTTGCGCCGCGGCCCCGGTGATCCGCAGTCGCGGCAGCTCGAGGGCCTTCGACACCGGACCGACGACCGTGTGCTCGAGGAACTGGCGCATCAGCGACGCGATCTGTTCGTTGCCCGCCACCGACCGGACGAGGGCAAGGAACGTCTGGCTGGTCTCGGGCGACGACCACAGGCCGAGGAACAGGCGGACGATCCGCTCGCCGATCTGGTCACGCGGCCCCTGCGTGATCAGATCCGCGAGCGTCGACGGGTTGATCGGCACGTTCAGCGCCGCCACGAACACCTGCTCCTTCGAGCCGAAGAAGTGGTGCACGAGGGCGGGGTTGACGCCGGCCTCGGCGGCGATGCCACGGATTGTGGCGCCGTTGTAGCCGTGCTGGCCGAACTGGTTGCGCGCGGCGACGAGGATGTCCTCGCGCGTCTGCGTCTGCCCGGGACGGCGGCCTGCCACGTTGGCTCCTTTTGCGTTCGGTGCCGTCAGTATCCTCGATGGCATGGCAGTAGCGGTTCGGGTCATCCCGTGTCTGGACGTCGACGCCGGGCGCGTCGTCAAGGGTGTCAACTTCACGAACCTGGTCGACGCGGGCGACCCGGTGGAGCTGGCGCGCGCCTACGACGCGGAGGGTGCGGACGAGCTGACGTTCCTCGACGTCACCGCGTCCTCTTCGGACCGCGAGACGACCTTCGACGTGGTGCGGCGCACCGCCGAGCAGGTGTTCATCCCGCTCACTGTCGGCGGCGGCGTGCGCGAGGTGTCCGATGTGGACCGCCTGCTGCGGGCGGGGGCCGACAAGGTCTCGATCAACACCGCCGCGATTCTGCGGCCGGAGCTGCTTTCCGAGGCGTCGCAACGGTTCGGGGCGCAGTGCATCGTGCTGTCGGTCGACGCGCGCCGCGCGCCGGGCACCCCGTCCGGGTTCGAGGTGACCACGCACGGCGGGCGCACGGGCACGGGCATCGACGCCGTCGAGTGGGCCGCCAGGGGGCAGGCGCTCGGAGTGGGGGAGATCCTGCTGAACTCCATGGACGCCGACGGCACCAAGGCCGGCTTCGACCTGGAGCTGATCAGGAAGGTGCGGTCGGAGGTGGACGTGCCGCTGATCGCGTCGGGTGGCGCGGGTGACGTCGCCCACTTCGCGCCGGCGGTCGAGGCGGGCGCGGACGCGGTGCTCGCCGCCAGTGTCTTCCACTTCGGACAGTTGCGCGTCGGCGAGGTCAAGGACGCGCTGCGGCGGGCGGAGGTCGTGGTCCGATGACCACGCTGGACCCGACGATCGCGGCCCGGCTGAAGCGCAACGCCGACGGCCTCGTGTGCGCGGTGGCGCAGCGCCGGGGCACCGGCGAGGTGCTGATGGTCGCGTGGATGGACGACGAGGCGCTGGCGCTGACGCTGGAGACCAGGCGCGCCACCTACTTCTCGCGCAGCCGGGGCAAGCTGTGGGTGAAGGGGGAGACGTCCGGCCACACGCAGCGTGTGCACGAGGTGCGCCTGGACTGCGACGGCGACACGGTGCTGCTGGTCGTCGACCAGCAGGGTGCGGCCTGCCACACGGGTGCCGCGACCTGCTTCGACGAGGACCGCCTGCTCTAGCCGCCGATGGCCCGGCCGCGCGGGCGGGTCAGGTGATCTCCCCGGTGACGTACCGCTGGAGCGTGGGTGCGATGGCCGCGGCGATCCGGTCGATGTCGGCCGAGGCGAGCGGCTCGAAGCGGGCGACGTAGCGGATCATGCCCAGCCCGACGAGCTGGGTGGCGATCAGGGTGGCCCGGAAGTCGTTGTCGTCCGGCGCGAACTTGCCGATGACCAGCTTGAAGACGTGCTTGAAGAAGAAGTCGCGCAGCATGGAGGCGGCCTCCTCGTGGCTGGCGACGCTGCGGATGAGCGCCGTGAACACGCCACCCCCGGTCGCGTCCCACCTGGTGAGGAAGGTGCGCACGATCGTCTGACCGACGTCGTCCGCCGGGGCCGCGATCAGGATCTCGACGATCTCCTGCGGGTTGAACGGCAGCTTGAGCACCGCCTCGCCGAAGAGGCCCTCCTTGCCGCCGAACCAGTGGTTGACCATGGCCGCGTCCACTCCGGCGCGTGCGGCGATGGCCCGCACTGTCGCGCCGTCGTAGCCCAGCTCGATGAACACCTCGCGGGCGGCGTTGACGAGGGCCTCGCGCGTGTCGGTGCCGCCCGGTCGTCGCCCACGTCGCCGCACCCCGGTCGTCTTCTCGGTCACGAGAACATGATGCGGCAGGTCGGGGATTTTTTCAACAAACGCTGAATTTGGGGTGAGCGGCTGGCCTCCGGCCCCCTCGAACCACGTTACGGTACGGCACTGACGGAAACGGCGAGGTCGGGCGGAGCTGTCCACAGGCGCGGGCCGGGCGGGCGGCGGATGCCGCTGCGGGCAGAATGGCCCGCATGGTCAGTGTGATCGAAACCGCGGCTCCCGCCGTCGGGCTCGGGGTGGTCAGTCCCACCCGGGAGGAGTTCCACCGGCTCGCCGTGGACCGGCGGGTGATTCCCGTGGTGAAGCGGGTGCTCGCCGACGCCGAGACACCGGTCGGGGTCTACCGGAAGCTCGCTGCCGGGCGCGCGGGCACCTTCCTGTTCGAGTCCGCGGAGAACGGGCGGTCCTGGTCGCGCTGGTCGTTCGTCGGGGTGCGCAGTGCCGCCGCGCTCACCGAGCGTGACGGAGAGGCCGTCTGGACCGGGACGCCGCCGGTCGGGCTGCCCGAGGGCGGCGACCCGATGGCCGCGCTCCGGGAGACCATCCAGCGGCTGCACACCGACCAGCTGCCGGGCCTGCCGCCGCTGACCGGCGGTATGGTGGGCTTCATCGGCTACGACGCGGTGCGCCGCCTCGAGCGGCTGCCCGAGCACACCACCGACGACCTGCACCTGCCCGAACTGGTGATGCTCCTCGCGACCGACCTGGCCGCGCTGGACCACCACGAGGGCACGATCACCCTCATCGCCAACGCGGTGAACTGGGACGACAGCCCCGAACGGGTGGACGCCGCCTACGACGCGGCCGTGCGCAGCCTCGACGAGATGACCCGCGGCCTGCAGACGCCCGCCCCGCCGACCGCCGCCGTCTACGAGCGGCCCAAGCCGTCCTACGTGCGCCGCCGGTCGCAGGAGGAGCACGTCGCGGCGGTCAACGTCGCCAAGGAGGCCATCCGGGCGGGGGAGGCCTTCCAGGTCGTCCTCTCACAGCGGTTCGAGATGACCACCGACGCCGACCCGCTCGACGTCTACCGGGTGCTGCGGGCCACCAACCCGAGCCCGTACATGTACCTGCTGCGGCTCGACGGGTTCGACATCGTCGGCTCCAGCCCCGAGTCGCTGGTCACCGTCCGCGACGGGCAGGCCACCACGCACCCGATCGCGGGAACTCGGTGGCGTGGCGCGGACCCAGACGAGGACGCGCTGCTCGAGAAGGACCTGCTCGCCGACGAGAAGGAGCGAGCGGAACACGTCATGCTCGTCGACCTCGGGCGCAATGACCTCGGGCGGGTCTGCAAGCCCGGCTCGGTGCACGTCGTCGACTTCTTCCGGGTCGAGCGGTACAGCCACGTCATGCACATCGTCTCCACCGTGACCGGCGAGCTGGCGGAGGGCAGGACGGCCTACGACGCCGTCGCGGCGTGCTTCCCCGCCGGCACCCTGTCGGGGGCGCCCAAGCCGCGGGCGATGGAGCTGATCGAGGAGCTGGAGCCCACGCGGCGCGGCCTGTACGGCGGCGTCGTCGGCTATCTCGACTTCGCGGGCGACGCCGACACCGCCATCGCCATCCGCACGGCGCTGATGCGCGACGGCACGGCCTACGTGCAGGCGGGTGGCGGGATCGTGGCCGACTCGAACCCGGTCGCCGAGGACGACGAGTGCGTCAACAAGGCGGGCGCGGTGCTGGCGGCCGTCGCGACCGCGCAGACGATGCGACCGGCGGCCGATGTCTAAACGTCCACTGTGGATCATCGCGGTGCTGCTGCTGGGGGCAGCCGCCGCGCTGTGGGGCGCCGGGAGCCTGGACTGGTTCCCCGGCCCTCCCGAGCCGGCGCCGGAGGACCCGGGCAGTCCCTACCTCCTGGAGCCGGGTACGCGGGAGGCGCCGAGCTTCACCGCGGTCGCCTGGCTCGCGCTCGCCTCGCTCGCGGGCGTGTTCGCCGTCGGCGGATGGATGCGCAGGCTGCTCGGTGCGATCGTCGTGGTCGCGGGCGGCTGGGTGTGCTGGCGCGCCGTCGACACCCCGGGTCCCTTCGAGTTGCTGTCCGGCCGTGGCGTGGCGGTCCTCGGCGGCGTGCTGTTCCTCGCGGCCGGTGTGCTGGTCGTCGTGCACGCCGCCACGCTGCCCACGATGGGCGCTCGTTACGACCGCGCTAACGCCACGCGACGTTCCGGCGATCCCGACAAGGACATGTGGGACGGCCTGTCGGAAGGCGAGGATCCGACGGCCGAGGGACCGCGAACGTGAACCCGTGGAATGTGCCTTCAGGGCACGGGGTTAGCATCCTTTGAGCGGGAAGGGGCATGGCTGGTGACGGAGAACACGAGCGGTACATCGAACTCGGCCGCACCACTGCCGGGACCGACGAGCGCCGGCGAGGCACGGTCGTGAGCGAGCTTGCGAGCGAACCATGGACGCAGGGCGACCGCGAGCGGCCGAACCGAGCCTGCGAGGCACGGTCGTGAGCGTTCTCGAATCGATCATCGAGGGCGTGCGGGCGGACCTCGCGGTGCGTGAGGCCGCGCTGCCGTTCGACGTCGTGAAGGAGCGCGCGGCCAAGGCCGCGCCGCCCAGGGACGCCATCTCCGCCCTCCGCGCCTCGGACATCGGCGTCATCGCCGAGATCAAGCGCCGCAGCCCGTCGAAGGGCGACCTGGCGCACATCCCGGAACCGGCGACGCTCGCCAAGGACTACGCCGACGCGGGCGCCCGCGTCATCAGCGTGCTCACCGAGCAGCGGCGCTTCGGCGGCTCGCTGGCCGACTTCGACGCGGTGCGTGCCGCGGTCGACGTCCCCTTGCTGCGCAAGGACTTCGTCGTCACGCCGTACCAGGTGCACGAGGCGCGCATGCACGGCGCCGACATCGTGCTGCTCATCGTCGCCGCGCTCGAGCAGAACGCGCTGGTGTCGCTGCTCGACCGGGTCGAGTCGCTCGGCATGACCGCGCTGGTCGAGGTGCACACGGCCGAGGAGGCCGACCGCGCGCTGGAGGCCGGTGCGTCCGTTGTCGGCATCAACGCCCGTGACCTGCACACCCTCGAGGTCGACCGCGAGGTGTTCGGCAGGCTCGCGCCGGGCCTGCCGTTCGAGACCGTGAAGATCGCCGAGTCCGGCATCCGCGGCCCCGGCGACCTGATGACCCACGCCGGTGCCGGCGCGGACGCGGTGCTCGTCGGCGAGAGCCTGGTCGCGGCACCCGACCCGAAGGCGGCGCTGGTGCAGCTGGTGACCGCGGGGTCGCACCCCGCGTGCCCGAGGCCGAGCCGGTGACCGATCAGGTGACACAGGACAAGCAGCACGAGCACGACCGGCACGATCCGGACGAGCGCGGACATTTCGGCCCGTACGGCGGCCGGTTCCTGCCCGAGGCCCTCATCGCGGCCATGGACGAGCTGGCCACCGTCTACGAGAAGGCGCGCCTGGACCCGGACTTCGTGGACGAGTTCAAGCGCCTGCTGCGTGACTACGCGGGCCGTCCGTCGCTGCTCACCGAGGCGCCGAGGTTCGCGGAGCACGCAGGCGGCGCGCGGATCTTCCTCAAGCGCGAGGACCTCAACCACACCGGCTCGCACAAGATCAACAACGTGCTGGGTCAGGCGCTGCTCACCAAGCGGATGGGCAAGAAGCGGGTCATCGCCGAGACCGGCGCGGGTCAGCACGGCGTCGCCACGGCCACCGCGTGCGCGTTGCTGGGTCTGGACTGCGTGGTCTACATGGGCGAGGTCGACACGCAGCGGCAGGCGCTGAACGTGGCCCGCATGCGGCTGCTCGGCGCCGAGGTCATCCCCGTGACCACCGGCTCCCGCACCCTCAAGGACGCGATCAACGAGGCGCTCCGCGACTGGGTGGCGAACGTCGACTCCACGCACTACCTCCTGGGCACGGCCGCGGGTGGCCACCCGTTCCCGATGATGGTGCGCAACTTCCACAAGATCATCGGCCAGGAGGCCCGCGCGCAGATCCTGGAGAAGGCGGGCAGGCTGCCGGACGCGGTCACGGCGTGCGTCGGCGGCGGGTCCAACGCCATCGGCATCTTCCACGGCTTCATCGACGACCCGGACGTGCGCCTGGTCGGGTACGAGCCGGGTGGGCACGGCATCGAGTCCGGTGAGCACGGCGCGACGCTGTCCGAGGGCACGCCCGGCATGCTGCACGGCGCCAAGTCCTACCTGCTGCAGGACGAGGACGGGCAGACCATCGAGGCGTACTCGATCTCCGCGGGTCTCGACTACCCGGGCGTCGGCCCCGAGCACGCCTGGCTGAAGGACACCGGCCGCGCCGAGTACCACCCGGTCACCGACGCCGAGGCCATGGACGCGTTCCAGCTGCTGTCGCGCACCGAGGGCATCATCCCGGCGATCGAGTCCGCGCACGCGCTGGCCGGCACGCTGAAGCTGGGCCGGGAACTGGGACCCGACGGGCTCATCGTGGTGTGCCTGTCCGGGCGGGGGGACAAGGACATGGACACGGCCGCGTCGTACTTCGGGTTCACCTCATGAGCGGAGCTTGCGGAGCGAATCATCAGGCACAGGGCGACCGCGAGCGGCTCCCCGGAGCCTGCGAGGGGGAGTCATGAGCGTTGTGACCGCCACGATCCAGGCCGCGAAGTCCGAGGGCCGGGCCGCGCTCGTCGGCTACCTGCCCGCCGGTTACCCGACCGTGCCCGGCTCGGTCGAGGTGCTGACCGGCATGATCGACGCGGGCTGTGACCTGGTCGAGATCGGTGTCCCGTACTCCGACCCGGTGATGGACGGCCCGACGATCCAGGCCGCCGCGAACACCGCGCTGTCCGCCGGGTTCCGGCTCCGCGACCTGTTCACGGTCGTCGAGCAGGTGTCGGCGGCAGGCGGCAAGGCCGTGGTCATGACGTACTGGAACCCGGTGTTCCGCTACGGGGTCGACCGGTTCGCCCGCGACCTGGCGGCGGCGGGCGGTCTCGGCATCATCACCCCGGACCTGGTGCCGGACGAGGCGCAGGACTGGCTCGCCGCGTCGGAGGCACACGGGCTCGACCGGATCTTCCTGGTCGCGCCGTCCTCGACCGAGGAGCGGATCGCCCTGACCACCGCCGCGACCAGCGGTTTCCTGTACGCGGCCGCGGTCATGGGCGTCACCGGCGCCCGTGACGCCGTGGGCTCGGACGCGGCCGGGCTGGTCGCGCGGGCGCGGGCGCACACGTCGGTGCCGGTCGGTGTCGGGCTCGGCGTCCGGTCCGGTGACCAGGCCGCCGAGGTGGCCGGGTTCGCCGACGCGGTCATCGTGGGTTCGGCGTTCGTGTCGCGAGCGGGCGACAGCGTCGCGGCCGTCCGTGAGCTGGCGGAGGAGCTGGCAGACGGCGTCCGCCGCCCACTCGTCACCAGCTAGCGTTCCGAACTTTCGGCTCGGGACGCCAGGGGCGCAGCCAGGCGGTGACCATGATCGCGATGCGCAACGGCGGGTTTTGCGGACCTGATGCGCCCGCCACACACGTCGCCCGTTACGGTGACGCGCGTGACTGTGGCGTCCAGTGTCTTCCTGGCCAACATCCCGAGCCCGGACAGGGGCGTGTGGGAGATCGGTCCCATTCCGATCCGCGCGTACGCTCTCTGCATCATCGCCGGCATCATCCTCGCGATCTGGTGGGGTGAGCGGCGGTGGATCGCCCGCGGTGGCACCGCGGGGACGGTCATCGACATCGCCGTGTTCGCCGTGCCGTTCGGCCTGGTCGGCGGCCGCCTCTACCACGTGGCGACCGACTGGCACCGGTACTTCGGCGAGGGCAAGAACCCGCTCGACGCGCTGCGGATCTGGGACGGCGGCCTCGGTATCTGGGGCGCGATCGCGCTCGGCGCCGTCGGCGCACTGATCGGCTGCCGCGTCAAGGGCGTGCCACTGCCCGCGTACGCGGACGCCATCGCACCGGGCATCGTGGTCGCGCAGGCCATCGGCCGCGTCGGCAACTACTTCAACCAGGAGCTGTACGGCGGGCCGACCGACCTGCCCTGGGGCCTGGAGCTGTACCGGCGGGTCAACGAAGTCGGCGACGACGACAACCTCAACGGTGTCGCGATCAACCACATCCCGATCCTGGGCAGCCCGGTCCACCCCACGTTCCTCTACGAGCTGATCTGGAACCTGCTCGTCGCCGGGCTGGTCGTGTGGGCGGACCGCAAGTTCCGCCTCGGCCACGGCCGCGCGTTCGCGCTGTACGTCATGGGTTACACCCTGGGCCGCACGTGGATCGAGCTGATGCGGACCGACGAGGCGACGCTCGTGTTCGGCGTGCGGGTCAACGTCTGGGTGTCGATGCTCGTGTTCGCCGGGGCGGCGCTGTACTTCCTGATGGCCCGGTCGCGCGGGGAACGGGAGGATCCGTCGCTGCTGCGCGGCAAGGACGCGCCTCCGGTCGACGAGCCGGGCGACGAGGCTGAGGCTGATCAGGAGGCCAAGCCGGACGCGGACGCGGAGCCGGAGAAGGCGTCCGACTCGGATGCGGAATCCGACACCGCCGCGGACGAGAAGGCTGACACCGAGAAGGCCGACACCGACGAGAAGGCCGGTACCGACAGGAAGGCGGACGCCTCCTCGAAGTCCGACAACTGACGTCGTACGGAGGGCCTGGTCGCTCAGCGAGCGACCAGGCCCTTTCCTGTGATCAGGGGCAGGTCCAGGGCGGTCAGCAGGCCGGGTTTCGCGGCCACCACGGCCGGGACCGCGTTCACCAGGCGCATCGCCGTGGCCTTCAGGCCGCCGGTGTTGTGGTCGCCGTCGGTCGCCTCGATGTGCAGGTCCAGCGTGTAGTTCGGCTCGCCCGTCACCTGTACCCGGTACCCGCCCTGGCCCGGCATCCGCGGCCAGTCCGGGCCCAGGTCCGGGTGCAGCCGCGTCACGTGTTCCAGTACGCACACCGCTCTGTCGCCGACCATGCCGCGTACCTCGAACCGCAGTGCGGCGGCCGTGCCCTCCTCGATCACCCCGGCGGGCACCTCGATCCGGTGCGGGGCGGGCAGCCGTGTCGCCGACTCCTCCACGCGGTCGAGCCGCACGCCCAGGCCCGCGGCCAGCTGGCGCACGACGCTGCCCCACGCCAGCGACAGCACACCCGGCATCAGCAGCATCGGCACGTCGTCGAGCTCGCGGCCGAACCCCATGATGTCGAAGAGGATCTTCGCGTTGTCGTACGTCCCGTAGTCGAGGATCTCCAGGCAGCGCACCTGGTCGATCCGCTCGCACACCGACGTCAGCACCAGCGGCAGCCAGTCGTTCGCGAAGCCCGGGTCGATGCCGTTCACGAACAGCGACGCGCCGCCCTCCGCCGCGGCGGCGTGGATCGGTGCGACCAGTTCGTCGGGGACCACGCCGTACGGGTACTGCAGGAACACGGGGCCACTCGCCACGACGTTCACACCGGCCCGCAAGAAGCGCGCCAGGTCGGCCAGTGCTTCGGTCAGGCGGTCGTCGGCCATGGCCGTGTAGACCACGCAGTCGGGGCGGCCCGCGAGCAACGCGTCCGCGTCGGTGGTCGCCGCGACGCCGAGGGTGCGGCCGAGACCGGCCAGCTCACCGGCGTCGCACCCCGCTTTGTCCGGAGTGGACACCCAGACTCCGGTCAGCGCCAGTTCGGGGTGTGCGGCGATGCCCGCGAGCGCGTGCCTGCCGACGTTTCCGGTGCTCCACTGGATGACTCTCATAGGTCCGGTAATCCCAGTTCGAGGTTCGGTTGCTGGAGGCCGCCGTCGACCTCGAGCACCTTGCCGGTCACGTAACCGCCCGCGGCGGACACCAGGAACAGCACCGTCGCCGCGATGTCCGCGGCTTCGCCGATGCGACGCAACGGTGTCGCCCCGGTCATCTTCTCGCGCAGCTCGTCGTTGGTCAGCACGACGTCCAACGCCGACGTCGCGACAGAGCCGACCGCGATCGCGTTCACGCGGATGCGTGGGGCGAGGTCGTACGCGGCCAGTTCGGTGTAGTGGGAGAGCGCGGCCTTCGCGGTCCCGTACGCCAGGTAGCCGCGCCCGGTGACCCGGCCCATGATCGACGAGATGTTCACGACCGAGCCCGTCGTCATCAGCGGGACGGCAGCACGGGTCAGCGCGTGCGCGGTCGAGACGTTGAAGTGGAAGGCCTTTTCGAGGAAGTCCGTGCCGGTGTCGAGGAACGGGCGCGGGTAGGTGCCGCCGACGTTGTTGACCACGATGTCGAGGCGCCCGAACGTGTCGTGGGCGATCCGCGCCAACCCGGCCGCCGCGTCCACGTCGGACAGATCGGCCGCGACGACCCGCGCGCGCCTGCCCGTGGCCGCCACCCGCTCGGCGACCTCGTCCAGGTCGCTCGTGGTGCGTGCGGAGATCACCACGTCGGCGCCCGCCTCGGCCAGCGCGACGGCGGTCGCGGCCCCGATCCCGCGCCCGGCCCCGGTCACGACGGCCACCTGGTCGGCAACCCGGAACCGGTCGAGGATCACGGGCAGAACTGTAACACGTTCTACCTGGGCTCGCCGCGAACCCGCATGTGCACGAAACCGACAACTCGGTGTGTTGCGGAGCGCGACTCGCGGGGTCAGGGGTGGGTTGGCTGGTGGGTGGGGGTTCGGGTCGGGGCTACCACCAGTTGGCCGTCCTCGGTGGTCAGGACCTCCACGCGGGCGTCGTAGTGGCGGGCGATCGTGTCCTTCGTCAGCACGTCCTCCGGGGTGCCCGCCGCGACCACGTTTCCCTTGTCCAGCAACAACAGCCGGGTCGCGTACTGGGCCGAGAGCGTCAGGTCGTGCAGCGTGCTGACGACCGTCGCGCCCTCCTCGTGGCGCAGGCGGTCGATGAGGTCGAGCAGTGCCTGCGCGTGCCCGATGTCCAGCCCGGTCGTCGGCTCGTCCAGCAGCAGCAGGCTCGCCTCCTGGGCCAGCACCCGCGCCAGCACGGTCCGCTGTCGCTCGCCACCCGACAACGTCCGCAGCGCTCGGGTCGCCAGCGGCCCCAGGTCCAGGCGCTCCAGCACCTGCGACACCACCGCGAGGTCCGACCTGCGCTCCCGCGCCAGCGGCGACAGGTGCGGCGTGCGGCCCAGCAGCACGTAGTCGGTCACCGTCAGCCGGTCCGGCAGCTGCGGGGTCTGCGGCGCGTACGCGATCGCCCGCGCGCGTTCGCGGTTCGACAGCGTCGTCACCGGCACGTCGTCGAGCAGGATCTCGCCGTCGTGCGGCACGATCCCGACGATCGACTTGAGCAGCGACGACTTCCCGGCGCCGTTCGGGCCGATGATCGCGAGCCACCCGCCCGGCTCCAGGGTCACGTCGACGTCCGCGGCCACCACCCGCGTGCCGTAGCGGGCGCTCACCCCGCGCAGGGTCAGGGCGGTCATCGCAGCTGGCTCCGGTTCATCCGCAGCACGAGCAGGAAGAACGGCGCGCCCGTGAACGCCGTGATCACCCCGATCGGCAGCTCGGCGGGCGCGAACGCGGTCCGCGCGATGTGGTCGGCGATGATCAGGAACATCCCGCCGCCCAACAGGGACAGCGGCACCACCACGCGGTAGCTCGCCCCGGCGAGCAGCCGCACCACGTGCGGCACCACGATCCCGACGAACCCGATCAGCCCGCTCACCGACACGGCCGCCGCCGTCGCGAGGGACGCCGACAGCAGGACCACCACGCGCACGCGCCCCGGGTTGATGCCGAGGGACGCGGCCTCGTCGTCGCCGACCGCCAGCACGTCGAGCAGCCGTCCGCACAGGCACAGGATGGCCGCCGCCACCCCGATGTAGGGCAGCGTGACCAGCACCTCGGTCCAGCCGGACGTGTTCAGCCCGCCCAGCATCCAGCTGTAGACCTGCTTGATGGTGTCGGTGTTGAGCTGCTGCGCGAACGTTTGCACCGCCGTCAGGAACGACGCCACCGCCACGCCGGCCAGGAGCAGCACCGCCGTGCCGCCACCGGCGGACCGGCCGAGCAGCCACGTCAGCGACACCCCGCCGATCGAGCCCGCGAACGCGGCGAGCGGCAGCGGGCCGACGATCCACCCGGCGGTCTGCGGCGCGGCGACCACCACGATCGTCGCCGCCATGCCCGCACCCGCGGCCGCGCCGAGCAGGTACGGGTCGGCGAGCGGGTTGCGGAACACGCCCTGGAACGCCGCTCCCGACACCGCCAGCGCCGCGCCGACGAGCCCCGCCAGCACGACGCGGGGGAGCCGCACCTGCCACACGATCGCGGCCTCGGTCGCCGACAGCGGTGACGTGCCGCCGGTCAGCTGTGCCCACACCTCGTGCACCACCCTGGTCCAGCCCAGGTTGGCGGCGCCGAGCAGCGTGGACACCGAGACGACGGCGACCAGTCCCGCCACCGCCAGGGCGAGGACGCCCGGGCGGAGGCGGGTGGGGGTCGCGATCAGTTCTGCTCGCCGGCCTTGGTCACGGCGTCGGCGATCGACGTCGCGAGGTCGACGATCCGCGGACCCCAGCGCGACGCCAGGTCGTCGTTCAGCTCGACGACGTTGTCGTTCTGGACCGCCTTCAGCGTGTCCCAGCCCGGCCGCTGCGCCACCGTCTCGGCGCTCTGGCCGCAGCACTGCACGTCGGCGAGGAAGATCAGGTCCGGGTCGGCCTGCAGGATCGCCTCGTTGGACAGCTGCGGGTAGCCGCCCGCGTCCACGTCCGCCGGGTCGGCGATGTTGGTCAGGCCGAACAGGCTGTAGATCTGCCCGATGAACGTCTTGGACGTCGCGCTGTACAGCGTGGTGTCCAGCTCGTGGTAGTAGGTCAGCGCGGTCGCGGGCTTCGGCGTGTCCGCGACGATCTTGTCCAGGTCCGCCCTGGTCCGCTCCACCAGGTCGGCGGCCTCGTCGGCGTGGCCCGTGGCCTTGCCGATGGCCGTCATGCCCGCGTACACGTCGTCGAGGGTCTGCGCGGCGGGCACCGCGAGCACCGGCACGTCGATCGCCGTCAGCGACTGGACCAGGTTCTCGGCGTCGTCGGAGATCACCACGAGGTCGGGTTCGTAGCCGGAGATGGCCTCGACGTTCGGGGTGAGCCCGGACAGGTCGGTCTTGGGGGCGTCCTCCGGGTAGTCGGACTGCTCGTCGACGGCCACGACCTGCTCGCCCGCGCCCACGGCGTACAGCGTCTCGGTGTTGCTGGCCGACAGCGACACGATCCGCGTCGGCCGCTGCTCGATGGTGACCGGCTCGCCACCGGCCTGTTCGATCGTGACGGGGAACGCCTCAGAGCCGGTGGCGGCGTCGAACGAGTCACCGGGCGGCTGGTCGGACGCTTGGTCACGGTTCGCGCACCCGGCGACGAGCAGGGCGCCTGCGATGGTCAGCGCCGCGAGGCGCCTGGCGGTGGAGGACAACGGACCACCTCGGGTCTTCTGGCCCGGCACACGGGCGCGACCCGGGCGACCCGGGACGCCGCGTCCCTGCACCGGGGGCGGTTGGCGTCGACGCGGCGGGGAGGCGACCTGGCTATGACAGTTGCGGGACAGCGCCGGAATCGCACCGGACTTCGCACCTCGTCGCGTCGCTGGTCGCTGAGCTGACCAGCACGGGGACGCTATCACCCCGATCCGGTAACGGCGCGGGCCACCGCGCGGATGTGACAGTCGTGACTCCTGCCGACGAGCCCGCGCTCGACGACGACACCACCGCGCGTCTCTTCGAGGTGCGCGCGCAATGGGTGCGCAACCACACGTGGACCTGGCTCACTCTCGCGGCGGGGCTCGCGCTGTCGGCGTGGATGTGGCGCGGTGCGCCGGTGGTCGGCCTCGCCGTCGGGGCCGCCATGCTGGTCGGGGGATGGCAGACGGCGGCGAGGGGATCGCAGCCCGGCCATGCCTGGATCGTCGCGGCACGGCGGCTGCTGACGGACGAGCCGTGGCGGGAGACACCCGCGACCGTCCTCGCCACCCGGGGCACGGTGCTCGCGCTGCCCGGCGGCGAGCACGTTCGCGTCTACGGGCTCGACGCGCCCGCTCGTGACGTGGTTGTTCGTGCCGGGCGGGTGCGGGTCGTGGGCCCGGACGCGAGTGGCTGGCTCGCGGTGCGGGTCGACGGCCTCCACACACCGTGGCCCGCGAAGGTGGTGTCGCCGGTGCGGGCCGGACCGGCTTCACCGAGTGCGGAGCCGGTCGTCGCGGCGTGGGGGCGGCACGTGGTCGGCGCGGCTCGCGGCGACCTCGCGTTCGCCGTCCTGCTGGCGGTCGGCATGCTCGTCGCGACGGTCCTGCTGGGTGAATGGGTGTTCGCCGCGGTGGCCGCCGCGGGTGGCGTCGTCGTCGCCGCGGTGTTGGGTCTCCGGCTGCGCAAAGCGGTCCGGTTGTGTGGCGCGAGCAACTGGCGACGGGCGACGGTGGTCCGCACCTCGTGGACCACGCGCCAGTACGGCACCGCGGACGGCACCGTCGAACTCGCCTTTCCCGACGGGCACCGGTACACCGCCGAGCTGGTCGGCGTACCGGTCGACCTGCTCGCCACCGCATGGCGGGAGGAGACGCTGTGGGTGGCCGACGGCGGTGTGGTCGGCTTCCCGGACTACCCGCTGGCCGCGTTCGCGACGTTCACGCCCGTGACCGCCCCGGTCAGCTAGGCCGACTCGCGTTCCACCAGCTCCGTCGGCAGGACCACCGGGTCCGCGACCGGGTCGCCGCCGATCTGGGTCAGCAGCAGCTCCGTCATGGTGCGGGCCTGGTCGACGATCGGCTGGTGGATGGTCGTCAGCGGGGGCTCGGTGTGGCGGGCCATCTCGATGTCGTCGTAGCCCACCACCGCCACGTCGTCGGGTACGCGGCGGCCCGCGTCCCGCAACGCGCGCAGTGCGCCGATGGCCATGAGGTCGTTCGCGGCGAACACGCCGTCGACGTCGGGGTGGCGGTCGAGGAGCGTCGCCATGGCCTGCTGGCCCGACTCGCGGGTGAAGTCGCCGTAGGCCACGCGGTCGGCCTTGCGGTTGGCGGCGGCCAGGGCCTGCCGGTAGCCGGTCAGGCGGTCGATGCCCGCCGTCATGTCCGGAGGACCGGCGATCGTGGCGATGCGGCGGCGGCCCGACGACAGCAACCGTTCGGCCGCCAGCTGGGCGCCGCCCACGTTGTCGACGTCCACATAGGACAGGCCGGGTACCGGGTGGGCCGGGCGGCCGCCCACGACCGTCGGGATGCCGGCCTCCAGGAGTACCCGGGGGAGCGGGTCGTCGTCGTGCATCGAGGCCAGCAGCACGCCGTCGACGTGTCCACTTCGGACGTAGTCGGCCAGCTGGGCGTGCTCGGCGGTGTTCTGGGCGTTCACCAGCACCAGCTGGACGCCGGTGCCGATGAGCGTCTGGCTCGTCGCGATGATGATGTTGCCCAGGTACGGGTCGTTGAGCACGGTGGCGTCCGGCTCGCGCATCACGAGCGCGATCGAGTCCGTCCTGCGCATCGCCAGGCTGCGGGCCGCGCGGTTGGGCACGTAGCCGAGCGCGGCGATGGCGGACTCGACCGCCACCTTCACCTCGGGGGACACCCTCGGCGATCCGTTGATCACCCGGGACACGGTCGCCCGCGACACCCCCGCCTCGGCGGCGACGGTGTCGAGCGTGGGCTTTGCAGTCATTCCTCGTCTATGCCGTTCGTCCGAATCACCTGCCGGTACCAGTGTGCGCTGTCCTTCCACACGCGCGCCTGCGTCTCGTAGTCCACGTGCACGATGCCGAACCGCTTCGCGTACCCGTAGGCCCACTCGAAGTTGTCCAGCAACGACCACACGAAGTATCCCCGAAGGTCCACCCCGTGCGTGATCGCCTCGTGCACGACCTCCAGATGGTCCCGCAGGTACGCGATCCGGTCGTCGTCACGCACCCCGTCGACACCCAGCTCGTCGTCGAACGCGGCACCGTTCTCCGTGATCATCAACGGTATCGGGCGGTACTGGTCGTGCAGCCGGTGCACCACGTTGCGCAGGCCCTGGGCGTCGATCGCCCAGCCCATCGCCGTCTGCGGGCCCGGGGGCTGGACGAACCGGACGTCGCGGCAGCCCGGCCACGGGGACGGGCCGTCGGCCGGCGCGCCCCCCGGGCCGATGCTGTCGACCAGCGTCGGCGTGTAGTAGTTGATGCCCAGCAGGTCGATCGGCGCCGCGATCACCGCCAGGTCGGCGGGCAGCACGAACGACCAGTCGGTGAGCCGGGCCGTGTCGCGCAGGACGTCGACCGGGTAGTGGCCGCGGAACAGCGGGTCCAGGAACAGCCGGTTCGCGAGGCCGTCGATCCGGCGCACGGCGTTCGTCGCGGCCGTCGACGTCTCCGCGGGCAGGACCGAGGACAGGTTCAGCGTGATCGACACCCGCGCGGACTCCGGCAGCACCCCACGCAGCGCCTGGGTGCCCAGGCCGTGTGCGAGCAGCAGGTGGTGCGCGGCCCGCAGCGCGAGCGCCGGGTCGGTGCGGCCCGGTGCGTGCTCACCCGAGGCGTACCCGAGGAAGGCGGAACACCACGGCTCGTTCAGCGTGGTCCAGACCGGGACCCGGTCGCCGAGCCGTGCTCCTACCAGCTCGGCGTACTCCGCGAACCGGGCCGCGGTGTCCCGCGTCCCCCACCCGCCGGAGTCCTCCAGCTCCTGCGGGAGATCCCAGTGGTAGAGCGTCAGCATGGGTTCGATGCCGTGCGCGATCAGCTCGTCCACGAGACGCTCGTAGTGGTCCAGGCCCGGCGCGTTGGCCGGGCCCTTGCCCGTCGGCTGGATCCTCGGCCACGACACCGAGAACCGGTACGCGGGCAGGCCCAGCTCGGCCATCAGCTTCACGTCGTCGCGGAACCGCCGGTAGTGGTCGGCCGCCACGTCGCCGGTGTCGCCGTTCGCGACCCGGCCCGGCGTGTGGCTGAACGTGTCCCAGATGGACGGCCCGCGGCCGTCGGCGTCGTGCGCGCCCTCGATCTGGTACGCCGCGGTCGCCGCGCCCCACACGAAACCCTTGGGAAACTTCATCCCTTCACCGCCCCCTGCATGATCCCTCCGATGATCTGCCTGCCGAGCAACAAGAACACGATCAGCATCGGGAACGTCGCGATGACCGTCCCCGCGAGCACGAGCGAGTAGTCGACCTCGATGCCGCTGCGTGTGTTGGCGATCGCCACCTGAACGGTCGGGTTCTGCGTGTTCAGCAGGATCAGCGGCCAGAACAGGTCGTTCCAGTAGGTGATGAACGTCAGCAGCCCCAGTACCGCCGCGCCGGGGCGGGCGATCGGCAGCACGACGTTCCAGTAGATCCGCAGCGTCGACGCGCCGTCCACGCGCCCCGCTTCGAGCAGCTCCGTCGGCATCGCCGAGGACAGGTACTGGCGCATGAAGAACACGCCGAACGCGCTCACCAGCGCGGGCACGATCACGCCGCGCAGATCGTTGGCCCAGCCGAACCACTTGGTGACCATGATGTACAGCGGGATGATCGCGAGCTGGGTCGGCACCAGCATCGTGGCGACCACCGCCGTGAACAGCCCGCCGCGGCCGCGGAAGGCCAGCTTGGCGAACGCGAAACCGGCGAGCGTGGACGTGAACACCACCGCGACCGTGATGGTCCCGGCGACGACCACCGAGTTCGTCAGCGCCAGCCCGAAGTTGCCCTGCTCGAACGCCTTCGACAGGTTGTCCCACAGCGAACCGCCCGGCACCAGCGGCGGGGGGTAGCGGCCGATCGCGGACTGGTCGCGGGAGGACACCACGATCGACCAGTACAGCGGGAAGATCGACACGATGATGATCGCGAACAGGATCGCGTACGTGCCCCAGCGGGCCTGGTCGGGAGATCTTCTGCGGGCCATCAGTCGTCCGCCGATCGGATCCGGCGCACCAGCAGGAAGTTCACCAGTGCGATCACGACGGTGATCAGGAACAGCGTCCACGCGATCGCGGCCGCGTAGCCGTACCGGCCGTTCGTCCAGAACTGCTGGTACAGGTACAGCACCACGGTCTGGAACTCCCGTTCCGGGCCGCCGTTGTTGTTGCGGGTGGTGTCGAACAGGAACGGTTCGGCGAACAGCTGCAGCGCGCCGATGGTCGACACGATGACCGTGAAGATGATCGTGGGCCGCAGGCTGGGCACCGTGATGTGCCAGAACTGCTGCCAGCGGCTCGCCCCGTCGATCGACGCCGACTCGTACAGCTCGTACGGGATGGTCTGCATCGCGGCCAGGTAGATCAGCGCGTTGTAGCCCGTCCAGTGCCAGATCACCATCGACGACACCGCGAGCCACGAGGACCACTTCTCGGCACGCCAGTCGACCGGGTTCTCCATGAACGGCTGGAGGAACCAGTTCAGCAGCCCGAAGTCCCGCGCGAAGATCTGGTTGAAGATCAGCGCGACCGCCGCCACCGACGTGATGTAGGGGACCAGCACGCCCATGCGCAGGAACAGCCTGCCGCGCAGCCGGTAGTTCAGCAGGTGCGCGATCCCCAGCGCCAGCAACAGCTGCGGCACGGTCGAGACGATGCCGATGCCGAAGGTGTTGGCGAGGGCGTTGTGGAAGTTCTCGTCGGCGAACAGCTTCGTGTAGTTGTCCAGGCCGACCGAGACGTCCTCGCTGCCGGACTTGCGCGGGCTCCACGCGGTGGTCGAGATGACCGCGGTGTAGATCAGCGGGAACAGCCCGAAGACCGCGAACAGCCCGAAGAACGGCAGGATGTAGAGGTACGGCGAGCCCTTGAGGTCGAAGCGGTACCACCAGGTCCGGCGTCGCTCCCGTCGTTCGCGCGCCCCGGAGGGGCGCCCCGGTGATGCCGGTGGCGCCCCACGGTCCTTCAGCTGAGTGCTCATCCCTCGCCCGCGGCGGCCTCGATGTCGGACATCGCCGACTGCCACGCCTTCTCGGGATCGGTGCCCTGCTCGACGCTGTTCAGCGCGCCGGCGAACGTGTTGCCGATGACGCCGCTCTGCGGGCCGACGACCTGCACCGGCGCGTTCTCCAGCGACTCGGGGTAGATCTTGCCCGCGGGGGCGCCCGAGAAGAACTCCGAGGAGAAGTCCGCGACCTCCGGCTGCGACCAGGTCGACTCCTGGCTCGGGAAGTTGCCGATCGTCTTGAACAGCTTGATGTTCTGCTCCGGCGCGGTCAGCCACTTGGCCAGCTCGACGGCCTTGTCGACGTTCTTGCCCTGCGCGGGCACCGTCACGTACGAGCCACCCCAGTTGCCGGAGCCGCCGGGGATCTTCGCGATGTCCCACTTGCCCTTGGTGTCCGGCGCGTTGCCCTGGATGTAGCCCATCATCCACGCGGGACAGGTGATCGTGGCGAACTGGCCCTGCTGGAAACCGGTGTTCCACTCGGGCGAGAACTCCGGCAGCGCCGCCGACTGACCCGCCTTGATCGCGTCGACCGTGAGGTCCCACGCGTCCTTGACGACCGGGTTCTTCTCGACGACCAGCTCACCGTCGGCGTTGTAGAAGGTCTCCTCCTCGTTGCCGAGGATGCCGGTGAACACGTGCCCGCCCGCGTCGAACCACTTGGTCTTCGGCATCTTCTGCTGGAACCGCTCGCCGACCGCGACGTAGTCCTCCCACGTCGACCACAGCGCGGACACCTGGTCGCGGTCGGTCGGCAGGCCCGCCTGGGAGAACAGGTCGGTCCGGTAGCACATGGCGAGACCGCCGATGTCGGTCGGCAGGCCGATCAGCGCGCCACCGTCCGGGTTGGTCGCGCGCTGCACGGTGGACTCGGTCCACTGGCTCGTGTCGACGTCGCGGTCCTTGAAGTTCACGAACGACTCCGACTGCCCGATGAAGCCGGACACCTGGCCGACCTCGATCACCTCGAGGTCCGCCGTGCCCGAGCCCGCGGTGAGCCGGGCCTGCAGGTTCTGGTGATGGGTGCCGAAGTCGCTGCGGTTCTCGACGATCTTGACGCCGTGCGCCTTCTCGTACTCCTCGTAGAGCGCGCGGTTGTCCGGCAGCGAGAAGCTGTCGCCGAAGACGTTGATCGTGATCGTGTCGCTGCCGCCGCTCTCGCCGGAGTCACCACCTGAGCCACAGGCCGTGAGGACGAGGGCGGTCGCGGCAACGCACGCGACGATCCCTGAGTTACGCATGTCTGGCCTCCTGCGGCCACATCGGTGTGGAGCGTGAGAGCGCTCTCATGGGTGCACGAAGGATCTCGGGCCGATGCGCTCAAGTCAAGCCCCCGTAACCGGGACGTTGCGGACAAAGTGCCGGTCCCCCGCACCTGGGACGGGATACGGGGGACCGGCGAGAAGCGATCCGAGCCTCCGCATGGCCTGTTGGGTCGCGCGGATCGCTGTCTGAAAGGGCTCAGCGGGCGAAGGTGAACCAGTCCACGTTCACGTAGTCGGCGGGCTGGCCGCTGGTGAACGTCAGGTACACGTCGTGCACGCCCGTGACCCCGGAGATGTTGGCCGGGACGTTGCGCCAGCTCTCCCATCCGCCGGTGTTGGCGATGGCGAAGCTGCCGATCGGGGCGTTGGACCTGGAGTCGAGGCGTACCTCGACCAGCCCGCTGACCCCGCCCGCCGCGCCGGACGCCACCCTGGCCGTGAACTGCCTGGCCGCCGTGGAGCCGAAGTCGACGTCGTCGTAGCGGGCCCAGTCACCGTTGGCGATCCAGCCCATGTACTGGCCGCCGCCGGTGTTCGCGGCACCCGCGACCTGGACACCCGTCTGCTGCTGGAAGCTCTCCGCCTCGATCTGCCGGTAGGCGCTGCCGCCGCCGGGCGGCGGGTCGGTCGGGTCGCCGCCACCGCCGCCGCGCGACCACACCGCCACGTAGTCCACGACCATCGGACGGCCCGGCACGGTCTCGGCCGTCGGTGTCCGGAACCCGGCGACACCGTCCGGGAACGCGCCGCCGATCGCGAGGTTCAGCAGGATGAAGTACCCGGCGTGGGAGGTCATCTGGTTCCACGTGTCCGCGCCGATCTGGCTCTGCGACACCGAGTGGTACTGCTGGCCGTCGACGTACCAGCGGAACTGCTTCGCGCCGTCGTCCCACTCGAACCGGTAGGTGTGGAACGCCGACTGGCAGGAACTGCCGGGGCACGGGCGGCTGGCGCCGAGGCCCTGGGTCTCGTTGCACGGGCCGCCCGGGTTCACGCCACAGTGGAGCACGCCCCACACGGCGTTGATCCCGTTGACGTTCTCCATGATGTCGTACTCGCCGATGCCCGGCCAGTTCCAGTAGTTGCCGCGGTAGGGAGAACCGAGTGCCCAGAACGCGGGCCAGTAGCCGAGTGCCGCGTTGCCGGTGACGTTCGGCATCTGGATGCGGCCCTCGATGCGCAGCGTGCCGCCCGCCGGCGGCTTGAAGTCGCCGCGCTGCGTCTCGATGCGAGCCGAGGTCCAGTTGCCCGCGCCGTCCCGCAGGGGAGTGATGCGCAGGTTGCCGCCGCCGTCGAGGCTGACGTTGGCCGGGTTGTTGGTGTGGTAGGCGATCTCGCCGGTGCCCCAGTTGCCCGGGCCGCCGGGATAGCCGTGTCCGATGTCGAAGATCCAGTTCGACGACGAGGGCAGCGAGCCCGCCGCGCCGTTGAAGTCGTCCGCCCAGACCTGCGTCCAGCCGGATTCGGGCGGTGGCACGGCGGCCTCCGCGGTGTAGGTGAGTGGTGCGATCACGAGTGCCGCGGCCGCGGCCGCGCCGAGTGCGAACTTTCTCCGCGACGGCGCGCGTGTACTGGGCATGGGCGGTGACCTCCTCGTCACGCTCGGGCAGGGGTTCCGAGTGCCCGCAAGTGGGCCGCAGATGTTGCCGCTAGTCATGGAAGCGCTCTCACGACAGATTGTCAACAGGTCGCAACGTTTCGCTGTTCTTCCATTCCCGGTGTCGTCGGTTACGCTCACGGAGGCGAGGCAGCCGGCTCCCGAAGGGCCCCACCAGGGCGAAGGGTGCTTTATCGCGGGGATCACCCAGATCGTTACATCCGACGGCGAAAATCCGCTGTCGGCGCATGGCTCCTGGGTTTCGGGACTGTTAAGCTCACGTCAACACGCGGGCCACCGCCGTCCCGCGCCCAGCTAACAGTTGAGCGCGAGGACGACGAGGGAGGTCGACGCGTGATCTATTCCGCCGTACCCACCGCACGAGGTCTTTACGACCCCACCACCGAACGTGACGCGTGTGGCGTGGCGATGGTCGCCGACATCCAGGGGCGCAGGTCACACGGCATCGTGACCGACGCCCTCGTGGCGCTGGCCAACCTGGAGCACCGCGGTGCCGCGGGTGCCGAACCCACCAGTGGCGACGGCGCGGGCATCCTGCTCCAGCTCCCCGACGGCCTGCTGCGCGCGGTCGTCGACTTCGAACTTCCCGCACCGACGGCAGCGGGTGACGCCACCTACGCGGCGGGCATCGCCTTCCTGCCCCAGGATCTCGGCCAGCGAGCCAGAGCTGTCTCGCTGGTCGAGCGCATCGCCAAGGAAGAGGGCCTGGAGGTCCTCGGCTGGCGGGACGTGCCGGTGGCGCCGGACGCCGCCGACGTCGGCCCGACCGCGCGTTCTGTCATGCCGCACTTCGCGATGCCGTTCGTGGCCGCGCCCACCGGCGGCGACGGCGGCCGGGTCGTCGGCGGCCTCGAACTGGACCGGCTGGCGTTCGGCCTGCGCAAGCGCGCCGAGCACGAGAGCGTGGCGGCCGGTTGCGGCGTCTACTTCCCGTCGCTGTCCGCGCGCACGGTCGTCTACAAGGGAATGCTGACCACCGCACAGCTGCCGGTGTTCTTCACCGACCTCACCGACCGGCGCCTGGAGAGCGCGATCGCGTTGGTGCACAGCCGGTTCTCCACCAACACGTTCCCGTCGTGGCCGCTCGCGCACCCGTTCCGGTTCGTCGCGCACAACGGCGAGATCAACACGATCCGCGGCAACCGCAACCGCATGCGCGCGCGTGAGGCGCTGCTGGCGAGCGACCTCCTGCCGGGTGACCTGACGCGGCTGTACCCGATCTGCGACCCCGAGGGCTCGGACTCCGCGTCCTTCGACGAGGTCCTCGAACTGCTGCACCTCGGCGGGCGCAGCCTGCCGCACGCGGTCCTGATGATGATCCCGGAGGCGTGGGAGAACAACGCCACCATGGATCCGAAGCGGCGCGCGTTCTACAAGTTCCACTCCAGCCTGATGGAGCCGTGGGACGGTCCGGCCTCGGTCACCTTCTCCGATGGCACGCTCGTCGGCGCGGTGCTCGACCGCAACGGCCTGCGCCCGGCGCGGTGGTGGCGCACCACCGACGACCGCGTCGTGTTCGCGAGCGAGACCGGTGTGCTGGACGTCCCGCCGGACCAGGTCGTCGCGAAGGGACGGCTGCAGCCCGGCCGGATGTTCCTCGTGGACACCAAGGCGGGCAAGATCGTCGACGACGACGAGATCAAGTCCGCGCTGGCCGCCGAGCGCCCGTACGAGGAGTGGCTGCACGCGGGCCTGCTGAAGCTCGCCAACCTGCCCGACCGCGAGCACGTCGTGCAGACCAACGAGTCCGTGCTGCGCCGCCAGCTCTCCTTCGGCTACACCGAGGAGGAGCTGAAGATCCTGCTCGCGCCGATGTCGGTCACCGGCGCCGAGCCGATCGGGTCGATGGGCACCGACACCCCGCCCGCCGCGCTGTCGACGCGGTCGCGGCTGCTCTACGACTACTTCAAGCAGAACTTCGCCCAGGTGACGAACCCGCCGCTGGACGCGATCCGCGAGGAGATCGTCACGTCGGTGCAGCGCATCATGGGCCCGGAGCAGAACCTCCTGGAGCCCGGTCCCGCGTCGTGCCGCCACATCCAGCTGCCGTACCCGGTGATCGACAACGACGAGCTGGCCAAGCTCATCCACGTCAACGACGACGGGGACATGCCCGGCTACGCCTGCACGGTGATCCCCGGTCTGTACGAAGTGGACGGTGGCGGTCAGGCGCTGGCCGACGCCATCGAGCGGGTCCGGCGCGAGGCGTCGGAGGCCATCGCGGCCGGCGCCCGCACGCTCGTGCTGTCCGACCGCGACGCCGACCACCGGATGGCGCCGATCCCGTCGCTGCTGCTGGTGTCCGCGGTCCACCACCACCTGGTGCGCACCAAGGAACGCCTTCGCGTCGCGCTGGTCGTCGAGACCGGGGACGCCCGCGAGGTCCACCACGTGGCGCTGCTGCTGGGCTACGGTGCCGCCGCGGTCAACCCGTACCTGGCGTTCGAGACCATCGAGAACATGGTCCGGCGCGGCACCATCACCGGCATCGAGCCGCACCGCGCGGTCCGCAACTACGTGGGTGCGCTGGTCAAGGGTGTCCTGAAGATCATGTCGAAGATGGGCATCTCGACCGTCGGTGCCTACACGGCGGCGCAGGTGTTCGAGGCGTTCGGGCTCGCGAACGACGTGCTCGACGAGTACTTCACCGGCACCAGCAGCAAACTCGGCGGCGTCGGCCTCGACGTGATCGCCGCCGAGGTCGCCGTGCGGCACCACCACGCCTACCCGGAGAACCCGACCGACCGCGTCCACCGGCGCCTCGAGGTCGGCGGCGAGTACGCCTACCGCCGCGAGGGGGAGCTGCACCTGTTCACGCCGGAGACCGTCTTCCTGTTGCAGCACGCGACGAAGACGCGGCGCGAGGAGGTGTACCGCGAGTACGCCGAAGAGGTGGAGCGCCTCAACCGCGAGGGCGGTGCGCTGCGCGGGCTGTTCAGGTTCAAGAACGGCGACCGCGAGCCGATCCCGCTCGACGAGGTCGAGCCGGTCGAGAACATCCTGCGGCGCTTCAACACCGGCGCCATGTCCTACGGCTCGATCAGCGCCGAGGCGCACGAAACCCTCGCCGTCGCGATGAACCGCATCGGTGGCCGGTCCAACACCGGGGAGGGCGGCGAGGACGTCGACCGGCTCTACGACGACGAGCGCCGCTCGGCGATCAAGCAGATCGCGTCCGGCCGGTTCGGCGTCACGAGCGAGTACCTCGTCAACGCGACCGACCTGCAGATCAAGATGGCGCAGGGCGCGAAGCCGGGCGAGGGCGGTCAGCTGCCGCCGAACAAGGTGTGGCCGTGGATCGCGCGCACGCGGCACTCGACCGCGGGCGTCGGGCTCATCTCGCCGCCGCCGCACCACGACATCTACTCGATCGAGGACCTCGCGCAGCTCATCCACGACCTGAAGAACGCGAACGAGCACGCCCGGGTGCACGTGAAGCTGGTCAGCGAGCTGGGTGTCGGCACGGTCGCGGCCGGGGTGTCGAAGGCGCACGCGGACGTGGTGCTCATCTCGGGCCACGACGGCGGCACCGGCGCCTCCCCGCTGAACTCGCTGAAGCACGCGGGCACGCCGTGGGAGGTCGGGCTCGCCGAGACGCAGCAGACGCTGATGCTGAACGGTCTGCGCGACCGGATCACCGTGCAGGTGGACGGCGCGATGAAGACCGGCCGCGACGTCGTGGTCGCGGCGCTGCTCGGCGCGGAGGAGTACGGCTTCGCGACCGCGCCGCTGATCGTGGCCGGGTGCGTCATGATGCGCGTCTGCCACCTCGACACCTGCCCGGTCGGCGTCGCGACGCAGAACCCGGTGCTGCGCGAGCGGTACACGGGCCAGGCCGAGCACGTGGTCAACTTCTTCCACTTCGTCGCGAACGAGGTGCGGGAGTTGTTGGCGGAACTCGGTTTCCGCACCATCGACGAGGCGATCGGCCACGCCGAGCTCCTGGACGTCGACGACGCCGTCGACCACTGGAAGGCGAAGGGCCTCGACCTGTCGCCGATCTTCGAGGTGCCGGAGACGACCTACTCGAGCGCCCGCCGCCGGATCCGCGGCCAGGACCACGGCCTTGACCAGGCTCTGGACCGCACGCTCATCCAGCTCGCCGAGGCGGCGCTGGAGGACGCGCACCCGTTGAAGCTGGAGCTGCCGGTGCGCAACGTGAACCGCACCGTCGGCACCCTGCTGGGCGCCGAGGTCACGCGCCGCTACGGCGGTGAGGGCCTGCCCGACGGGACGATCCAGATCGAGCTGACGGGCTCGGCCGGGCAGTCGCTCGGCGCGTTCCTCCCCGCGGGCATCACGCTCGACCTGGTCGGCGACGCCAACGACTACGTCGGCAAGGGCCTGTCCGGTGGGCGGATCATCGTGCGGCCGCACACCGCGTCGGCGTTCGCCGCCGAGCAGCAGGTGATCGGCGGCAACGTGATCGCCTACGGCGCGACCAGCGGGGAGATCTTCCTGCGCGGCCGCGTCGGAGAACGGTTCTGCGTCCGCAACTCCGGCGCCACCGCGGTCGCCGAGGGTGTCGGGGACCACGCGTTCGAGTACATGACTGGCGGCCGGGCAGTGGTGCTCGGGCCGACCGGGCGCAACCTCGCGGCCGGCATGTCCGGCGGCATCGCGTACGTGCTCGACCTGGACGAGAAGATGGTCAACTCGGCGATGGTCGACCTGCAGCGACCGTCCACAGAAGACCTGAGGTGGTTGCGCGACGTCGTCGCCGCGCACCACAAGCACACCGGATCGGCGGTAGCAGCGTCGCTGCTGGGCGACTGGACACGCCGCGCGGCGTCCTTCACGAAGGTCATGCCGCGCGACTACCAGCGCGTGCTCGAGGCGATGCGGCTCGCCGCCGCCGAGGGGCGCGACATCGACGAGGCGGTCATGGAGGCTTCGCGTGGCTGACCCCAGCGGTTTTCTCAAGCATGAACGGAAAGACGCACCGAAGCGGCCCAAGCCGGACCGGCTGGCCGACTGGCGCGAGGTGTACCTCGACCAGGAACCGGCGGAACGGGACAAGCAGGTCCGCGGCCAGGCGTCGCGGTGCATGGACTGTGGCATCCCGTTCTGCCACTCGGGTTCCGCCGGGTGCCCGCTCGGGAACCTGATCCCCGAGTGGAACGACCTGGTGCGGGTCGGTGACTGGAGCGCGGCGAGCAACCGGCTGCACGCCACCAACAACTTCCCCGAGTTCACCGGGAAGCTGTGCCCGGCGCCGTGCGAGGCGGCCTGCGTGCTGGCGATCAACCCGCTGTCCGGCGGCGCGGTCGCGATCAAGCGCGTCGAGGAGGCCATCGCCGAGGTCTCGTGGGAGAAGGACCTGATCCGCCCGCGCCAGGCGATCGTGTCGTCCGGCAAGAAGGTCGCGGTCGTCGGCTCCGGCCCGGCCGGGCTCGCGGCGGCGCAGCAGCTGACCCGTGCCGGGCACGAGGTCACCGTGTACGAGCGGGACGACCGGCTCGGCGGGCTGCTGCGGTACGGCATCCCCGAGTTCAAGATGGAGAAGAAGGTCCTCGACCGGCGCCTCGCACAACTGCGTGAGGAGGGCACCCGGTTCGTGACGGGCTGCGAGGTCGGCGGCAGCGAGCCGGGGGACCTGTCGGTGGAGACGCTGAAGGCCCAGTACGACGCGGTGGTCCTCGCGGTCGGCGCGCTGCGCGGCCGGGACGCGCCGGAGATCCCCGGCCGGGCGCTCAACGGCGTGCACCTCGCGATGGAGCACCTGGTGCCCGCCAACAAGGAGTGCGAGGGCGACGGCCCGACCACGATCTCCGCGCGCGGCAAGCACGTGATCGTGATCGGCGGCGGCGACACCGGCGCCGACTGCTACGGCACGGCGACCCGCCAGGGCGCCCTGTCCGTCACGCAGCTCGACCAGTACCCGCAGCCGCCGACGGCCCGCGACGACGACCGGTCGCCGTGGCCGGTGTGGCCGTGGATCCTGCGGACCTACCCCGCGCACGAGGAGGCGGGGGAGCGGCGGTTCGCGGTCGCGGTCGAGTCGTTCGTGGACGACGGCGAGGGCAACGTCCGCGCGGTCCGGCTGCGCGAGGTCCGCGTCCGCCGCGACCCGGTGACCGGTGTCCGCGAGGTCACCCCGGTCAACGACCACGTCGAGGAGCTGCCTGCCGACCTGGTGCTGCTGGCGATCGGTTTCGAGGGCGTGGAGCACATGCCGTTGCTCGACGGTCTCGGCCTGTCGCTCACCGCGCGCGGCACGCTGTCCTGTGGTTCGGACTGGCAGACCCGGTCCGAGGGTGTCTTCGTCTGCGGCGACGCGCACCGCGGCGCGTCGCTCGTGGTGTGGGCGATCGCGGAGGGCCGGTCCGTGGCGGGCGCCGTCGACGCGTTCCTCACCGGCCACTCCGACCTGCCCGCCCCGGTGATCCCGACGGCGCTGCCACTGGCCGTCGTCTAGCGGAGCTTGGCCTCGCACGACGCTGTGCGGGCCGCCTGACGCCTGACCCCGCACAACGGAGTGCGGGGTCAGGCTGCTTCTTCTCGTACCGCGGGTGCGATCTCCTCCGCCCAACGACCCAGCAGCACGTCCGTCGGGGTGCCGTCGTGGATGGGGAAGTAGGTGAACCCGGCGGCGCCGTGGTCGAGCACCGCGCCGGTCAGCTCGTCGATCCACTGCCCGACGGAGCCGCCGAGCCAGCGCCCGTCGCGCCGCGTCTGCGCCAGCGGCCGGTCGGTGATCCGGCCGGGCAGGTTGTAGATGGTGTCCACATCGGACGGTTGCCGTCCGGCATTCGCGGCCGCCTCGTCGATGATCGGGCGCGACCAGCGGTACCGGTCACTCAGCCAGTCGGCGGCGTGCCCCGGGATCCAGCCGTCGGCCAGTTTGCCGGTCACCGCGAGGGATCGCGGCCCGTTCGACCCGGTCCAGATGCGCGGCGCCGCCGCTGCCGACGGCGGGATGTTCTCGAGCCGGTGGAACTCGCCGTCGAAGGTCACCGGGTCGCCGCCGCCGGAGAGCAGCCGCACCACGGTCATCGCCTCCTCGAACGCGCGCACGGCCGCGGCCGGTTCGCGTCGCGGCATGCCCATCCGCTCGATGTCGTCCCAGGAGCCGCCCGCGCCCATGCCGAGCACGATCCGGCCGCCGGTCAGCTCGGACAGGCTGGTCACGGTCCGCGCGAGCATCGCGGTGGGGCGCAGGGGGTTGGTGACGTTGACGAGCCCGGAGAGCCTCGTCGTCCGCCCGAGCAGCACGGAGATCGCGGCGTAGGCGTCGAGCCGGTCGCCGAAGTACGGGTGGTCGGACACGCTGACCACGTCGAGGCCCTGCCGGTCGGCCTGCTCCGCGTGCCGCAACAGCGTCCCCGCCGACGACGAGGCGGAGTCGAGCCCGAAACCGAAGACGGTCATGACCATCCCTCCCTTTGGTTCATGTCGTGAACCATTTATAGCATGAACCATTCGGGTAGGCTGGGGCTCGATGACCACTGACGATCGTGAACTCGCCACCGCGCTGGTCGGGCTGTCGCACCACGTGCTGCACCTGTTCGCCGACGTGGGCCGGTCGCATGACCTGTCGCAGCAGCAGACGGAGCTGATCTGCGCGGTCGTGGTGCCGGGCCGTATCCGGATGGCGGAGCTGGGGCGGCAGCTGCACATGGAGAAGTCGGCGCTGTCCAACCTCGTGGACCGCGCCGAGCAGCGCGGCCTGCTGACACGCGTCCGCGACGAGAAGGACCGGCGCGTGACGTGGGTTGAGCTGACGCCCACGGGGCACGAGCTGGCGGTGCGGACCCACTGCGAGGTCACGTCCCGCACGTCGGAGCTGGTCAGCCGGTTGTCGCTCACCGACCAACGGCAGCTGACCGACGTCGTCCGTCGTCTGCTGGACGAAGCGGACTGAGGTTTTCTTGATCGGCTGTCCCCTGCGTGGGGACCGGCTTCAGAAGAGCTTGCCCTCCAGCAGGGTGGTCGCCACCACCCAGAGCACGGCGATGATCGCCAGGCAGGCGAGGGGTACCCACGCGCGTGGCCGGTACGGGTGCGCGAACCGCAGCCACGTGAACAGCAGGCCGGCGGGCAGGACCAGCAGCACGGGCACCGTGAGCAGCTTGACGACCGTGCCGGAGTGGCGGCAGTAGTCCGGCTCGCCGGACTCGTAGTGGCTGTCCGGGCCGCACCCGTCGGTGATCAGGGGGGACAGGAGGCCGACGACGAAGGTGAGCACGCCGAGGCCCACGAGGAGCACCGATCCGACGGCCGCGAAGGCCAGCCCGGCGGTGGGTTCCTCGTCGCTCCCCTGACTGCCCGTTTTGTCCTCGTCGGTCACGCTGTGATGATTCCAGGTCAGATCTCGGACAGCGGCTCCAGGAGGGCGGCCGCCTTGGTGAGGTCGTCGGAGAACGGGCGGTCGGCGGTGCTCTCGTCCAGCGCGGCGTCCGCCAGGTCGAACGCGTCACGCACCGGCAGGTCCATCAGGTCCGCGGGCCGCATCCGCAGCGCGCGCACCGCGGCGACCAGCTCGCAGGCCAGCACCTGGCGGTACGCGTCCGCGGCGGCGCGGGCCTGGCGGGCGGCCTGTGTGGAGAAGCTCGCGTGGTCCTCCACGCCGCGGGACACGACCGCGGTACCGAGCGTCACCGGCAGCGCCGCCTGCCGCAGCATCGCCAGCGCGTCGTGTGCCACGTACTCCAGGATCATCACGCCCGAGCTGCCGGGCGGGCCGTCGGCGAGGAACGCGGGCAGGTCGGTGAACGACGGTTCCACCAGGTCACCGAGCCGGGCCGCGGACAGTTCCGCGACGTGGTGCACCGTCGCCCTCGCCTGGTCCAGCGCGGTCGCGAGGTACGCGGTGTGGAAGTGGGCGTGGTGGAACACCTCCCCGGCGGCGAGCGACACCATCGGGTTCTCCGTGCTGGCGTTGATCTCGATGGTCAGCACACCGCGCAGGTACGCGATCGCGTCCAGTGCCGGGCCCTGGACCTGCGGAAACGCGCGCAGACCGTACGGGTCCTGGATCCGCCTGCCGGGTTTGGGCGCGCCGGTCATGCCCAGCAGCCGCCGCATCTCGCCCGCGCACCGCACCTGGCCCGGGTGCGGCCGCGCGGCGTGCACGGCGGTCGCGTACGCCTCCGGCGAGCCGCCGAGCACCACGTACGACAGCGCGGCGACCACGTGGCTCGCGCGCAGCAGCTGCTCCAGCGACAGGCACGCGAGCGTCGCCTCCGCCAGGGTCGCGGCGTTGCTGCTCATGAACGCGAGCGCGTCGGAGGTGTCGAACGGCACCGGCGGCAGGTGGCCGACCGCCCACGGCCGCTCGCCGGCCAGCGTCAGCGCGGTCTCGGCGAGCACGGTCAGGTCGCCGGTGCCGATGGCGCCGGTCGCGTGGACGCGGGGGAGCGACCCGCTCGTCAGCGCCTCGGCGAGTGCGGTGAGCAGGCGCGGGTGCACGCCCGAACCGCCCGCGGCGAGCTGGTTGAGGCGGATCAGCAGCGTAGCGCGCACGTGGTCGTCCGGCAGCGGATCCCCGGCGCCGCCCGCGTGGCTGCGCAGCAGGCGCATGCCGTGCTCGGGGCCGGAGTCGTCGTCGACGGTGAGGTCGCGGTTGGCGCCGACGCCGGTGGTGCGGCCGTAGATCTCGCGACGTGCCGACAGCTCGGTGACCAGCCGCCAGGCGTCCTCCGCTCTGCGGGCGGCGGCCTCGTCGACCGTCACCGCGGCCCGCTCCAGCGCCACCTGGCGCACGTCCTCACAGCGCAGCGTTCGACCGTCCACAGTGAACATGCCGCCAGGGTAGAACGACCGTGAATGTCATCCCTCGAATGGCGGGTCCTGCGACCTGACACCCCCCGGGTAACGTCCCGAAGATGACCTATCCCCTGCACGGCTCACTCCAACGGGGTAAGCCGAAAGGTAGGTGTGTATGAGCAAGAAGTTGTGGCGGTCAGCAGTGGCGCTCGCAGCCGCGTGCCTCGCCGTCCCGGTGTTCACGGCGACCACGGCGCAGGCCGCGCCCGCCACCGTGCACCTCGCGGCCGACACCGCGGCGGAGGCCAGAGCGGTCGCCGCGAAGTGGACCCCGGAGGCGATGCGCAACGCGATCCCGCTGGACCGGCTGCTGCCGGGCGTGGACGCGTCGAAGCTGACCCAGGACGTGGCCAAGGGCCTGTCGCAGGTCGTCGCGCCGACGTCCGGGGTCTCGCCGACGGCGTTCCCGTCCGGTGGTGCCGCGTGGACCGGCGGCGGCAAGGTCGTCTCGACGGCGGGCCGCGTGTTCTTCACGTACCAGGGCCGGCAGGCCTCGTGCTCCGGCAACGCCGTGACCAGCGGTAACGAGAGCACGGTGATCACCGCCGGGCACTGCGTGAAGCTCGACGGCGCGTTCCACACGAACTGGGCGTTCGTGCCCGCGTACAACAACGGCAACGCCCCGTACGGCACGTGGACCGCCCGGAAGACGATGGCCACGCCGCAGTGGGTCGCGTCGGAGGACATCAACTACGACGTCGGCGCCGCGGTCGTCAACCCGCTGAACGGCCAGAACCTGACCGACGTCGTGGGCGGTCAGGGCGTCGCGTTCAACCAGGCACGCGGCCAGAACATGTACGCGTTCGGCTGGCCGGCGGCCGCGCCGTACGACGGCACACGGATGATCTACTGCAGCGGCCAGGTGTTCGACGCGTTCCTGTCCGACGGCATCGGCATGACGTGCGACATGACCGGCGGCTCCAGCGGTGGCCCGTGGTTCCTGCAGTTCAGCGAGGCGAGCGGTACCGGCCTCGTGAACTCCGTGAACAGCTACAAGATCAATTTCATCCCCACGTGGATGTTCGGCCCGTACTTCGGCGCCGACGCCCAGAACCTCTACAACCAGGCGCAGGCAGCCTGATTCCGGGGTACGAGGGGGCGGCCGTCGCGGTCGCCCCCTCGTTGCATACTGCGGCCATGGCGTTCACGGGGTTCGGCGAGCACGCGATCGACTTCTACGACGGCCTGGAGGCCGACAACTCGAAGTCGTACTGGGAGGACAACAAGCACGTCTACGCCGCCGACGTCCGCGCGCCGATGGAGGAGCTGCTCGCCGAGCTGTCACCGGAGTTCGCGACCGAGACCAGCCGGGTCACCGTGTTCCGCCCGTACCGCGACGTCCGGTTCGCGCGCGACAAGACCCCGTACAAGACGCACTGCGGCGGTGTCATCGAGCCGGGACGCGGGGCGGGGGCGTACTACGTGGAGGTCGGGCCGGCCGGGCTGCGGGTCGGCGGCGGGTGCTTCCACCTCGAGTCGGACCAGCTGGCACGCTTCCGCACGGCGGTCGCCGAGGACGTGCACGGCACGGCGCTCGAGGACGTCGTCGCCCGGCTGCGGCGCGGCGGGTGGGAGCTCCGCGGCGAGCAGCTGAAGACCAGGCCGCGCGGCTTCGACGCCGACCACCCCCGGATCGACCTGCTGCGGCACAAGTCGCTGTACGCGATCAAGGTGTGGGAACCGGACGACGCCCTCCACGAGCGGGAGACGTTCAACCGGGTGCGCAAGGCGTTCCGCGCACTGCGGCCGATCAACGAGTGGGCCGCCGATCACGTGGGGATCTCGGAGGTCCCCCGGCGTTGACGGTCAGGGGCGGCCTCGCCCGTCCGGCGAGGACACCACCCCAGCAAACCGGACAAAACCGAAGTTTGAGCCGTGCCACCCAGGGAACGCGGAGGACGGAACAGACCGCCGGACGTCCGGTGGACCAACACCTCGATAACTTTCTGGATCGATCCGCCTATTACTGCTCAGTATTTCGGGATCGTTCCAGCGCAGGGGGCTAAGCTACGTGTCCGTGAGTCGACGAGCGAAGATTGTATGCACTCTGGGGCCAGCGACGGCCACGCCAGAGAAGGTGCGCGACCTGGTCGCGGCCGGCATGGACGTCGCCAGGATGAACTTCTCCCACGGCAGCCAGAGCGACCATAAGCAGGTCTACGACCTGGTCAGGGCCGCTTCCGACGAGTCGGGACGCGCCGTTGGCATCATGGCCGACCTCCAGGGCCCGAAGATCCGTCTCGGCACGTTCGCCGGTGGCAAGGCCGAGTGGCGGGTCGGCGACGTCGTGCGGATCACCGTCGAGGACGTCGAGGGCACCCACGACCGCGTCTCCACCACCTACAAGGGTCTCGCCAGGGACGCGAAGGCCGGGGACCGGCTGCTGGTGGACGACGGCAACGTCGGCCTGACCGTCGTCGAGGTGGCCGGGCCGGACGTGGTCTGCGAGGTCACCGAGGGTGGCAAGGTCAGCAACAACAAGGGCATCTCGCTGCCGGGCATGGACGTCTCCGTGCCCGCCATGTCCGACAAGGACATCGAGGACCTGGAGTTCGCGCTCCAGCTGGGCGTCGACTTCGTCGCGCTGTCCTTCGTGCGCTCGCCCGCCGACATCGACCTCGTGCACCAGGTGATGGACCGGGTCGGCAAGGGCCGCCTGCCGGTCATCGCCAAGCTGGAGAAGCCCGAGGCCGTCTCGAACCTCGAGGCGATCGTGCTCGCCTTCGACGGCGTCATGGTCGCCCGCGGTGACCTGGGTGTCGAGCTGCCGCTCGAGCAGGTGCCGCTGGTGCAGAAGCGCACGATCCAGATCGCGCGCGAGAACGCCAAGCCGGTGATCGTCGCGACGCAGATGCTCGAGTCGATGATCAACAACTCGCGGCCGACCCGTGCCGAGGTCTCCGACGTCGCGAACGCGGTGCTCGACGGCGCCGACGCGGTCATGCTCTCCGGCGAGTCCAGCGTCGGGCGCTACCCGATCGAGACCGTGCAGACGATGTCGCGCATCGTCGAGGCGGTCGAGAGCGAGTCCGTGGTCGTGCCGCCGCTGACGCACGTCCCGCGCACCAAGCGTGGCGTGATCTCCTACGCGGCCCGCGACATCGGTGAGCGGCTCAACGCCAAGGCGCTGGTCGCGTTCACGCAGTCCGGTGACACGGTCCGCCGCCTCGCGCGCCTGCACACCCACCTGCCGCTGCTGGCCTTCACGCCGGAACCCGCCGTGCGCAGCCAGCTCGCGCTGACCTGGGGTGTCGAGACCTTCATGGTGCCCGAGGTCAGCTCGACCGACCTCATGGTCCGCCAGGTCGACAACGCCATGCTGTCCATCGGCCGGTACCAACCGGGTGACCTCGTGGTCGTGGTGGCCGGGTCCCCGCCCGGGACCGTCGGCTCGACTAACCTCATCCGAGTCCACCGGCTCGGGGAGGAAGACCACGCCTGAGCCCCGGCGCAAAGGGTGCTCACATGACCGAAGCGGCACGTCAGGCCGCCGCCGACCTCGCGACGAACCGGGTGCTGCGCGGCCAGCCGGTCCTGGACGGGCTGGTCGCGCTCCTGGACCTGGAGCGCATCGAGGAGAACGTCTTCCGCGGCGTCAGCCCGTCGGACTCACCGGTCCGGGTGTTCGGCGGGCAGGTCGCGGGGCAGGCGCTGGTCGCGGCCGGGCGGACTGTCCCTGCCGAACGGAAAGTGCACTCGCTGCACGCGTACTTCATTCGGCCGGGTGATCCGAGCATCCCGATCGTGTACGAGGTGGACCGCATCCGTGATGGTCGGTCGTTCACGACACGGCGGGTCATCGCGGTCCAGCGCGGCAAGGCGATCTTCGCGTTGTCCGCCTCGTTCCACACCCCCGAACCCGGGGTCGACCACGCCGAACGCATGCCGGACGTGCCGCCGCCGGACGCGCTGCCCTCCCGCATGGAGAGCATGAAGGCCTACGCGGAGAAGCTCGGCCCGATCGCGACCATGCCGCGCCCCATCGACATCCGCTACGTCACCGACCCGCCGTGGGAGGTGCGCGGCCGTCGTGACAACGAGGCCCGCAACCAGGTCTGGATGCGGGCCGACGGCACGCTGCCCGACGACGAGCTGCTGCACGTCTGCGTGCTCACCTACGCCTCCGACATGACGCTGCTCGACTCGGTGCTCGTGCGGCACGGCGTGTACTGGGGCTTCGACCAGGTCATCGGCGCGAGCCTGGACCACGCCCTGTGGTTCCACCGCCCGTTCCGGGCCGACGAGTGGTTCCTCTACGACGCCGAGTCGCCGAGCGCCTCCGGTGCGCGCGGGCTCGCGACCGGCCGGTTCTTCGCCGAGGACGGCACCCTCATCGCGACCGTGGTCCAGGAGGGACTGCTCCGCATCACGAGGAACGAGGACGACTGAGGCCAGGTTGGTGATTGTCATAACGCGCAGGGGATAGGAAGATTTCTCACCAACATCCCCTGTGACCCTGGGAGGCGCTCATGCGTTCCCGCTTGGTTGGTTTGTCCGCACTGGCGGTCGGTGGCCTGCTGGTGTTCGGCGGCGGTTTCACCCCGCCGGTCGTCGCGCAGGACCGCGGTGCGCTCGCCGCCGACCTCGACGCGATCCTCGCCGCGCCCGGGCTGGCGGGCGCCGACGTCGGGCTCGTGGTGACGACGCTCGACGGCGAGACCGTGTACGCCCGGGACTCGGCGGGCAGACAGCAGCCCGCGTCCAACGCGAAGCTCGTGACCTCGATCGCCGCGTTCGACGTCCTCGGCCCCGACCACCGCTTCGACACCACCGTCCACGCCACGGGCAGGACCGACGGCTCCGTGCTGAACGGCGACCTGTACCTCAAGGGCACCGGCGACCCCACGATGCTCGCCGCCGACTACGACGCGCTGGCCGCGCAGGTCGCGGCCGGCGGCGTGGAGGTCGTGCGCGGCAGGCTGTTCGCCGACGACACCTGGTTCGACGACGTCCGCCTCGGCACCAGCTGGGCGTGGGACGACGAGCCGTACTACTACTCCGCGCAGGTCTCCGCGCTGACCGCGTCACCCGACACCGACTACGACGCGGGCTCGATCATCGTCCGCGTCGCGCCGGGCCAGGACGGCGCGGCTGTCGTGACGACCGAACCGAAGACCGATTACGTCAAGATCGTGAACACCGCCGTCACCGGACCGGCGGGCTCACGGAACACGATCACTGTCGACCGTGTTCACGGTGCGAACACGATCACGGTGAGTGGTTCCATACCTTCGGGTGGCGCGACCACCAGCGAGTGGATGGCCGTGTGGGAGCCGACGGGGTACGCCGCCGCACTGTTCCGTGCCGCGCTCGGCAAGCACGGCGTGCGGGTGCTCGGCCCGACGGCCCGCGGCGCGACGCCCGAGGCCGCGCCGGTGCTGGCGTCGCGGCGGTCGATGCCGCTGTCCGAGCTGGCGGTGCCGTTCATGAAGCTGTCGAACAACCTGCACGCCGAGATCCTGGTGAAGGCCATGGGCCGGAAGGTGTCCGGAAAGGGCACGTGGAGCGCCGGCCTGGCGGCGGTCGCCGGGGTGCTGCCGTCCTACGGGGTCGACCCGGCCCGGCTGTCCATGCGGGACGGCTCCGGTCTGTCCAGGATGGACCAGATCGCACCGGACCAGCTGGTGGCGCTGCTCGGCGCGGTGCGGTCGCGGCCGTGGTTCGACGCCTGGTTCGACTCATTGCCGGTCGCGGGCAAGGCGGACCGCATGGTCGGCGGCACGCTGCGCAACCGCATGCGTGGCACCGCCGCCGAGGGCGACGTGTACGCGAAGACGGGGTCGCTGACCGGGGTGAGCGGCCTCTCGGGCTACGTCACGACCACGAGCGGTGAACAGTGGGTGTTCTCGATGGTCACGAACAACTCGATCGGGGTGAACGTGAAGGGCGTCGAGGACGCGGTCGCGGTGCGGCTCGCCGAGGAGGGTGGCGCGGTGACTGCCCGGGCCGTCGTGCCCGCGCCGCGGCTCTCGCCGGAAATGACCGAACTGGAATGCAGCTGGGTGAAGGCGTGCTGAGATTGCGGCCTTCGAGGAGGTGTCACTCAAACGGGTTAACTTGATCGGGTTGATCGTGAATCCCAGTTCCTGGGGTTTTCCCGATTCAGTCAACTCTCCGTATATGTGACGATGTTTCGGGATTGGTTTGCTGGCATCTTTGAATAGTGAAGAACACTCTGAGTTGTCCGCGTGACGACAAAAGGCCACGGGTCCGGAACCTGTCGGGGGGAGGTCCCGGACCCGTGGCACGTCGGGCAGCTCGAGGGAGATGGGGGAGACGAGCCGCTCGACCGGGACGAGCCGCGGGAGTGAGGGGAGCGCCCGGGGCTCGCGTCGTGGGCAGGCTGCGGGGGTCAGCTCCCGAAGGCGACCTGCCTGCGCATCGGGGCGGTGGTCTCAGGGGCTTCCTCTTCGGTGGCCACCAGGCAGAGGTGAGCGGTGAGATACGCCCGACACGGGGCGGGTGCGCGACCGAAACGCCTGGTCCGGCAGCTCGGG
Organism: Actinophytocola sp. NPDC049390; assembly: GCF_044466355.1. NCBI lineage: Bacteria > Bacillati > Actinomycetota > Actinomycetes > Pseudonocardiales > Pseudonocardiaceae > Actinophytocola > Actinophytocola sp. NPDC049390. The sequence continues at coordinate 379,367 of NZ_JBITMQ010000008.1, forward strand.
CAGCGCCCGTTCGCGTCCGGTGTGTGCTCGTCGAGCACGGCCTTCAGTGCGTCGACCACCCTGGGCAGCTCGAGCCGGGCGACGAGCGCCGCGGCCTGCTCGTCACCGAACTGGGCGCGGTAGGTGATGTTGGTCAGATAGTCGGCCAGCGAGGTTTCCAACTGACCGAAGATCGGACTGCTCACGGTGTGACTCCCCGGGTCCTGGAGGAGGCGGTCGACCTGGGTGCTCGTCCCGAGTTGCGCGAACCTTGCCCACGCGTCAAATTGCTAACGGACGCCACTCCTGGTCTGCCAAGCCTCGGCCGGCGCCAGAGGCTCGGTAAGCAGCTTGCGATGGGAAACAAGCATATTGCAAGTTGCAGTACACGATCGGGTGAAGCACTTTCGGGGTGGATGCAATTGCATACGCTATGCATGCACCCTGATCACGGTTTACGACGTTCTCGTGACAACTCGTGTCCAGATGAGAACATCGATTCGGCAACACCCGTCCAGAGTGAGGTGATCCATGTCGCGAGGTCCCAGCCCGACGGTCCGCCGTCGACGGCTCGCGGCCCGCCTGCGTGAGCTGCGCGAGAACGCCAACCTGACCATCGACGAGGTCGGCGACAAACTGGAGTGTTCGGCATCGAAGATCAGTCGCATCGAGACCGGCCATGTCGGTGTCACCCCGCGGGACGTGCGGGACATGCTCGAGGTGTACGGCGTCGACGACGACGAGCGCGAGGCACTCGTGCAACTCGCGAGGGAAGCGCGCAAGAAGGGCTGGTGGCACGCCTACAACGAGGTGTTCACCGGTTCGTTCGTCGGCCTGGAGTCCGACGCCTCGTTCCTGCACACGCACCAGGCGCTGCTCGTGCCGGGGCTGTTGCAGACCGAGCCGTACATGCGCGCGGTGATCAGGGCGATCCGGCCGGACGTCACCGAGGCCGATGTGGAGCTTCGCGTGCGTGCCCGGATCAACAGGCAGAAGCTCATCACCGAGGAGTCCAATCCGCCCGAGTACTGGGCGGTGCTCGACGAGGCGGTGCTGACCCGTGTGGTCGGTGGGCCGGAGGCGATGCGCGACCAGTTGAAGAAGCTGGTCGAACTGGCCTCGCTGCCGCACGTGACCCTGCAGGTCGTGCCGTTCTCCGCGGGCGCGCACGCCGGCATGGAGGCGCCGTTCCTGATCCTCGGCTTCCCGGAGCAGGCGGATCCCGATGTCGTGTATGTCGAGAACTCCACTTCCGGTGTCTACTTGGAACAACCGGAGGACGTTCATCGGTATACGTTGATGTTTGACCATTTGCGTGCGGCTGCGTTGAAACCGGACGACACCGTCGAGATGGTCGATCGGGCAGCCGACCGGCTGTCCTAGTGCAACACCGAGAGGAGCAGAGCGTGACCGTTTCTGACCTGACCGGGGCGCGGTGGCGCAAGAGCAGCCGCAGCGGCGCGGGCAACGACTGTGTCGAACTCGTCGTGGCCAGAATCGGCGCAGCGGTGCGTGACTCCAAGAACCCGGACGCCGGACACGTCTCGTTCGAGACGACCGGCTGGGACGCGTTCATGGGAGTCGTCAAGGAGGGGCGCCTCGACAGCGTGTGAGGCTCCCCAGGCTGCGCCGGACACCGTCCAGCCCCTGCACAACCGCAGCCCAGGTGCTCTCCTGACCCCGGAGCACCGCCCACGGCCCGCCGGGCCGATCCCTTACCCCCTCACCTCCGTGTTCCCGCCGGATCTGCGTGAACACCCGATGCCGTGCCACCGCCCCTCAGCGGCAGGGTGGCCCCCGTGTTCCTGACCACGAAAATGATGCGCGCCGGCCTGGGTGGGGCGTGACAGTATGCAGAGCGTGGCGCGTCTCGGATCAGGAATTCCACTGGTGGCACGTGACCGGGAGCTCGACCGGTTGCGTGGCGCCTTCGAACAGTCCGCGAGTGGTACCGCCACCGCGATGCTCATCTCCGGCGACGCCGGTGTCGGCAAGACCAGGCTGACCGACGAACTCGCCGCACTCGCGCGGGACAAGGGCGCGCTCGTGCTCACGGGCCGGTGCCTCGACGCGGGTGAGACCGGTCTGCCGTACCTGCCGTTCGCCGAGGCCATGTCGCAGGTCCCCGACCGGGAGCAGGCCGTGCTGGCCCACCCCGCACTCGCGCGCCTGTTCCCCGACGTGACGTTGCCCGTCGGCGCCGAACGCCGCGAGGCGAACATGTCCGCGATCACCGCCGTCGTCCCCGGCGTCGGCGGCCGCGTCGGCAACCGGCCGGAACAGGACATCGGCCAGCTCCAGCTGTTCGACGCGGTGCACGCCTCCCTCACCGACCTCGCCGCGGCGGCACCCGTCGTGCTGGTCCTCGAGGACCTGCACTGGGCGGACGGCTCCACCCGGCGGCTCCTGTCGTTCCTGGTCGCGCGGCTCCGTGACCAGCACATCCTCATCGTCGGCACCTACCGCAGCGACGACCTGCACCGTCGCCACCCGCTGCGGCCGCTGCTCGCCGAGCTGCTCCGCCAGCCCGCGATGGAGCGGATGGAGCTGACACCGTTCAACAACGCCGACTCCCGCCTGTTCGTCAGCTCGCTGGCCGAGGAGGGCCTGCCCGACGACCTGGTCCGCGAGGTCGCGGGCCGTTCCGAGGGCAACGCGTTCTTCGCCGAGGAACTGCTCGCCGCGTACACCGAGGACGGCGACGAGCTGCCCGCCACGCTGGTCGACGTGCTGCTCGCGCGGGTGGAGCGGCTGAGCGAGGCCGCGCAGCGTGTCGTGCGGGTCGCGTCGGTGGCCGGCCGCCGCGCACCGCACGCCCGGTTGCTCGCCGTCTCCGAACTGTCGGAACCCGAGCTGGAGGAGGCGCTGCGCGAGGCCGTGCAGCACCACGTGCTGGTCGCCAAGCGGGACCAGTGGATGGACGTGTACGCGTTCCGCCACGCGCTGCTGTCCGAGGCCGTCTACGGCGACCTGCTGCCGGGCGAGCGGGTGCGGCTGCACGCGGCGTACGCCCGCGAACTGGTCGGTGAGCAGGGCCGCCGCGGCGCCGCGGCCGCGCTCGCGCACCACAGCATGGAGAGCCACCAGCTGCCGCAGGCACTCGCCGCGTCGGTCGTCGCCGCCCGTGAGGCCGCCGACAGCGGCGCGCCCGCCGAAGCGCTCGGGCACCTGGAGCGTGCGCTGAAGCTGTGGGACGGCGTCGCACCCGCCGACCGGCCGGAGGGCATGGACGAGGTGACACTGCTGCGCACGGCGTCGTTCATGGCGGGCAGCTCCGGCGACCCAGAACGGGCGGTGTCGTTCGCGCGGTCCGCGGTGAAGCTCGCGGACGCCGCCGGGGACAAAGAGGTCGGGGCGATGATGCGCAGGCGCCTCGCCTCGGCGCTGTTCGTGGTCGAGGGCCGCGAGGACGAGGCCCGGCAGGCCATCGAACGGGCCTGGGAGCTCGCCGAGGACCTGCCGCCGAGCTGTGAGAAGTCGTGGATCCTCGCCGTGTACGCGCTGATCCTGCGTGCCGAGCGGGAGCCGGTCGAGGCGCGGAAGTTCGCGGAGCTGGCCGTGCGGGAGGCACGGGCGTGCGACGAGGTCGGCGTGATCGCCGACGCGCTGATCACCCTCGGCGCGCTGGACGAGTCGGAGGGCCGCGTCGAAGCGGGCCGGGAACGGCTGCGGGAGGCCATCCGCCTCGCCCGTGACGACGACGCGCTGAGCGTCGAGCTGCGGGCCCGCTACTACCTCGGGTTCAACGCGTACGAGGCCGGTGAGCTGGACGACGCGGTGCGAATCATCGAGGAGGGCGTCGAACGGGCCCGCGACACCGGTCTGACGTGGAGCACGTACGGCTTCGAGCTGCGGGCCATCACGGTCATCGCCCGGTACGCCCGCGGTGACTGGGACCAGAGCGAGGCGGCCGCGGAGCCACCCGGCATGCGGGTGTCGAGCACGGTGTCCGCGCGGCTCGCGGCGGTCGGCAGCTACGTGATGGTGTCGCGTGGGCGGCTCGCCGAGGCGGCCCGGCTGGCGGGGGAGCTTCGGTCGGAGTGGCACCGGGACTTCCAGATCTTCTCGTCCATGAGCGCGGTCGGGGCGGAGCTGGCGCTGTGGCAGGGGCGCCCCGAGGAGGGCGCGAAGCTGGTGAGCGAGGCCGTGGAGTGGGCGGAGCGGGTCGGTGGCCAGTGGGTGCTCGTCAACATCCGGCTGGCCGCGCTGGGAGCCGCGTTGTACGCCGACTGCGCGGAACGGGCCGCCCGGCGCAAGGACGCGGCCGAGCACCGGTCGCTGCTCGACGAGGGGCTTCGGCTGGTCGAGCTGGCGCGCAAGACGGCCAAGTTCGGCCGGCCCCGCACCGGGACGCTCGGGCCGGAGGGACGGGCGTGGCTCGCGCGCGCCGAGGCCGAGGGGAGCAGGCTGCGGGGCCCCAGCGATCCGGCGCTGTGGGAGAAGGCGGCCGCGGCGTTCGGCTACGGCGCCGTCTACGAGCAGGCGATCTGCCGGTGGCGGCTGGGTGAGGCGCTGCTCGGGGCGGAGCGCCGGGACGAGGCGGCGGAGGTGCTGAAGGCGGCGGACGAGGTCGCGGTCCGGTTGGACGCCCGGCCGCTGCGCGAGGCGCTGCGGAAGCTGGCGCGCCGGGGGCGGATCGTGTTGTCCGACGGGCAGACGCCGAGGGAGACGGTGGACCCGTTCACCCCTCGGGAGCGGTCGGTGCTGCGGTTGGTCGCGTTGGGCCGGACCAACCGGCAGGTCGGTGAGGAGCTGTTCATCAGCGAGAAGACGGTGAGCGTGCACCTCTCGCGGATCATGGCCAAGCTGGGCGCCGCCCGTCGTGCGGAGGCGGTCGCCATCGCCTACGACCGGGGGTTGCTGGAGGAGGAGAACGTCTAGGCCGGTCGGCGTGGGGTGAGTCTGGCCGGGGTTACGGGGGCGGCCACCAGCAGCACGATGCCGATCGAGGCCAGTTCCTTCTCGTGGTGGAGGAACCAGCCGCTCGCGGTGTCGTCGGGAACGGGAGTGCGGTTGCCGGTGGGGAGGGCGGTGACCGACAGCGCGTAGGTCGCCGAGCCCTGGATCGTCACCGCTCTGTGCGTGAAGCCGATCGCGCAGTCGCCGGTGAAGGTGATCGTGTTCGGGGCGCGGAAGTCGTGGTGGCTCTGCGTGAACCGGTGCCCCGCCGAGGCGGAGACGCTGGGGGTCGGAGAGCCGAGGCCGCGGACCATCAGTCCTTTCGCGACGGTGCGCAGCGCGGTCAGCGCCCTGGTGCGGTCGTCGGGGCCCGCGGTCGCCAGCACGTCCAGGTCACCCGTCAGACGCAGGTCCACGGTCACCGCGACGTGGCCGATCTCCATGGCCGCGCTCGCCAGTGGGGTCGGGGGCAGCGCGTACCGGAACGCCACGTGGTCGTCGGTCTCGGCGGCGACCATCACGCCACCTCCTCGAGGCCCGCGGTGACCGGTAGCGCGACGACGCCCACCTCGGTGAGCGCTTCGTTGGTGAGCCACTCGGTCACCGACGTGGCCGGAGTCGGCGGGTCGACCGTGACGGCCAGGACGTACTCCGTCGCGTCGGCGGCGCCGGAGAGGGCGCACGTGCCCGTGAACTCGACGGTCGCCGCGGTCACCAGTGCCGCGCTGCCGGGGAGGAACGTGGCGCCGGGGCAGGTCAACACCGGTTCGGCGGACAGGTTCTCGACGGTGAGGTCGGCCAGTGCGTCGACGGCCTCGCCGGTGAGGGTCAGCGCCAGGTGGACCACGACGTCACCGGTCCGTACCTCGGCGGTGGCCACCGGGCCGTCCGGCCAGCGGTAGCGGGTGCCGGTGAGCGCCTGCCACGTCGCCGCGTCCACCACGCCGGTCGGGTCGAGTCCCTGCTGGGCCTGGAAGTGCCGGACGGCACCGTCCAGCGCGGCGTCGAACTCGCCCGACTCGGCGATCACCTGTTGCTGGTAGTGGTGGTTGAGCGACTGCTGGAGGTAGAGCACCCATTCTCCGCCGTCGCCCCCACACAGCTCCGGCTCACCCGCCATGGCACTCCTCCAACACGAGCACAACCCCACACCCGACCGTACGTCCCCGTTGATCACGAAACCGATGGCCAATAGGGCAGAACTTGGGGCGCTCCCCCCGCGAGTCACGCCCCAGAACACCGCGAGTCGCGGGACTGTTCCAAGATCGGTGTTTCTGGCCCGACACGCCGGGCTGATGGTCTGGCGGGATGGGCACTGTGAGTGATGACATCTGATGTTGTGAGT
>NZ_JBITMQ010000009.1:0-72008 GCF_044466355.1 Actinophytocola sp. NPDC049390
CTAGATACACACCGTCCCACCAACCGACGGCACGTTTCCGCACGTCAACCCCCAGATTCACGGACTATCTCGCTACAACAGCTGCGGAAGCCAGGCGATAGTGCACCGCCTCACCCCGCGGGAAACGGTCGATGGTCGTCGGCGCGTTGGCACCGGTGAACACGATCAACGAGAACAGGCACCGCCTGTACAGCTCAGCAGTGCGCACAGCGACACCGATGTCATGACTCCCGAGGCCAATGCCGACTTCCACATGCCGCAACTCATGCCCCAGCCGGTGATAGGTCCACAGGATCTCCACATCGTCGTGGACCACAGCGGGAATCGTGTCAGACACAAGGGTCCTCTCCCAACAGGCCGCCTCAACGGCAGCCTCCGGTAGCGAACGGCCTTGCCGACCAGGCGAAAGGGTGAACGCGATGTACCACAATACGAACCACAACCACGCTGGGTCAGGGACCAACCGCACCGTGGGGGTGTGGGGGGTCGCCCCCCACAACGAACAAAGGCATGGGGAAGGCGCGCAAGCGCCGAACATGCCAAGCGTGGGCCGCCTGGGGCTCGAACCCAGAACCTACGGATTAAAAGTCCGCAGCTCTACCAATTGAGCTAACGGCCCGCGGGAGTCATGCTACCCAGGGCCTGTGCGGCGGTCGTGGGGGCTATCGGAAGATCGCGTGGCCTGGGGTGAGGACGTTGTTCGGGTCGTAGGTGTGTTTGGCGGCGCGGAAGGCGGACCAGGCCGGCCCGTAGTGCTTCTTCCAGTCCTCCTCCGTCAGCTCGATCGCGCCCACCGGGTAGTGGGTGCCGCCGACCGCGACGACGCGGTCGTACTGCGAGCGGTTGACGGCGATCAGTCGCTGGGTCTCGGCCTCGTCGGGTGGGTTGACCGCGCGCAGGAACGCGAGCAGGAACACCACCGGGCTGTCGGGAAGCCGGACGAACGGCTGCCTGATCCGTTCGTTCGGCACCGGGTACAACAGGACGACGCCACCGGCGTCGGCCGGGGTCGTTTCGGCCAGGATCTCGGTGACGTAGGCGTCGGTCGCCTCGTCGGGGATGAAGACGTTGATCCACGGGCCGGGGAGGCGCAGGGCCATCAGCTGCTGGACGAGGTCGTAGATCCGGTTGAGCCAGGCGAAGTACGGCATGTCCGTGATCTCGGTACTGGCCGGGGCCAGGTCGGCGATGAGCGCCTCGTCGTCCGGTTCGGACGGTGGGGTGTAGTACTGCACGCCCTCGAGCAGGTACGTCCACCCGTTCTCCGTCGGGGTGAGCTGGCCTTCCAGGTAGCTGAAGCGGCGGTCGGCGAGGGCCGTGCGCTGGGCGGCGGTCATGGACGGCAGGTCCGGGTACGACAGGTGGTACACGCGGGCCGTCGTCGGCGCCGGGATGAGGCGGACCGTGGCCCGTGCGATCACCGCGAACTGGCCCAGGCCGCCGAGCACGGCGTGGAAGAGGTCGGGTCGGATGGACGGGGTGCACCGCACGATCTCGCCGGTGCCCGTCACGACCTCCAGCGCCAGGACGTTGTCGACCAGCAGGCCGTGGTGGGACGTGGCGCCGCCGATGCCGCCCAGGGACAGGGTGCCGCCGATCGACAGTCCGAGGTAGTCGGTGGCCACCGGTGGGGTCTGGCCCTGCGCGAGGGTGGCCTTGATCAGGTCCAGCCACTGCACGCCCGCGTCGACGACCGCGTGGCCGGTGCCGACGCGGTGGATGGTGGCCAGGGTGCGCGAGTCGATGACGATGCCGTCGCCTGCCTGGGCCTGACCGAACGTCGAGTGGCCCTGGCCGCGGGTCGAGACCTTCAGCCCGTGCTTGTTCGCGAACCGGATGACCGTGGCGATGTCTCTGACCGAGCCCGGGCGCAGCACGGCGACCGGCATGCGGTGCACGATGTGGCCGTAGTCGTCGGCGGCCTCGGTGCGGGACTCCTCGTCGACGACCAGTTCGCCGTCCAGGCCCGGCACGCGGATGGCGGCGGGCTGGGTCTCGGCTTCTGCTTCGGTCAGCCAGCCGAGGTTGGCGGGGTCGAACGCGACGACGGCCGCCGCGGCGGTGGCGGTGGCGCCGGCCAGCACGGCGCGGCGGCTGATCTGCAACTTGCGCACGCGGCGCACCCTAACCCAGAAATGACCATGGAAGTTCACCCGTTTGCCGGATGGACACGCACTGGTCGACCCAACGTGTGAGGTTTCGTCGCGTCGCGCGTCTTCCCGTACAAGAAGGAGATCGGAGGGCGCTATGGGTGGGTACGTGGTGGGCGAGACCTTCGCGGGGATGGTGCGCGGGTGGCGGCAGGTGGCGAACCTGACGCAGGAGGAGCTCGCCGAACGGTCGGGGCTGAGCCCGCGCAGCATCCAGAACCTGGAGCGCGGCCGGGTCAGCCGACCGCGGCGCGACTCGGTGCGTCTGCTGGCCGACGCGCTGCGGCTGAGCGGCGCCGACCGCGCCGCGTTCGAGCACGCCGCGCGCCTCGGCACGCCCACCCCCATCGCCCCGTTGCGTGGGCGCGCCACCGTGGCCGACAACCTGCGCCAACTCGTCTCGCAGACCGGCAGGCAGCTCGTCGACCTGCGTGGACTGCCGCACAACGCGACCCCGGAGGACGTGCTCGACCGGCTGCTGACGGCGCTCGGCGTCGAGGAGCCTGCCGAAGCGGTCGCCGTCTGACGGTCAGCGGCCCGTCGGCCCGGTGGTGTTGGGGATGGTCGACGGGCTGCTCGAAGGGCTGGTGGGAGAGGTCGTCCGGGCCGGGCTGGTCGTGCGGTCCGGCCCGTCGATGATCATCGTGGGGTCGCTGGACGGCGCGTCCTCGAGCAACCTGCCCATGACCACGACACAGCCGAGGCCGACGATCCCCACCACGGCCGCGGCGACGGCGAGCGATCGGGCCTTGTGCTTGCGGGGCCGCAGCTCGGTGACCGTCCCGCCGTCGTGCTCGGTGTGCTCGTGCTCGACGTGCACGTCGGCGATGCGCTCCCGCCACCGGTCGAGCCCGGGCGGTGCCTCGACCTCGGCGAAGAGTTCCTGAAGGCGCTGCTCGTCGCTCATGCGGACACCCCCATGTGGCGCCGCAGCCGGACCAGTGCCCGTTTGCACGCCATCGTCGCCGCGTGGTCGGTCAGGCCCATGACCGCGCCGACCTCGGCGTAGGACAGGCCCGCCGCGATGCGCAGACCGAGCACCATCCGGTCCTTGTCGGACAGGTGGGCCATGGCGGCGAGCACCTGACGCACCTCGTCCCGCACCACGACCTCGCCTTCCACGTCGACCCTCGGGTCGGCCTCCGTCTGCCCGCCGAGGAAACGCGCCACCAGCGCGGACCGCCTGGAGTGCTTGCGCCGGTAGTCGATCACGGCGTTGCGGGCGATCCGCAACAGCCACGACGGCTCCGCCTCCGGTGGCACGTCCGCGCCGGCGTAAGCGTGGAACGCGGCCGCGAACACGTCCGCCGCCAGGTCCTCCGCGTCACCCCGGTCACTCACCTGCGAGAGGCAGTACCGGTACACGCGTGCTGCGTGGTCGCGGTACACCTGCTCGAACGGCCTCGTCCTGGACTCGGCCGCGTCTTCAGGGAGAACGCGTGAGCTCACGAAATCTCACACCCCGATTCCCCAGTCGCATGAAGGTGAGCAAGCCTAACAATCAGGGACGCTCTGAATCGACGCTCAAACCGTTACCAATACAGGCGTAACGGTTTCGTTCTGGACCGAAAACGTTGGCACGGTCATGGCGGGCTGTCACGTTGGTCGGCATGGCTACTTTCGATCCGCGCCTGTACGGGGCGCGCTGGGCGGACAGGTACGACGAGTGGCACAAGGGGTTGATGGACGACGAGGGCGCCGTGGCGGCGCTCGCCGGCTTCGCGGCCGACGGGCCCGCGCTGGAGTTCGGCGTGGGCACGGGCCGGCTCGCGGTGCCGCTGGCCGAACGCGGCGTCGAGGTCGTCGGGGTGGACGTCAGCCCCGAGATGCTGGCGAAGCTGCGGGAGAAGCAGTCGGCGGTGACGGTCGTCGAGGCGGACATGACGACCGTGACGCTGGGACGCGAGTTCGCCGTCGCCTTCATCGCGTTCAACTCGATCTTCGTGCTGGAGACGCAGGAGGAGCAGGTCGCGCTGTTCCGCAACGCGGCGAGGCACCTGCGGCCGGGCGGCCGGTTCGTGCTGGAGACCGCGGTGCTCAAGCCGTCGACGGACGAGGGCAAGCTGTCCGTGGTGGAGGTGGAGGCCGACCAGGTCACGCTGGCGGGCGGCAAGGTCGACCCGGTGACCGGCAACTACCGGGGCCAGTGGATGGTCGTCACGCCGTCAGGCACGACGTTCTACCCGATCGGCGGACGGCAGGTCACCCACCACGAGATGGACCTGATGGCGCGGCTGGCGGGCCTGGAACGGGAACACCGCTGGGGCGACTGGAAGGGCGGCACGTTCGGCCCGAAGTCCGAACTGCACATCTCCGTCTACCGCAAGCCGTGACCTCGTGGCCCGCGGTCACGTCGACCGCGGGCCACGTCGTGGGGTCAGGGCAGGACCGTGACGCGGTCCGCCGCCGGGGGCGCGATGTTCGGGTTCGCTGCCAGGTAGGCGGTGAACGCGTCCAGGTCGACCGGCCCGCCCGCGATGTCGGTGCCGTTCGTGAACTCGGCGAACCCGTCGCCGCCTGCGGCGAGGAAGTTGTTCACCGAGACCCGGTAGGTGGCGTCCGGCGTGACCGGTTCGCCCGCGACCGCGATGTCCGAGACCTTCGACCCGACCGGCGCCGACCGCGACCACGAGTAGTGCAGCGTCGAGGAGATCTGCAGCATCCGCACCTGCACGGTGCCGTCCGGCTTCGGCTGCCACTGCTGCTCGAGCACGGTCTTCAGCTGCGCACCGGTCAGCGTCATCGTCTGCATGATGTTGCCGAACGGCTGCACCGCGAACGCCTCGCCGTAGGTGACCACGCCGTCGCCCTCACCCGCGGACGAGCCGGCGTGGGTGAGGTCGGTGCGGATACCGCCCGGGTTGGTGACCGCGATCCGCGCGTCGTTCGACGCCGTCGCGGCGAGCTGCGCGTCGGCGATCACGTCACCGAGCGGCGACTCACCGGACTCCGGCGCGGCACGCACCAGGTCCGCGGTGATCGTGCCGACCTGCTCGTTGGCGATCGGCGCCGCCTTGGTCTTCGCCTCGTCGACCAGCGCCTGGATCGCCGGGTCCGGCGTGACCGTGCGGGTCACGATCTCGTTGTGCGCCGTGGTCGCCGCGCGGACGACGTCCCGGGTCCGCTTGTCGATCTTCAGGTCGACGACGGACAGCAGCCGCCCGAACGACGCGCCCTGGACGAGCGTGCGCGGCTCGCCGGCCGGGTCGGTCACGGTGCAGTTGTACTGCTGGTGGCTGTGGCCGGTGAACACGACGTCGACCGACGGGGACGCGGCCCGCGCGATCGCGGTGGCCGGGCCGGGCACGGTTCGGCAGTCGTCCGGGCCGCCGCCCTCGGTGTTGTCGCCCTGGTGCACGAGCACGACCTGCGTCCTGATGCCCAGCCGGTCCAGGAGACGTGACGAGGAGTTGATGGCCTCGACCTCGTCACCGAACTCCAGGCCCTCGACGGCCTCCGGCGTCACGACCAGCGGCAGGTCCTCCAACGTCACCCCGATGACGCCGATCGGCACGCCGCCGGAGACGGTGACGGTGAACGGCAGCGCGGCGTTCACGCCGTTGTCGAAGTAGACGTTGCCGCCGAGGATCGGGAACTCCGCGCCCGGGTAGCTGTCCCGGAACTGGCAGCCGTCGTCGGGGTGGCAGCCGCCGACCTGCATGCGCAGCAGTTCCTCGTAGCCCTCGTCCAGCTCGTGGTTGCCGATGACGGAGGCCTCGACGCCGATCTCGTTGAGCAGCGCCATGGTCGGCTCGTCGTGGAACAGCGCCGAGTCGAGCGGTGACGCGCCGACGTTGTCGCCCGCGGACAGCACGACCGAGTTGTCGACCTCGCCGCGCAACCGCTTGACGTGCGTGGCCAGGTAGGCGGCGCCGCCCGCGTCGACGGTCGTGCCGTCGGGCAGCGTGACGCGGCCGGACGACCCGGCGGGCGGCTGCAGGTTGCCGTGGAAGTCGTTGAACGTGATCAGCCGAACGTCCGTGGTGGTGCTGGGCGCGGCGGCCGCCGGTCCGGCGGCCAGCCCGGCGCACGTGAGCGCGGCGGCCGCGGCGGCGGTCAGCGTGGTGAATGCCCTCATGATCCTCCGTCCAGGCGCCCGGTATCCCCGCCGGGCACGCGGTGGGCAGTCTGCACAACGGGACCGGTGTCTGCCAGCGCCGAAAGGAGGAGGATCTAATCTGGTGGATGTGACCGCGACAGCAGAAGAGCCGCGCTGGCTGGACGACAGCGAGATGCGGGCATGGCGCGCGTACGTGATCGGCAGCGAGTTGTTGCGCAAGCAACTCAACAGAGAGCTGCAGGAACGCCACGGGCTGGCGCTCGCGGACTACGAGGTCCTGGTTCGACTGTCCGAACACGACGGTGGCCGGATGCGGATGGCGCACCTCGCCGGTGAGGTCGCGTCGTCGAAGAGCAGGCTGTCCCACCAGATCGGCCGCATGGAGACCACGGGCCTGGTCCAGCGCGTCGAGTGCGGGGACGACGCCCGCGGCGTGTTCGCGGAGATCACCGAGGCGGGCCGCGAACGCCTGCGGGAGACCGCGCCCACGCACGTCGCCGGGGTCCGCGCCCACCTGGTGGACCTGCTCACGCCCACCGACCAGGTGACGCTGGCGGAGATCTTCGAACGCGTGCTGGACCACCTGGGCCACCCCGAGCACTGAGGTGGCCGGTCCTCGGGCGAGGACCGGCCACCTCGGCTACGCCGACCGCCGGGTGCCTTCGGCGAGCCCGGACAGTGCCCGCGGCAACGGCCCCCGGTGCACGACGCCGAGCCGCTGCGTGGCACGGGTGAGCGCCACGTACAACTCGGCCGCGCCCCGCGGCCCCTCGGCGAGGATCCGGTCCGGGTCGACGACCAGGACGGCGTCGAACTCCAGCCCCTTCGTCTCCGATGCGGGCACCGTGCCGGGCACCCCGGGCGGCCCGATCACGACACTCGTGCCCTCCCGGCCCGCCTCGTCCCGCACGAACTCGTCGATGGCGGCGGGCAGGTCGTCGTCGCCGACCCGCCGCGCCCACGGCCGCACCCCGGTCGCACGCACCGACTCCGGCGCCTGCACGTCGGGCGCGAACCGGGCGAGCAGGGCCGCCGCGACGGCCATGATCTCCGCGGGGGTGCGGTAGTTCACCGTCAGCGACCGGTACACCCAGCGGCCCGGCACGTACCGGTCGAGCATCGCGGCCCACGACGTCGCACCGGCCGGTGACCTGCGCTGTGCGAGGTCGCCGACCACCGTGAACGACCGGCCGGGGCAGCGCCGCATCAGCACCCGCCAGTCCATTTCGGACAGCTCCTGCGCCTCGTCGACCACCACGTGCCGGTACGTCCAGTCCCGGTCCGCGGCGGCACGTTCGGCCAGGTCACGGGTGTCGGTCTCGACGAACCGCTCGGCCAGGTCCTCGGCGTAGAGGAGGTCCGTGGCGTACAGGTGGTCCTCGTCGTCCATCGAGTCCGCGCGGCCGACGAGGCTGTCCAGCACCCGGGCGGCGTACTCGGCCTGGGCCTTGCGTTCCCGCGCGGCCGTGTCGTCGGCGGGCTTGTCCGGGCCGAGCAGGTCCACCAGCTCGTCCAGCAACGGCACGTCCGACACCGTCCAGGCGGCGCCGTCGACGCGGTGGAGCACCGGGTCCCCGCCCGCGGCCGTCAGCTGTTCCTCGGACTCGTACAGCGACGCCAGCAGCGACTCCGGGGTCAGGATCGGCCAGAGCTCGTCGATGGTCGCGGTGAAGCGGTCGTCCTCCTCCAGCTCCTTGACCAGCTCCGCCCGCAGCCGCTCCCATGCCTGCTTGTCGTCCCTGGTCAGCCACCCGCGACCGATCCGGCCGAGCGCCCGTTCGGTGAGCACGTACGTGATGATCTCGACGAACGTCGCGCGTGCCTCGTTGTGCGGCAGCCCGCTCGCCCGCGCCTCCTCACGGGCCCACTCGGCGGTCGCGGCGTCGATGCGCAACGGGGTCTCCCGCAGGCCGAGCTCCACCGGCTGCTCCGGCAACCGCTGCCGGCCGGCGATCGCGGCCTTGAGCACGTCGAGGATCTTCAGCGACCCCTTGAGACGGGCGGCGCCCTCGTCGTCCTCAGTGGTGACGCTGCGCCCCGGCACCAGCTCGCCGGGCGTCATGAACACGACGTCGGACTCCCCGAGCGACGGCAGCACACGGCTGATGTGGTTGATGAACGCCGGGTTCGGTCCCACGACGAGCACACCGTGCCGCTCCATGCGTTCCCGCTGCGTGTAGAGCAGGTAGGCGACGCGGTGCAGCGCGACCACAGTCTTGCCGGTGCCGGGGCCGCCCTCGATCACCAGCACACCGGGGTGCTCGAGCCGGATGATCTCGTCCTGCTCGGCCTGGATCGTGGCGACGATGTCCCGCATGCCCTCGCCGCGCGGGGCGTTGACGGCCGCGAGCAGCGCCGTGTCCCCCCGCACGTCGTCGGAGGGCCGCCCGAACACCTCGTCGGTGAACTCGGCCACCCGCCGCCCCCGCGTCAGGAACTGCCGGCGCCTGCGCATCCCCTCCGGGTTCGCGCCGGTCGCGGTGTAGAACGGCCGCGCGGCGGGCGCCCGCCAATCCAACAGAACCGGTTCGTAATCGTTCTCCTCGTCGAAAAGCCCGATGCGCCCGACGTAGGAATGTTCCCCGGAAATGGCGTCGAGCCGCCCGAAACACAACCCGTGGTCCGCGACGTCGAGCCGCCGCACCTCCCGCGCCGTGGCGCGCACCTTGTCGTCCTGGTCCATCGGCGACCCGCCGTCGTACCGCAAAGCGGCCCTGAACTGCTCCTTCGCCCGCACCCGCTCGGCGTCGAGCCGCTCGTAGAGCCCGGCCACGTAGCCCTGCTCGGACCGCAATTCCTCTTCGTACCCCTGACTTGACACGAGCCCCTCACAGCGCTTAATCTGGTTCCAGGTTCGGCGAGTTCTCCACACAATTTCGGAGAGCACGCCGATTTTTTATTGTCCATCCGCTGTCAAGTCGCACCTGTTTCGTGGTCTCTCCGAATGGTTCACGATGCGGCGGGTGGACAACTGCTCGCCCACCCGCCGTGTCGTGAAGCTCTACTCCACCAGGACGCTCACGGTGCGAGTGCCGGAAAATCCGCCGTTCGCGTAGTTGCCGTACGCGCTCACCGTGTGGCCACCGGGCTCGGTCAGTGTGATCGTTCCTACGACCGTGCCGTCCTCGCTGGGCACCACGGAGGTCCAGCCCCCGTCGTCGACGCGCCACGTGTAGGACACGACGTCAGTGCCCATCGCGTCGTCGGGTTCGATGATGACCGTGGCCGACCCGCCGACCGGCATCGTGCCTGGGCTCACCGAGACTCGTGGGCTCGCGTCGTTGATGTCGACCGTCGAGTGGGCAACCACAGACCGCATGCCGTCGGCGACTGTCCACACCTGGAAGTCGTAGGCCGTCTGCCCGGACCTGGGCATCGTGATGTACACGGTGGCCGTGCCGTCCGGGCCGACATACACGCCGCGCTCCACCCCGCTCGGATCGCCTTCGAACGCGTAGACGAAGTACTCCGCGCCTTGCTGTCGCGCAGTCAGCGTCACCGGTACTCGCTCGCCGTAGTAGTACGGCCCGGCAAGCGACATCGTCGGCGCGTTGGTGGCCGCCCAGAACTGGTAGATCCGCGCGTCGGACGCGTTCCCGGCGGCGTCGAGGCTGACCACGGTGAGACTCTCCTGCCCGTCGATGGTCGGCATCACGCTCACGGTCGCCGACCCGCCCGGCCGGTCGGCCGAGACGACGCCGCGGGAGATCCCGATGCCGTGCCACCGGAACGCGACGACGTCCGCGACCCCGTTCGCGGTGAACGTGAACGTGCCCGGGCCGGTCACCCCGGGCGGTCCGCTGTTCTCCACGAAGTGATCCGAGGTGACGGTCGGCGGAACCGAGGGCCTGGTCTGGTCGACGGTGAACTCACATGTACTCGACCACGCCGAGGTCGCACCGTCGCCGTCCACGGTACGGGCCCGCCACCCGTAGGTATGGCCTTCGGCGATCCGCGACAACGGGAACACGGCGTTGAACACGCCGCCGTAGACACCGGGCTCGGCGACGTACACGTCGGCCGGGTTCGCGGTGTCCCAGACCTCGACTCGGGTGGTGAGGCCGTCGTTGCCGTCCGGGTCACTCGCCAGGCCCCGGACCGTCAACCCGTCCTGGTCGGGTGCGACGCCCACGGCAGCGGCCTCGCACATGCGGTAGCCCACCGCGAGTTCCGTCGGCGGGTTCGGCGCGGTGTTGTGGCTCAACCGCAGGTACGGAGCGTTGGAGAAGGTGCGGCCGTACGCGACGTCGCCCTGGCGGGCTTCGCTGACCCGCAGCGCGAGCGTCATCGACTCCCTGCCGTCGGCCACCGCGGCGGCGACGGTGGCGGCGACATCCCAGCCGAGTTGGCCGGTCGGGCAACCGAGCTGGTTCGGCGTGGCGAAGCGGGCGAGTTCGGCAGGCTGCTCGGCCCAGCTCGGCGCGGCCGCGGGCGCGGTCCGCCACAGCTCGACCGCGAGCCCGGCGCCGCAGTCAGCGGCGGCGACCTGTGGGGCGACGAACTCGGCGGTGACGATCTCAGCGCCGCGGAACGTGGTCAGATCGAAGGTGAAGTAGGACTTGGTCAGGTGGTGCTTGCCTTGACTGTCCCGGTACGCGCCGACGAGAGCGTCGCCGACGGTGATGGTGTCACCGACAGACGACGAGTCGATCGTGGCCCATGAGCCAGGCTGGATCGAGGTGTACGAGACGGCCGCCGCCGGCACCGTGGTGGCAGCCATCCCACCGGCAACGAGACAGACGGCCAACGCGGCCCCCAGAGCCGCACGTAGTCGGAATCTCAAGCGTCCTCCTCCGTGTGCGCACGCCGAACGTGGCGTGTCCACAAGACGTATCGATCAGCAGGGGAATTTCTTACAAACCTGCGGAGGGAGGACACGGGCCGATTCACTCGCCTGTGTCGACGACGTGATTCGGCCGAGACTGCGGCGGCTGGGTGACTCTTGACCACCCAGCCGCCGTTGTTTCACGCCGGCGGCACGCGCTCGAACCGAACCCGGCTCAGCCACCCCGGAAGGTCGCTGAGCACGTACAGCTCCCCGTGCACGTCGACGTCGATCGCGGTCGGCTGGATCGGGAAGTTGCCGATCACCGCGGTGTCGTAGCCGCCCCGGGGCTTGGGCCGCACGGCGAACGCACGGGTCGAGCAGTAGTCGCCCGCGACGTAGGTCCCCCACGCCTCCGGGGTCCGCGAGCCTCGGTACACCACGCCGCCGGTCACCGAGCAGTTGTCGTTGTAGTGGTCGTACGCGAAGACCGGATCGGTGTACCGCACGCCGGGCCGGCACTGCTCCGGGTCGAACACCGGGGCGCCCTCCCGGCAGGACCAGCCGAGGTTCGCCCCACCCTGCCACGGCCGGATGTGGTTGATCTCCTCGACGAGCCCCTGCCCGACGTCCCCGATCCACAACGAGCCGTCGACCGGGTCGACGGTGAACCGCCACGGGTTGCGCAGGCCGTACAGCCAGATCTCCGGCCGCGCCCCCGGCACGCCGACGAACGGGTTGCCGTACGGCACGCAGTAGGGCTTGGTGCCACACGTGCGGTTGACGTCGATCCGCACGATCTTGCCGAGCAGAGTGCCGAGGTCCTGGCCGGACTTGAAGGGGTCGTTCGCGTGCCCGCCGTCGCCGGTCGACCAGTAGAGGTAGCCGTCGCGACCGAACGCCACCTGCCCACCGTTGTGGTTGCCGTACTCGGCGTGCTCCTGGGTGAGCAGCACCTGCGCCTGGTCGGGAGCGCCCAGGGGCACACGCGCCAGGGTCAACGCGCCGGCGGGCAGGCTCGTGTAGGAGACGTAGAGGATCCCGGTCCACGCGAAGTTCGGCGCCGGCGTGATGCCGAGAAGACCGCGCTCGTTGTCCGAGGTGTCGATCCGGTCGGTCAGGTCGAGCACAGGTTCCGCCGCCAGCCCGGTGTCGGGGTGGTAGGCACGCACGGTCCCGTTCTTCTCCGCGATCAACATCCGGCCGTCCGGCAACCCGGTGAGGGCGATCGGCCGCCGCAGGCCGGACGCCACCTGCTCGGACACCACGGTCAACTCGGCAAGCGGCACGGACCGGTGCCGGGGTCTGTCGGCGGCCGCTGACGGCGCCAACAACGCGGACAGGGCAAGAACAAGCAAGCAGGCCAACACGGCCGGGCGACTACGCCGTCGCGACATTTTCGGCTCCTGGGGCAGGGTGGACAACGTCTGGGAGCGCTCCCAACCGTACCGCGATTGTCCGAACTCATCCAGCCCCAGGACGAGCACCCTGTTGCAGGACAAGGAGGAGATGATCAGGATTCGAACCAGGAAACGGGAGCGCTCCAATCACGCCTGAGAGCGAGCGGACGGCGCCCTGGGTCGCGACCATTGGACCGGACATGACAACAACTGGCCAATGGCTAACGTGACGGCTCGGCGTGGCGAGTCACCAGCATGAAGCGCGCATTGCTCGCCGCTGTTCTCCTCGCCGCACTGACCGCGTGCGCCGACACCGACTCCGGCACCAACCCGAGCCCCCCACCCGAACCCGAACCCACCACGACGACCACGCCAGCACCCACCACGACCACCACAACGACGACGACAACCACCACCCCGCCGCCCCCGCCGCCGACCGAACCCGTCGTGCCCGTCCAGCCGCCAGCACCGAAACCTCCACCGGTACAACCCCCGCCTGTCGAGCCGCCACCAGCGGAACCCGCCGACGTCTACTACAAGAACTGCGACGCAGCCCGAGCGGCTGGCGCAGCGCCCCTCCACCGCGGAGAGCCTGGCTACCGCGCCGGCCTTGACCGAGACGGCGACGGCACTGCCTGCGATGTGTCATAGGGGACACGATCACGTGCTGGTCACGCGGCATCTCGGCCAGCAGACGCGGCGGGTCGGCTGCCGAGACCTTCACCTTCTGTCCGCCACCACCGCGTCCGGTTTGGGAAGTGCATGATCTTTCGCCAGCATCTCCGGGTTGGCGGCTAACGCGACCGCGCCCAGAGCACGCTGCGCAGGACCGCAGCGACCGTTGGTCCTCGCCGGTCTCATCTCCTCCAACTTGGCGGAGGCCTGCGCCGCAAGCGTCTCAAGCGGCTCGCCGAGCAGCACTGTCCAGTTGGTCCCTGAATGTTCAGCGGTCTTCCAAAACATTGGGTTTCGGAACGTGAACTCAAGCGTCGCGGCCAGCGCGTTCTCCCACCCGGAGTCACGCTGGCCGAGAACAACGACCGCTTGAGACGCTGCAACACGAGCGCGTTCCCTTTGGGCTGACCGGCATGGCGTTGTCACGCAAGGTGTCGATCACGTAACGCAGTCCGTGTGGCCCGGTAGCGATTGTGACAGCGCCCTCGATTGTGAGGGCTGCGATCAGCCGGGTTGCCTCCCAACCAAAGCGGCTGGTGCTCGTCGGCGAACCCTCGTAATGGGTATGCCATGTGGTGTCAGTCTCGCCTAGCCACAAGCTGCGGGATCTGTGTGCGACCCGACCCTCCTGGTCGAAGCGATCGATGATCGAGATAGCCGCCTGCCTGCCCGGCAACGTCGGCCACATCCCAATGCCACGGCCAGCCTGGCCAACTCTGCCTGTGTTCGTCGGTCTGTTGGGTTCGTGACGGCCATCCGGTCTGACTCCCGCCGCGTAGTCCCGGTAGACCGCATCCTCCGCACGCAGCAAGTGCGCGGGCACAAGCCCCCAGTCCAGCTCCAGTTGCCAGCGACGCCCACGGCGCAGCGAGCTGCATAGCTCACTGCTGCGACCTATGCAAGTAGACACGCCGAACGTGTGCACCCCCTGTGCACGTTCTAACGAGTGAAATCGGCGAAGTGCGCACACTTCTGCCGGATGAGTTTCCCCCCCTTGACGCATGTCAAGACCGTTCGTCGCGCTAGACGGACCAGTTGTCGATGTGGTCGTTATACGCGCGATGTGCACATGATCGTCGTGTCATAGTTACATCAACGACAGATCATCTGTCTCTGGGGTGGCTGGCTCCCTGTTGCGAGCAGGGAGCCAGCGCACAAGCCCCTCGGCATGCCAGTTGCGACGAGGAGCCACTATGAGCATAGAGACTGCAGACAGACGTCTGGGGCATGAGCCAGCTGACTGGCAACAGACCATCTGCGACCTCCGCCGACCAGTGATCTTTCACGAGTGGGGCAAAGTGAGCGCCCTGCGTGCGGAGCGCAGGTTCGACCGCCTGACGGTCTACCTCACGGATTACGACCTCGACTACGACGACACCCCTGATCCATCCCTTTGGCCACAGCGGAAGCGTCTGGTTGTCGCCAGCGCCGCGTGTGCGGCACTGCTTTCGTCACCTCAAGCGGCATGTGCCGTGGGTCTGCTTGGCGGCATAGCACTCCTCTTATGGATGGTCCGCGAGTGGGCCAAATGGTACGAGGGCGTACGTGCCAATCACACCCGCCGGCGACGAGGGCGGCACAGAACTCCACGTCGGACACTGCTCTCGATCGTGGCGGGAACGCCTGGCCCTCTTGGTGTTGAGGAAGTTCTCACCGTGGCTCGCGTTCACCAACGACTGACCAACAGTCACTGCTGAACGGCGAGGAGACGGGGCAAGCGTGAGATCTCTATATCAAGACGATGCGCTCAGTCGTGTCGCCACGACGGATGAGCAAGTCGTCGCCGTTGACCTGGGTGGTCTCGTACACCAGGTCGCCATAGCCGATAAGGCGACGAAGAGCCTCGGTCACTGTGACACCTTCACGCTCAACCAGGCGGTCCAGCGCCGCCTGAGTTGCGGGGGTGACGTTCACACTGAGGCGACCTGGCTTGGATCGGTGACTATCGTTCGACTCCCTCGGCGGCGGGGCTGTACCGCGAGTGCCGGTCGGACGGTCAACCGAGGCTTCCATGCCGCATTCCTCTCGCCGCGTGACGCCGATCCGACCTACCTCCGAGCGGTGGCCTGACCATTGCGACGTCAGAGTGATCTTGTTACCCGTACAGTGTGGCACGAAACAGGCCAGGATGCGTGTGACATACGCCTATCGATACCAAATCGAGTGACGTTCAGGATGATGCACCACGCATAATGTGCGGCTCCTCTGCTGCCGACCGTCGACGCGTCACCTGAGTAGCCCAACGTGCACGAGAGTGTGACCCTACTGATGGCACACACGTCGTAGTCAACTGCTTGGCCCAGTAGCGGCACCCGAAGCTGGGACAACTTCGTATCCAAGGACTGGCGGAGTACCAGTCATCCCCGAGAGGGAAGCCCGACCGTGACGTTGCCCGAGAAGACGAACCAATCAGTAGCACGGAAGCGGAGGTCCGCGCAGCCGCCCGAGTCAAGACCGGGCACACGGAACCCACAAGTCCCGCATGAGATCGAAGAGCGCGAGGTGCCATCTGATCAACCGCTCTACCGCGTGGTTCCTGACCAGCGGTTGCAGCGTGATGCCCTCTTGTGGGTGAGCTTGGCGCTGATCGCCAGCTTGGCGGCTGTGTGCGTGGTTGCCATCGCTACTGGTTCAGTTCCGACGGCGCTGATCTCGGCGACAGGCATCCTGGCAGCTGCCCTCCTGCTGATTGTGCGATACGTCTACCCGCGTCGGGGCACCTTCGACCGCTGAGATCTTGGTGCCCCCGGACCGCCGTCGGGACAAGCGATGAAGTCGCCTTGGCGGCAGCAGTGTCTCCACGGCGAACGCCTTCTGCCGGTTGCGCTCTGAGAGCACCCGTACCACCACTATGGAAGATGACAGTCGATCAGATCTGCTAGGCGGGATGTTCGCGTACAGCTCGCGCAGCTGCTTCAGCGCCGGGCCACGAGTGGTTGTCCACGGACGCCACCGAGGCGGATGCCACTCGCCGCGTTGGTCGCGAAGGCCCTTCAGGGTGAGCGGTTCGGAGTGAATCGGCTCGTCGAGTGCGTGGTTCGGCAGCGTCATCGCGATGCCGCCGATCAACCATTCCGAGCGCGACCACACAATGCTTCCTTTGCGCACAAATCCGACGTTCGACGTGGCGATTTCGGAAATGGTGCCATCCTCGTTCAGGAACAGGACGCCGTTGAATCCATCGCGTTGTGCGGTTCACCTGCACCGGAGCGCGCCGAACAGGCCGATGTGCTTCACGGCGGTGATCTCTCGACGGTACGCCGCGGCCTGTAGGCGGGAGTGGACCGGGTCGCTCGTCGAGGCCGCCCGTGTCGTCACCAGGACGTGTGCGGAGTGGCTCGTGCCAAGGTCCAGGCCGGGGTCGTAGACCGTCACGCGGGCGACGGTGCGCGGGTCCTGGTCGACGAGCATTTGGCGCACGGGTCTGACAACCCGGCAGTCGGGACGGAGCAACTGATAACGCCTCGTTGGGTCACTCCACGCACACCTCTTAAGCAAGGAAGCCTGAGCCGACGCGACCACAGGCAGCATGCCGGATGAGACTGCAAATGAGACGGGTGCCGCACGACGATGTTGCAGTTCGCCGCACTTCACCCAGTTCCCGCCGGTCAGAGAGCGGAGGCGGAGGGATTTGAACCCCCGGTCCCGTGAAGGACTCCTGTTTTCAAGACAGGTGCATTCGGCCGCTCTGCCACGCCTCCCTGCTTGCAGGGTAGCGGGCCCGTCGGGGACGGTTTCCGGGGCTTCCGGGGCTCGCGGGTGGTCACTGTCTGTTTCGGACAGTGACGATCAGTTTCACCAGTTCAGGACCCCTGCCTGGGGTTGTGACACGGGACACACGGGTGCATGCTGGAGGTACGACCGGCCGAGCATGGGCCCGTCGGGAAAGGGCAGGTGGTGCCATGGCAATGTCTGGTGACAGGCGTGGTGGGCCGCAGCTCGCTGTGACCCCGCGGGTGAGCTGACAGGCATCGGCTCGGTCGCGATTGCGGAGCAGCGCCAGAGTTCGGGCGCTCGAGTGCGCACAACGCACCTCCCGCGCGCCTCGACGTTGTTGATCCCACCGTCTGGGCAGCATTCCGGCGCTGTCCGGTGTGGATCCACGCCAGTCTGGACGCGAGTGGGCCACCACAGAACTTCGACAAGCCTGGGTGCGGTCGCCGGATGAGCGCCGCGCCCAGGTGCTCGAAACGACGAGGGCCGCACCCCGTACTTCGGAGTGCGGCCCTCGTCGGGTTCCGGTACTAGATGAGGACGCCGTGGTGGTCGTCCGGGGCCGCCGTCGCGACCGAGGTGGCCGCGGTGCGGGCCGCGGCCGCGCGGGTCTTGGCGCGGGTCGCGCGCGGCGGGACGCCGTTGATGTCCTCCGTCGAGATCGCGTACGAGCCCAGTACGAAGGCGATGGCGTCCGAGTTGCGGTCCAGCGCCACCCGGTCGACGTTGCCCAGGTTGTCGCAGGCCTGGTGGTAGCACTGGTCGAAGGCCTCGCCCGCGATGCCGCCCCACTTGTCGGCCTGGGCCTCGGTCTTCACCATCTCGGCGCCGGTGAACAGGCCGCCCGCCGGGATGCCGTTGAGGATGAACTCGCCGTAGTCCGAGCGGCCGTCGAAGTCGCGGCCCTCGACCTCGATGCCGGTGTACTCGAAGTAGTCGACGAACGCCTGCTCGATCTGCGCCGAGCCGTACGGGCCGGGGCCGGCGCCGACACCGTCGGAGTCGTCACCGTCGAAGGTGAAGTAGCCGGCGTTC
This sequence comes from Actinophytocola sp. NPDC049390, assembly GCF_044466355.1. Taxonomy (NCBI): domain Bacteria; kingdom Bacillati; phylum Actinomycetota; class Actinomycetes; order Pseudonocardiales; family Pseudonocardiaceae; genus Actinophytocola; species Actinophytocola sp. NPDC049390. The sequence goes on from NZ_JBITMQ010000009.1 coordinate 17,800, forward strand.
GGGGAGCCGATCATGTCGAAGTTCAGGTACAACGCGATGTTCAGCTGCTCCTCGAAGTCGAGGTTCTGCACGTAGTACTCCGACCCGACCAGGCCGAGCTCCTCCGCGCTCCACCACGCGAACCGCACGGCGTTGTTGACCCTCGGCGAACTGCCGAGCTTCAGCGCGGTCTCCAGCAGCGCCGCGGAACCGGTGGCGTTGTCGTTGATGCCCGGGCCGACGGCGACGCTGTCGAGGTGCGCACCTGCCATGACGACGTTGTTGTGCCGGCCCGTCTGGGTCTCCGCGATCACGTTGTACGAGACGCGGTCCTCCATGAAGCCCTGCAGGTCGATGGTGACCGCGGCACCGTTCTGCGTGGCCAGCTCCGCGCCCTGCGCGGCCGTGAGACCACCCGCCGGCGCGCTGCCCGGCACCGGCGCGCCCAGCGTGCCGTTCAGGGTGCCCGCCGCGTTGTTGTACACGAGGACCGCGACGGCACCGGCCTCACCGGCCGCCAGCGCCTTCGCACCGAACGTGCACGCACCGCGGCTGACCAGCGCGACCTTGCCCTCGGCGCCCGCGTAGTCGGCCGCCTCGCAGCCCGGTGTCGCGTCCGACGGCACCACGTGCAGCGTGCTCGTGACGCCGCCTGCCGGCGTCGACTCGCTGTAGCTCATGCGGATGACGGGCATGTCCGTGCCGGCCACGGTGAGCGACGCACCGCGGGTCTCGTCGTACACGAACGGGAACTCCTGCCGCTCGACCGTGTACCCCGCCGCTTCGAGCTTCGTGGCGATGTACTCGGCCGACGCCTCGTGCCCCGCGGTACCGGCCGCGCGGTTGCCGTCGTTGCGGTCGGCGAGCCGCTGCATGGCGATCAGGTGGCGGTTGGTGTTCGCCACGTCGACCTTCTTGACCAGCTGACGGGCCAGCGCGGGCCCGTCCGGGATCGGGGACGCGGCACGGGGGGCAGCCGCCGCGGGGATGGCCGCGAGGCCGACGCTGGTGGCGGCCGCGAGTAGCGCGACCCCGGTGCGGAATGTCGTCTTGCGGGACGGCATGGAACGTTCCTCTCGTCTACGGCTCAGGCGCCGGTGCCTGGATCGTCCCGATCTCGATCGCCGCGCCCGGCGTGCGCAGCTTTGTCGGGAACTCCGTACTGGTCAAGACCCGCACACGGACTGTTATGCGCCGCGGATTACCGTTTCTCCATGCACGCGATCACGATCACGCGACCGGGTGGTCCGGAAGTTCTGGCCTGGACGGAGCAACCGGATCCGCAGCCCGGACCAGGCGAGGTTGTGCTGGATGTCGCCGCCGCCGCCGTCAACCGCGCCGACCTGCTGCAGCGCCAGGGCAACTACGCGCCGCCGCGCGGCGTCACCGACGTGCCGGGTCTGGAGTGCGCGGGCACGGTCGCCGCGCTCGGCGAGGACGTCACCGGCTTCGCGGTCGGCGAGGAGGTGTGCGCGCTGCTGGCCGGCGGCGGTTACGCGACCAAGGTCGTGGTGCCAGCCGGTCAGGTCATGCCGCTTCCCTCCACTGTGGACGTGGTGACCGCGGCGGGGCTGCCCGAGGTCGCGGCCACCGTGTGGTCCAACGTGGTCATGCTCGCCGGTCTCGCGGCAGGCGAGACGCTGCTGGTGCACGGCGGCGCGAGCGGCATCGGCACCCACGCCATCCAGATCGCCAAGGCGCTCGGCGCGCGGGTCGCGGTGACCGCCGGCTCGGCCGAGCGGCTGGCGCGGTGCGCGGAGCTGGGCGCGGACATCCTGGTGAACTACCGCGAGCAGGACTTCGTCGAGGCGGTCCGGGACGCGACGGAGGGCCGTGGCGCGGACGTCGTGCTCGACAACATGGGCGCGAAGTACCTGCCGCGCAACGTGGACGTGCTCGCGCGGCTCGGCAGGCTCGTCGTGATCGGCATGCAGGGCGGGGTCAAGGGCGAGCTGAACATCGGCAAGCTGCTGGCGAAGAACGGCACGGTCACCGCGACGTCGCTGCGGTACCGGCCGGTCGCCGAGAAGACCGCGATCTGCCGTGAGGTGACCGAGAAGGTGTGGCCGCTCGTCGAGGCGGGTGAGGTCCGGCCGATCACGCACGAGGTGCTGCCGGTCGAGCAGGCCGCCGAGGCGCACCGCAAGCTCGAGGAGGGCGGCGTGCTCGGCAAGCTGCTGCTGAGGATGCCTAGCTGATCGACGTCAGCGCGGCGACGGCCTCGACGAGCGCGTCGATCTCGGCCGACGTCGTGTAGTGCGCGAGGCCGATGCGGACCGCGCCGCCGACCTCGGCCACACCCAGCGCGGCGAACACGCCGCTCGGCACGTCGTCGGAGAACGCGCAGATGCCGCGGTCGGCCAGGTGTGCGACCGCGGTGGACGCCTTGACGTCGGCGACCGTGAACGCCAGCGCGGGGACGCGGCGCATGGCGTCGCCGATGACCGTCACGTACAGCAGGCCGCGCAGCTCGGAGATCAGCTTGCCGAGCATGCCGGCCTGGTAGGACTTCGCGGAACCGATCGAGGTCTGCAGCCGGTCGCGGCGGCTGCCGGTCGCGGCGTCGTCGAGGCTCGCGAGGTAGTCGACGGACGCGACGAGGCCTGCGAGCAGCGGATACGCGTGCTGTCCCAGCTCCATGCGGCCCGGCCCGGTCTGGTTCGGGCCCAGCGCCGACGCGGGCAGCCGGTCCAGCAGCGACGGGTCGGCGAACGCGAGCGCGCCCACCGCGGGCCCGCCCCACGCGGTCGCGTTCACGGCGATCACGTCGGCGCCCAGCGCCTTGATGTCCAGGGGCACGAACGGGGCGGCGGAGGACGCGTCCACGACGACCAGCGACCCCGTCTCGCGGGCGAGCGCGGTGATCTTGTCGAGGTCCGGCCGGGTGCCGACGACACCGGACGCGGCGGTCACGGCCACGACCTTCGTGCGGTGCGTGATCAGGCTTTCGTACTGCCAGGCGGGCAGTTCGCACGTCTCGATGTCGATCTCGGCCCACCGCACGGTCGCACCGGCCCGCTGCGCGACCCGCAGCCACGGCGCGATGTTCTGCTGGTGGTCGAGGCGGGACAGCGCCACCTCGTCACCGATGACCCAGCCGCCGCCGACGGCCTCGGCGAGCCGCTGCAGCAGCACGGCCGGGTTGGGGCCGAGCACGACGCCTGCCGGGTCGCAGCCGACGAGGTCGGCGATGGCGCGGCGGGCGGCGTCGACGATGGCCTCCGCGCGCTGGGACGCCGGGAACACTCCGCCCGGCCCGGACACCGGCGCGCGTAGTGCGGTGGAGACGGCCGTGGCGACCTGCTCGGGCACCTGCATGCCTGCCGGGGCGTCCAGGTGGATCCAGCCATCACCCAACGCGGGAAACCAACCCCGAATCGCAGCGACGTCGAACGCCATGGCTCAACACCGTACGGAGGCGCGCGGGGCCGTCGTTTGCGGGGTCGCGAAGACGGCTACCCTCGGACCCGTGCAGATGAACCCTGGCCAGGAGAACGAGCAGCCGCAGCACGTGGTCGTGATGGGCCCGGACGGCGCCCCGGTCGGTGCCGCCTCGCTGAAGGACGGCGAGAACACCGAGCAGGTCGGCGACATGGTCGAGCAGCCCGCCAAGGTCATGCGCATCGGCACGATGATCAAGCAGCTCCTGGAGGAGGTGCGGGCGGCACCGCTGGACGAGGCGTCACGCAATCGTTTGCGGGAGATCCACAAGCGGTCCATCGCCGAGCTGGAGGACGGGCTCGCGCCCGAGCTCCGCGAGGAGCTGGAGCGGCTGTCGCTGCCCTTCACCGAGGAGAACACGCCGTCGGACGCCGAGCTGCGGATCGCGCAGGCCCAGCTCGTCGGCTGGCTGGAGGGCCTGTTCCACGGGATCCAGACGGCGCTGTTCGCGCAGCAGATGGCGGCGCGGGTGCAACTGGAGCAGATGCGGCGCGGACTGCCCCCGGGCGCCGGTGGCGGCGAGATGCCGGACGCGCCGGGCATTCGCGGCACCGGGCAGTACCTGTAGCAGGCCGGGCACCAGCCCCGTGCAGACCGGGCGCAAGCCCACAAAGACGGCCTGCCTACCGTCCCCGCGATCAGCCCGTCCGGCAAGGACACCACCCCGCGCACGACAGCACCCAAACCCCCCGCTGACCAGCGAAAACAAGCCCCCAGTACGTAACCTCAACCCCCACCCGATCCCGGGGGCCACCCGCCATGCCAGTCTACCGGTACCCACCGACAGAACCAGGGCGCGAGCGGTCAGCTGTGGACAACCAACCCACCTGTGGACAACTCCGGGCCTACAGCAGGACCGGGGTGCCTTTTTCGAACGCGAGCAGGTAGCGCTTGCGGGGCAGGCCGCCGCCGTAGCCGGTGAGGTTGCCCGTCGAGCCGATGACGCGGTGACACGGGACGATGATGCTGATCGGGTTCTTGCCGTTCGCGAGACCGACCGCGCGGGCCGCCGACGGCCGGCCGAGGCGCTCGGCCAGTTCGCCGTACGTGGTGGTCTCGCCGTACGGGATCTTCGTCAGCTCTGTCCACACGAGACTCTGGAACTCCGTGCCGTGCATGGCGAACGGTACGTCGAACTCCGTCAGGTCGCCCTCGAAGTACGCGATCAGCTGCTCGATCACATCATGCGAGTTGCGGTCGTCGCGCGGTCCGAAGATCTCCTCCGCCGGGCGGTGCCGCTGCTCGTCCATGTACAGGCCGCACAGGACTCCGTCGCTCGCCACGAGCGTGAGCGGGCCGACGGGACTGTCCATGACGGTGTGCGTGCGCATGGGACCACCGTGCCCGCTCGCGTGCGTGGTCGCTGGCCGTTTTCGGACATCGACGTGGTCGTGTCCGAAAACGGCCGGAACCGCGGCGGGCGTGCTGGTGGGGTACGTGTCATGACCTTTCGTGAACGCCATTTGACCGGTGCGCCCCTCGTCCTCCCCAACGCCTGGGACGCCGCCAGCGCGCGGCTCGTCGAGCGGGCCGGCGCCGAGGCCGTCGCCACGACCAGCGCCGGGGTCGCGTGGAGTCTCGGCGTGCCGGACGGGGACCGGCTCGGTGTGGACGACGCCGTGGCCGCGGTCGCGCGGATCGTGCGTGCGGTCGACGTGCCGGTGACCGCCGATGTCGAGAGCGGCTACGGCGACGTGGCCGGGACGGTGCGGCGGATGCGGGACGCGGGCGTCGTGGGGATCAGCATCGAGGACGGGACGGTCGCGGCGCCGGAGCGGATCGCGGCGGCCAGGGCGGCGGGCGGGGACCTGTTCGTGAACGCGCGGATCGACACGTTCCTGCTCGCGGTCGGCGGGGTGGACGAGACGGTCGCGCGGGCGAAGGCGTACGTGGACGCGGGCGCGGACGGGGTGTTCGTGCCGGGCGTGCACGACCCGGACGTGATCGCGGAACTGGTGTCGCGGATCCCGGCGCCGGTGAACGTGATGGCCGGGCCTGGCGCACCGCCGGTGGCGGCGCTCGCCGAGTTGGGGGTGCGGCGGGTGAGCGTCGGGCCCGCGCACGCGGTGGCGGCGTACTCGCTCGTCGCGGCGGCCGCGGCGGAAATCCTGGGCGACGGGACGTACGACAAATCGGACGCCGCGCTGACGTTCGGTGACCTGAACACCTCTTTCGCTCACTGACCGAAGTTCTCTAATAAAACCGGCCGGTCGGTATTGACATACCGGCCGGTTGGTTTTGTAATTGTGATGTACGACACGACGTACGGACCAGGTCAGGAGGGGCGTCGCGGCGCATTTCCCGGTTGCGCATTCCATGCCGATTCCAGTGGCGGTCGTCCGCGCCGTGAAAGCCTGAGTGCGTGCCGGTTTCACCCGGTGCGACATAAAAAACGGGGAACATCATGACAATCTCGATCACGAACCGGCCGGCGCCGGCGTGGCTACGAGAACTCGCCCACGGCCGCGCCGAATACGAAGAGTTACTCGGGTGGCCGGTCTCTGTACAGGTGGGCAACAGACTGCTCATCGTGGCGATCGGTCAGACCGTCGAGGCGGTGACGATGCCCGTGGGCCTGGGCAGGCGTGTGCAGGCCCAGCTGGCGATAGCGATGCAGTCGGGCCCCGTCACGACCAACCCGGAGGGCGGGCGGTGGACCTTCCTGACGCAGCCGGTCGACCGGCTGCGCGCGAACACCACGGCCGACCTGTCCCACATGGGGGTGACGGTGGCGCCGCGCGGCAGTTACGTGGTGGTCCCGGCGAGCCCCACGCTGACGACGGGGCTGGTGTGGCGGTGGATCGAACGGCCGGCACCGGCGCGGGTGCTGCCGCCCGCGTACGCCGTGATCGCGGTGGCCAGGCGGCTCGCGGGATCCGACCACCTGCAGGCCGCGTGACCAGCCCAACCGGACACCGACAACCACGATGACCTGCGAAAACATCGCGCCCAGTACGTAACCTCAACCCCCACCCGATCCCGGGGGCCACCCGCCTTGCCAGCGTACCGGTGGGGGGTGACGTTCTGGGGGTGCGAGCGGTCAGCTGTGGACAACCGGGGCGGTTGTGGACAACTGGGGGCCCAGGCGCGGGCACCGGCTGTTCCGGGTGACGTGGTGGCACCCTGGTGAACGGTCCTGTCCGTTTTGGGAGGTGGCGGTCGTTTTGGGGCGGCCGCCACCTCCTTCCCGTGTGCCGGAACAATCCTTCGTCGGGCGGTGGGCAAACCTGGCAGACTCCGGGCGGAACCGCCGCGGCGGCTCGTGCATCTACGTTCCGAGATCCTGACCAGAGGCCCCCGGGGGAGTACATGTCCGACATCGAGTACAGCTTCGGCACCGGAGAGAGCGCGCCGAACGTCCACCACTCGGAGGCGAACGTCGACGTGGACGGTGACGGTGTCGCCGACGGCGTCGCGCTGGACTTCGACGGCGACGGGCGTGTCGACGACGTCATGTGGGACTCCGACGGTGACGGGGTCGCCGACACCGCGCTGCTCGACATGGACGACGACGGGGTCGCCGAGGACGCCTACAGCGACCCGTCAGGCCAGGGCACCTGGAACGAGCACGGTCAGGGCGGCGCCGCCCAGCCCGCCACCGAGGAGCCCGCGCCCGAGCCGCAGCCGTCGCCGGGGCCCGCCGACACCGACGACGTGCCGGACCAGTCCGACCCGGCCGACCCCACCGACACCGGCGAGACCGAGGACCCCGGCAGCGACACCGGCGAGGGCGACGACACCGACAACGGGTACGAGCCCTACGGCGACGACGAGGACAACGCGGGCAGCGGTGAGACGCCCGAGGCCGTTCCCGCGCCGGACGGCAGCGAAGAGGACCCGGGTAGCGACGAGGACGCGGGCAGCGACACCGACGTGCCCATGCCGGACGGCGAGGACGAGGGCAGCACCGACGGTTCCTCCGACTACGAACCGCACGAGGACGAGGACGGCGACGCGACGGGCCTGTTCGACACCCTCGAAGACGCCCCCGACGTCGACCGCGACTCGATCAGCGAGTGGTACGACGACATGATGACCTAGTGGTCCCCGTCGTTGCCGTTGCGCCGGATGCGCAACGGCATCAGGAACCACAGCACCAGGAACATCAGCGCGACCAGCACGGTGAACACCGTGGCGACCGTCGGGCCCGCGACGACCTTGAACAGCAGCAGGACGGTCGCCGCCATCGCGACCGCGAGGCACGCGAGACCGGCGACCGTCAGCCCGTTCGCGACCCGCAGAATGCGCGGGCGCTCCCCCTGCCGGAACAGCAGCCGGTGCCACGCGGCCGGCGCGGTCAGCAGCGCGACCGCAGCCGTCGCGAACACGACCGCGGTCAGGTGCACGGCCTGCTCGAACCCGGACGCCCGTGCGTAGTGTTCGGTGAACGCCACCGCCAGCAGGAAGCCGAAGAGGAACTGCACGCCCGCCTGCGCGACACGCAGCTCCTGCAGTAGCTCGCTCACGTTGCGCGCGAGCTTCTGGTCACGGGACTCGGACGTGTTCTCCGGAGAACTCACCGACATCCCCCTCGGTTACCTCGCGGTGGCCAACCCGAAACCCTGGCGGCGGTCGACGGCCACGTCAGCGCACCCGGTCGCCGGGGATCGGGTAGATCCAGTCCCTGCCGTCGACGACGCAGTGCGCGACGTACGGCCGGCCCGGCCCCTTCGGGCTCGTCACCGCGACGAACACGTGCACACCGGGATGCGGTTCGCCGAGGGCTTCGACAGTGTGGGCGTTCCGGTCGTACGAGCGCGGGTGCCGGTGCAACGGCATGAGCGACGTGTACGACATGGACTCGTACCGGAGCACACCGAGCGGGAACCGGTCCGCTTGCGCGGCGAGGTGTTCCCGGGTGGGCACGTCGAGCGGACCGTCCGAGGCGAACGCCATCACGGCGTAGCCGAACGACTCGTGCGTCGCGAACCGCAGCTCTACGGCGGCGTGAACCCCCTTGCGCTGCGCGGAAGTCCACACGGCGTGGGCCTTCTTCGCCTTGCCGCTGCTGAACATCCCCTTCATCACCGCCGCGAAGCCCGTCGGGCTGTCGAACGACGCGGCGAGCGCCTGTGCGTTCACTTTCTCTCCTTCTACGCGCCGGGGGCGCGCAGGCGGCCGACCGGCGGCGGGTCGTCGTCGGCCTCGTCGCCGCTGAGCGCGCCGCACGGGCCGGGCAGGTCGTACATCGCGTAGAGGCGGCGGCGCATCCGCTCCAGCGGGAAGGTGTCCTCGTAGATGGTCGCCTTGAAGATGACGCCCTCCAGCACGCTGCGGAGCGTCACCTCCTCGAGTGCCGGGTCCTCGGCCCCTCGCGCGGCGAACAGGTCGCGCAGCGTGTCCTCGACGGCTCGCAGCTCGCGGTCCTTCTGCTGTTCCACGGCCGCGAACGCGGGCCGCGTCGACGGGTGGGTCATCAGGCTGATGGCCATCCGCTGCACCGCCGGGTTCTCCCCGACCGAGCGCAGCACGCCGTCGATGATCGAGGCGAGGCGCTCGTCGGGGGTGCCGGTGACGCCGGTCAGCGCGGCGATGCCGTCGAGGTACCGGCCGAGCAGCTCGTGCGCCAGCTGCAGCTTGCCGGGGAAGTAGTAGGTGATGAGACCCCGCGAGACCCCTGCTCTCGCGGTGATCTCGGAGATCGTCGCGTTGTGGAAGCCCTTCTCGGCGAACACGGCCAGGGCCGCCGCGAGGATCCGCTCGCGCGACTGCTCCCTGAGGTGCTCGTTGACCTCGGCCGATCGTGGCGACACGCGTTCCACCCCACCATTCGTGCCCCGGTTCGGCCAAATCCCCCTTTCTGAGGTGTCCCGTGCGTTGTTGACTGTACATACATCCAGTGAAACTGGGAAGCGTCGACGTGAGCTTTTCTCACGCCCGGGGTGGCAGGTTCAGGACGGCGGCGACATCCGCAGTACGGCCACTCCGTCCACCGTGTACAGCGCGGTGATGGTGAAACCGTTGACCGTGGCGGTCGACTCGAAGCCCGGATCCGCGTACACGGACACCGACACCGTGCCGCCGCCGACCGCCGTGCCGGACAGCTGCGCGCCGTCCACACCGTCCACTCTGGTCAGGTTCAGCTCCACCAGGCCGGTCTTCGGGTCGAACGGGATCTTCACCGGCGCACGCAGCATCACCTCGCACGTCCCGTCGTAACAGGCCTTCACGTCCGAGCCGTCGGCCGCGGGTGGGATGTCCTCGTTCGTCGGCGACGGCGGCGCGGGTGTGCCCGTGCCGGACGGGCCCGGCGCGGACGCCGACGGGTCCTCGTCCACGATCTGGCCGGTGCCGATCGGCGACCCGGCCATCTCGTTCGTACAGGCGGCGAGGAGCAGCGTCAGCGCTGAAACGGCGACGAGGCGCCTGGCATCATGAATCGGCACGGCGAGTCCAGTCCTTCGCGGGGGGAGTTTCTGGTTGGACGACATGACCGAGGACCAGTTTCCCAGTCAGCCGGAGCTGTCCGACCAACTTCCTCGGTTCCGGCTGATCCGGAAGCTGTCGGAGACCAGGATGAGCGTCATCTACCTGGCCGAGGAGAAGCACCTCGGCGGCAGGCCGGTCGCGCTCAAGGTCATCGCGCCCGCGCTCGCGTTCGAGCCGTCGTTCCGCGAGCGGTTCCGCAGGGAGATGCTGTCGGCCGCGAACCTCAGCCACCCCAACATCGTCCCGCTCTACTCGGCGCCCGACGACGACGAGTTGCTCTACCTGGTCATGCCGTACATCGACGGCCCGAACCTGCGCGACCTGCTCCGGGCGGGGCCGCCGGACCTCCGGTGGACCGTCGTCATGATCCAGTCGGTGGCCTCGGCGCTGGACTTCGCGCACGCCAAGGGTGTCGTGCACCGGGACGTCAAGCCCGGCAACATCCTCGTGGACCGGCGGTCGGGCGTGGTCCAGTTGTGCGACTTCGGGATCGCGGCGCCCGTGCTCGGCGAACGGCTCACCGAGGTCGGCCGTCGCGTCGGCACGCCGGGTTACGTCGCGCCGGAGCTGATCCCGGGCGGTGAGGCCGAACCGGCGCCCGTCGACCCGAGAGCGGACGTGTACTCGCTGGGCGTGGTGCTGTACCAGTGCCTCACCGGCCGCGCCCCGTACGTGCAGTCCGACACCAGCGCGTTGTTGTGGGCGCAGCAGCACGAGGAGCCGCCGCCGGTGACCGCGGTGCGCCCGGAACTGCCCGCGGCGCTGGACAAGGTGATGGCGACGGCACTCGCGAAGCGGCCGGCGGACCGGTACGCGTCGTGCACCGAACTGGCCACGGACTTCGCGAACGCGGTCAGCGGTGGCCCGGTGCGCGGCACCCGGCGCCGCAGGGCACCGCGAAGGCCGGGGCGGTGGAAGCCGTTCGCCGCCGTCGCCGCGGCGGTCGCGGTCATCGCCGTCGCGGTGGTGGTCGTGATCAACCTGCCCGGCGGAACCTCCAGCGCCAGCCCCGTCTTCCGGGTCCCGCCACCGTTGCGCGGGGACTGCGACGAGGTGTCCCCGTCGCTGCCCGGCGCCGAGGACGCGCTGGACTGCCGGGACGGCGACCAGCACGTGCGGTTCACCCTCTTCGCCGACCAGTCCGCGATGGACAACGCGTACGCCGGGCTGGCGCGTGACTCCGGCGTCCCGCGCGACCGGGGCGACTGCACGGTCTCGACCGGCGCGGAACACCGCTATCCCAACGGGGGCAACCAGGTCGGCCGCGTCCTGTGCTACGGGGACGGCGGCACGACGCGTCTCGTGTGGACGAACGACAGCGCCCGCACGGTCGCCCAGGCGAACATCCGCGAGGCGGACGACCAGCGGCTCGTCGACGCGTGGCGGGACTGGGTCGGCATCCCGGAGTTCCCGACCGCGGCGGAGAAGTCGCTGGTCGACCTGGTCGAGCTGCAACGGTGTGAACGGACGCGGGCCGGCACGCTCGGCACGTTCCGCGACCTCGAGGCGGCCATCGACTGCGACCCGGTCAACGACGGCGCGGCCGCCGTGTCGTACTACCGGTTCAGCGACCTCGACTCGTTGCGCCGCACGTACGACCAGCACGTCGACGAGGCGAACGCGCCGACCGGTGTGGACTGCACCGCCGATCCCGCCCCGGCGAACTTCCTCGGCAACCGGCCGTTCGACCTGCGCAGCGTCGACCTCGGCTCGATGCTCTGCTACCAGGGTGCGCGGGGCGAACCGGTGCTGGAGTGGACGATCGAACCGCTGCGCCTCCTGGTCCGCGCGACCGGCGGCGACGCGCCCGCGGACCTCGTGGACTGGTGGGAGCGGACGTACGGGCTGCCGCTGCGGAAGGTCGTCGACGCGGCGAACCGGACCGCGTCGCCGTCGTTCCCGCAGCCGGCGGAGGCCGAGCTGCTGCGGCACGTCCCGGAGAACACCCGCAAGAACTGCATGCGCCCGTCGGCAGGGCAGGTCGAGACGAACGAGGCGTCGGGGAGCACCGCCGCGGTCGTGTGCGGGCCGTCGCCGGGCGCGCGGATCGTCTTCTACTACCAGTTCCCCGACAAGGCGACGATGGACGCGGCGCACACCGCGCAGTCCACGGTGAGCGGCGGCAACTGCCTCGCGAACCCGCCGCGGTTCAGCGCGGACGCGGCGTACTCGCGGGGCGGGGACACGGGCAAACTCATGTGCGGCACCGGCCCGCACGAGAACTACTACCTGATCTGGACGTCGGACAGGACCAACATCCTCGGCCTCGCGTTCCAGGGGTACACGCAGCAGGACCTGATCACGTGGTGGCGGGCCGGCGCCGGGCCCGCGCTCTAGTCGCGGGGCTCGGCCGGTTCGGGCTGTCTGGCGCTGACCACGATCGCGAACACCGCACCGAGGGTCAGCGCGATGTCCGCGACGTTGCCGACGAACCAGCCGTTGTAGTCGATGAAGTCGACCACGTGCCCGCGTGCGAAGCCGGGGTCGCGGAACAGGCGGTCGCCGAGGTGCGTGACCGCACCGCCCAGCAGCAGCGAGAACGCGACCACCTGGCTGACGGTGTGCGGGCGCGTGACGTACCAGAGCAGCCAGCCCGCGGCGACCGCCGCGATGATGGTGAAGAGCCACGTCGCGTTCGCGCCCATGGAGAACGCCGCGCCGGGGTTGTACAACAGCCGGAACTGGATGAAGTCGCCGATGACCGGGATCGGTTCGCGCCCGGTGAGCGCACGTTCCGCCCAGAACTTCGTGACCTGGTCGACCACGACCACCGCGGCCGCGACCCCGAAGGCGAGCGGCACCCGACGCGCTGAAGAATCTCCCACCCGCCCCAGCGTAACCACCACCCCCCGCGAGTCGCGCCCCCACGCACACCGAGTTGGTGGTTTCGTGCACACCCCGCACCTGCACGAAACCACCAACTCGCTATGTCCGGGCGCGCGACTCGCGGTGTCCTGGCGCGCGACTCGCGGTGTTTTGGCGCGCGACTCGCGGGGTTGTCAGTCGGGTTCTGTGGTTAGGAGGCGTAGGTCGGGTGGGCGTAGCGTGGCGGTCTGCAGGAGTTCCTGGATCAGCTGGTGGTTGACCATGTTGCCCGCCGGGTCGCCCCAGTCCTCCAGGCGCAGGCCCTCGACGTACGGGCTGAGGCGTTCGCGGACCTTCAGGACGACGTTGGCGGCCTGCTTGTGCGTCCAGTCCGAGCGGGTGCCCATCGCCGCGTTCAGGTCGAGCGCGACCTGCTTCCACGACTGCGGCTGCGGGTGTGGCTCCTGGCGCAGGTACCGCACCGCGAGCGCGGTCAGCACGAGCCGCTCGGTGGCGTCGACCTCCCAGCTGTCCGGGTCGGCCGTCTCGGTCGGCTGGTCGGTGCCCGCGAGCGTGTCCTTGCGGCCCGTGCCGACGATCCGCACCTCCAGCAGGTGCTCGCGGCGGCTGGACGTGCGGATGAACAGCGGGCTGTAGCCCTCGCCGAGCGGGATCTCGTTGCCGGACAGCAGGAACCGGGACTGCGGCAGCCGGATCGGGAGGCGGCCCTCGTTGCGCAGCCACCACTCGTCGCCGCCGCGGGTGATACGGCCCTGGAAACGGCTCATCCTCGGGTCGTCCGGGCCGATGCACACGTGCACGTCCGGTTCCTTGCGGCCGAACACCACCTCGAACTTCGGCCTCGGCGGTGCGGCGAACCCGCCGCCCGCGGCGAGCACGAACAGGCTGCCCGGCGGCGCGGGCGGCACCCGGCCCGCGAGCCCACCCGGTGACGGCGGCAGCGGCTGCGGCGGGAAGGTGCCCGTCATCTCCGCGTGTCCCCGTCGTCGGGGTCGATCGCGCGCAGGTCCGGCGGCACGAGCGTGGTCGACAGCAGCAGTTCGCGCAGCAGGTTGTCGTTGAGCTTGTTGCCGACCGGCTCGCCGACCTCCTCGCGGGTCAGCCCGGGCACCCCGGCCTTGGACAGGCGTGCGCGCACGGCCGCGACCGTGTGCTCGACCTTGCGCGGTGTCCACGTCTCCGGCTGCAGTTCGTTGAGCTGCTCGGCGACCTGCTGACGGCCAAGGGGCTGCGGGTCGGACTCGTGCAGCAGGTAGCGCTGGCCGAGGGCGATCAGCACGAGGCGTTCCTCGGGAAGCAGCCGCCACGTGCGGGGCGGCTCGGTGACGTCCCCGGGGCGGGGCGCGGGCCGGGACCCGTCGTCACCGGCGACGTACAGCTCCAGCAGGTGCTCGCGGCCGCGAGTGCCGGGCACGAACAGCGGCGTGTACCCGGCGGCGAGCGGCAACGACTCCTCGTCGGCGAACAGCCACTGCGAGCCGGGCATCCGGATCGGCAGACGCCCCGTGTTGCGCACCCACCAGCGGCCGTCCTGGCAGGTCAGCAGGCCGTGCTGGCGGCTGACGCGCCGGTCGTCCTCGCCGATGCAGACGTGCACCTCCGGCTTGTTGCGGCCGAACACGACCGTGCGCCCCTCGCGCGGGCCGACGGCGAACCCGCCGCCGATCGCCAGTGCGTAGATCGCGCCGGGGGCGGAGCGGGGCACCCCGAACGCCAGGCTGTCGTGGTTGCTCGACAGCCGCTGACCGTCGGCGAGCTGGGTGCTCCCGTCCATGCGACCTCCCCGGGTCCGTGCTTCGTCCCCAGTATCAGTCCGTGTGCCGGGGACCGGTCCCCGGCGGATCGCCCACGGTCATCTCGAAGGCCATCAGAGTCGCCCCGATCGGTGTCGTGCCCGGGGTGCGTGGTGGCCGTGAGTGCTCGTGCAGCTCGTGCATCAGGTCGCGCAAGCGTTTGCGGACGTCGAGCCAGACCGCGGGTTCGAGCCACAGCTCGGCGTCGGTCACCACCATCTCCGAGTCGGGCACGCGCTCGGCGAGCCGCTGGCGCAGGTTGCTCACCATGGCCTCGGTGAGCAGCGGAGACGCGTCCGTGCGGTCCGACAGCGGGCTGCCCTTCACCGTCCGGTAGAGCCGCTCGCGGCCGCCCCGTTTCGGGCGCACCTCGACGAGCCGGACCAGCCCCGCCCGGTCGAGGGTGCGCAGGTGCTGGCTCGCGAGGCCGTGGGAGATGCCCAGCTCGACGGCCAGCGCGGCGGCGGACAGCGGGCCGCTCCACATGAGCGACAGCATCCGCAGCCTGGTCGGGTGCCCCAGGGCACGCAGCACGGGATCTGCCATGTTCCGAGTATCTCACCCCCTAGCGGTTGCTAGGGTGTCGTCATGGACTTCCGCCGGCTGTGGCTGGCCGACGCGGTCAGCCAGATCGGCACCCGGATGACGTTCCTGGCCGCGCCACTGCTCGCGACGCTGTACCTGCACGCGTCGACGTTCGAGGTCGCGCTGGTGCGTACGTTCGAGTCGCTCGCGTACCTGCTGTTCGGGCTGCTGGCGGGCGCGTGGGTGGACCGGGTGCGGTGCAGGCCCGTGCTCATCGCCACCGACCTCGGCCGGGCCGTGCTCATGCTGACCGTGCCCGCCGCCGCGTTGTTCGGGGTGCTCGCGCTGTGGCAGCTGTACGTGGTGATGTTCGCGGTCGGACTGCTGACCGTGTTCTTCGACGTGGCGCACCAGTCGTACCTGCCGCGCCTGCTGCCGCCGGCGAAGCTGGTGGACGCGAACGCGAAGCTGGCGGCGAACGCGTCCGTGGCGGCGCTGACCGGGGCGGGTGCGGGCGGGTGGTTCGTGCAGTTGCTGACCGCGCCGTTCGTGTTCGTGGTGGACGCGCTGTCGATGGTGTGGTCGGCGCTGTGGGTCCGGTCGATCTCCCACCGCGAGCCGCCCGTACCCCGTGTCCCCGACCGCCACCTGGGTCGTGAGATCGCCGAGGGCGTGCGGTTCGTGGCGCGTCACCCGCTGCTGCGGCCCATGGCGCTGAACACCGCGACCGTGGTTCTGTGCCAGGCGGCGGGAATGGGTGTGAGCATCGTCTTCCTGGTGCGGGACATCGGGCTGTCCGCCGGGGTGATCGGCCTGCTCGGCGTGATCGGCCTGGTCGGCGCGCTGCTGGCGGCGGCGGTGACGGGGCGGCTCGTGGCCCGGTTCGGGCAGGTCAGGGTGCTCCTGGTGGGCGCTGCCTGCCTCGGGCCCGGGTTCCTCGTGCAGGGCTTCACCACGCCCGGCTGGGGCCTGGTGTGGTGGGTGGTGAGCGGGTTCGTGGCGAGCTTCTGCATCGTGGCGACCAACGTCGTGATGGCGACGATCCGGCAGACGGTGTGCCCGTCCGCGCTGCTCGGCAGGGTCACCGCCACGATGGAGCTGACGATGTGGGGCGTCATCCCGCTGGGGAGCCTGCTCGGCGGCGTGCTCGGGACCGTGCTGGGCACCCGCGCGACGCTGCTGTGGTCGGGGGTGGTCGCGTGCCTCGGGGTGTTGTGGCTGGTCGCGGCGCCCGCCGCGCGGCGGGCCGAAATTGTCGGTGCCGCCGGATAGCTTGGCGGGCATGCAGTCAGCGTTGCTGTCCGGTGTCGACATCTCCGGCCTCGAGGAGGCGGCCGGGCGGACGTCGTACGCGCGTGGCGTGAGGTACGCGCGTGAGCGTGCCGTGCTGTCGTTGTGGTGGGACGAGGACGCGAACGCGGTGCGGGGGAAGGTGCGGGGCTCGTGGGGTGAGGTCTACGAGACGACGGCGTACTTCAGCTCCGGCCGCGGCCCGGCGCTGACGTTCGCGGAGGGCGAGTGCAGCTGCCCGG
Organism: Actinophytocola sp. NPDC049390; assembly: GCF_044466355.1. Classification (NCBI taxonomy): domain Bacteria; kingdom Bacillati; phylum Actinomycetota; class Actinomycetes; order Pseudonocardiales; family Pseudonocardiaceae; genus Actinophytocola; species Actinophytocola sp. NPDC049390. The sequence continues at coordinate 34,325 of NZ_JBITMQ010000009.1, forward strand.
TGGAGATGGACTGCAAGCACGCCGTGGCGCTGGTGTTGACCGCGGCGGGTCAGTCGTCGCCGCGACCCGACGTGGGCGCCGAGCTGTGGTCGATGCTGCGGGCGGCGACCGAGGCCTGGCGCAACGGCCCGCCGAAGGTCTCGCCGCCGACGCTCGTGGTGCACGCGGCCTACGGCGAGGAGCACCGGCTGGAGGTGTCGTGGGCGTGGGAGTACCAGGTCGGTGACGAGCTGGTGCGCAGCGTGCCGGGTGAGCAGCCGGAGCCGCACCGCGACCTGGCGGCCGAGTCGGCGCTGCTGGCCGAGTTGGACGACCTGCCGCTGGACGGGTTCGGGTTGCGCCGTGGGCGACGGCTGCGACCGGGGCGGTTACGTGGCATCGAGACCATGCGGTTCACCACCGAGGTGCTGCCGCTGCTCGCCCGGCCCGGCGTGCTCGTCTCGGCGGACGGGGAGCCCGCCGACTACCGCGAGGTCGGCGACTCGCTGACGATCGGCGTGTCCACGTCGGACATACCGGGCGACAACGACTGGTTCGGGCTCGGCGTGACCATCACGGTCGAGGGACGCGAGGTGCCGTTCCTCGACGTGTTCGTCGCGCTCGCCAGGGGCAGGTCGCACCTGCTGCTGCCCGACGGGGCGTACTTCTCGCTGGAGAAACCGGAACTGCGGGCGCTGCGTGACCTGATCGACGAGGCTCGGTCGTTGCACGAGGCGTCCGACGGGACGTTGCGGATCAGCCGCTACCAGGCCGGGCTGTGGGAGGAGCTGGCGCGGCTCGGCGTGGTCGAACGGCAGGCGAGCGCGTGGTCGCGGCAGGTGAACGGCCTGCTGTCGCTCGACTCGGTGCGGCGGGCCGCGGTGCCCTCGACGGTGCGGGCGACGTTGCGCCCGTACCAGGTGGACGGGTTCCAGTGGCTCGCGTTCCTGTGGGAGCACCGGCTCGGCGGCATCCTGGCCGACGACATGGGGCTGGGGAAGACGCTGCAGTCGCTGGCGTTGATCTGCCACGCGGCCGCGGACGAGCCGTTCCTGATCGTCGCGCCGACCAGCGTGGTGGGCAACTGGGTGGCGGAGGCGGCGCGGTTCGCACCGCACCTGCGGGTGGCGGCGGTGACGAAGCGGGGGCCGTTACCCGTCGACGCGGACGTGGTCGTCACGTCGTACACGCTGCTCCGGCTCAACGTCGAGGCGTACGCGGACGTGTCGTGGGCCGGGCTGATCATGGACGAGGCGCAGTTCACCAAGAACCACCAGTCGAAGGTGTACCAGTGCCTGCGGCGGGTGCCCGCGCCGGTGAAGCTCGCGATCACCGGCACCCCCATGGAGAACAACCTGATGGAGCTGTGGTCGCTGCTGTCGATCACCGCGCCCGGGCTGTTCCCGAGCCCGACCCGGTTCAAGGACTACTACGCCCGCCCGATCGAGAAGGACGACGACGCGGCGCTCCTGGCGCAGCTGCGGCGGCGGGTGCGGCCACTGGTGAAGCGGCGCACGAAGGAACAGGTGGCGAAGGACCTGCCGCCCAAGGTGGAGCAGGTGCTGGAGGTGGACCTGCACCCGAAGCACCGCAAGCTCTACCAGACGGTGCTGCAGCGGGAGCGGCAGAAGGTGCTCGGCCTGCTGGACGACCTGGACCAGAACCGGTTCACGATCCTGCGGTCGCTGACGTCGTTGCGCCGGCTGTGCCTGCACGCGGGCCTGGTCGACGCCGACCACGCCGACCTGCCGTCGGCCAAGGTGGACGCGCTGGTCGAGCAGCTGCGGGACGTGCTCGGCGGCGGGCACCGGGCGCTGGTGTTCAGCCAGTTCACGGGGTTCCTCGCGACGGTGCGTGAGCGGCTGGAGGCCGAGGGGATCGAGTACTGCTACCTCGACGGCCGCACCCGCGACCGTGCCGAGGTGCTGGCCAGGTTCAAGGACGGCGCCGCGCCGGTGTTCCTGATCAGCCTCAAGGCGGGCGGGTTCGGGCTGAACCTGACGGAGGCGGACTACTGCTTCCTGCTGGACCCGTGGTGGAACCCGGCGGCCGAGGCGCAGGCGGTGGACCGGACACACCGCATCGGCCAGCAGCGCACCGTGCTCGTGTACCGGCTGATCGCGCGGGGCACGATCGAGGAGAAGGTGCTGGCGCTGCAGCGGAGGAAGGCGGCGCTGTTCAAGGGCGTCATGGACGACGGCGACCTGTTCAGCCCGGCGTTGACCGCGGAGGAGGTGCGCGAACTGTTCGTGTGAACCCCCACGGCGAGTGGCGCCGGACACCGCTCACAATGGAAGGCATGGCAGCAGCCCCCTCCACGGTGCCGACAACGCTGCGGATCGGCCAGTACCAGGTCGACCCGCCGGTGGTGCTCGCCCCGATGGCGGGGATCACGAACGTGGCGTTCCGGCGACTCTGCCGTGAGTACGGCGCCGGTCTCTACGTCTGCGAGATGATCACCGCGCGGGCGCTGGTCATCCGTGACCCCAAGACGTGGCACATGATGACGTTCGACCCGAGCGAGCACCCCCGGTCGGTGCAGCTGTACGGCGTCGACCCGGCCACCATGCGCGAGGCCGTGAAGATCATCGTCGGCGAGGGGCTCGCGGACCACATCGACACGAACTGGGGCTGCCCGGTCGTCAAGGTCACCCGCAAGGGCGGCGGCGCCGCGCTGCCGTACAAGCGGAAGCTGTTCGCGAACATCATCCGCGCGACGGTCGACGCCGCGGGCGACATCCCGGTGACGGCGAAGTTCCGCATCGGCATCGACGACGAGCACCACACGTACCTGGACGCGGGCCGCATCGCGGAGGCGGAGGGCGCGCAGGCGGTGGCCCTGCACGCCAGGACGGCCGCGCAGCGCTACTCGGGCCAGGCGGACTGGACGCGCATCGCGCGGCTGAAGGAAGCGGTCACGTCGATCCCCGTGCTGGGCAACGGCGACATCTTCACCGCGGCCGACGCGCTCGCCATGGTGGAGAAGACCGGCTGCGACGGTGTCGTCGTCGGCCGCGGCTGCCTCGGCCGCCCGTGGCTGTTCGGCGAACTGCAGGCCGCGTTCGAGGGCCGCCCGCTCCCCACCCCGCCGAACCTGGGTGTGGTCGCGAAGGTCCTGCGCCGCCACGCCGAACTCCTCGTCGAACACGACGGCGAGGAGAAGGGCATGCGTGACCTGCGCAAACACATGGCGTGGTACTTCATGGGCTTCCCGGTCGGACCCGCCCTGCGCCGCAAGTTCGCCATGGTGACGGCCCTGTCCGAACTGGACGACTACCTGGGCGAACTGGAACACGACGCCCCGTTCCCGACCACGGGCGAAGGCCCCCGCGGCCGCCAGGGCTCGCCGGGCAAGGTCACCCTCCCGTACGGCTGGCTCGACGACCCGGACGACCCGACCGTCCCGGCGGGCGCCGACATGATGCACTCGGGCGGCTGACTAGACCTTGCAGGTCGCGTTCCGCAAGGACACCACGTTGCTCTCGTAGGTGTCGTTCCCGTCGGTCGCCTGTACCCGGAAGCAGTACTTGAGGTCACCGTCGACGGTCAGCGTCATCGAGCGGTTCCGCTCGGCCAGCTCGTACTCGGTCTCCTTGCCCTCGGCCGCGACGACCACGATGAAGTCGAGGTCGTCGGGCGCGGTCCAGCTCAGCCGCACCTCGTCGGTCAGGTCGACGGGCTCGTCCAGCTTGATCTCGACGTCCCCGCCCGCCGAACCGTTCGCGGCCGGTACCCGCGGGGTGCTGGAGATCTCCTCCGGGTCACCGCGGAGCAGGAGCAACGGCACGAGCGCGAGCAGGGCGAGGAGAAGCGCGGCCCCGGCAAGCACGTCGTAGCGGACGAGCTTCTTGGGTGCCTGCCCGGGCGGCGCGAGCGGACTGGCGAGCACCCGAGCCCGCGCCCGCCCCCGAACCGGATCGGTGGCGTCGGCGAAGTCGTCGTCGATGTCGAAGTCCGGCCGCGCGACCGCCGCGGACGCGGGCGGCCGGGCCTGGGCCGCGAACTCGACGGTCGCCGGTACGGGCAGGGCCGCGGTGGGCGGTTCCGCGGGGGTCAGTGTGGCCAGAGGCAGCTCGGGTGGGGCGGGGGCGTCGTGTGGCGGATGCTCCGGTGACTCGGCCGGTCCGCTGTCCGCGGGGCCTGCTGGTTCCTGCCTCGGCGGGTGCGGCTGGTCGGCTGTCCCTGCGGCGGGTTTCTCCTCCGGTTCGGTTTCCGGCAGCCAGTGCGGGTCGGCGCCTTCGTCGGCCTCGGGACCGGGGGCCGAGGGCGGAGCGACCGACGGACCGGCAACCGGACGCAGGACCACCGATGGCGGGACAACCGGAGACGCCGCAGCCGGAGGCCCGGCGACCGGGGGTGCGGCATCCAACGACCCCTCCACCGGCGGGACAACCGGAGGCACAGCCGACGGCGCCGAAGCCGACGGCCCGGCAACCGGGGTCGCGGCAACCGAAGACTCCGCCACCGACGAGACAACCGGAGGAGGCACAACCGACGGCACCGCAACGGACGGCGCCACAGCAGGAGGCGGCGCAACCGGAGGCACCGCAGCCGGAGGCCCGGCGACCGGGGATGCGGCAACCGAAGGTGCCGCCACCGGCGAGACAACCGGAGGAGGCACCGCAACGGACGGCACCACAACAGGAGGCACCGCAACCGGAGGCCCGGCAACCGACGACCCGGCATCGGCGGGTGCGGCAACCGAAGGCGCCGCCACCGACGACCCGGCATCGGCGGGTGCGGCAACCGAAGGCCCCGCCACCGACGAGACAACCGGAGGAGGCACCGCAACCGGAGGCACCGCGACGAACGGCGCCACAGCAGGAGGCGGCGCAGCGGGAGGCCCGGCATCCGAAGGCCGCTCCGCCGACGGTGGGACACCCGGCGACAGGACCACAGGAGGCACCGCGGCCGATGGCGCCGCCGGAGGCCGCTCCATCGAAGGCGAGACGACCGGAGGCGCCACAGGCGAGGGCGCGGGAGGCTGGGCGACGGGCACCGGGGGGTGCGGCGGGCGGGCGACGGGCCGTGGTGAGACCGTGGGTCGGGGGGCCGGACGTGGCGGTACCGCGTGGTAGGCGGGGACCGCGAAGTCGTCGAAGTCGTCGCCGTCTGCCGCGAAGCTCGTCACCGGGCGCGGCGGCGGCGCATGGCGTGTGGGCGTCGCCGGGTGGGCTGCGCTGAAGTCGTCGAAGTCGTCGGTTGCCGGGCGGCGGGGGGCGTTCGGCAACATGGCGCCGAGTTGGTCGGCGACCGCGGCGGCGTCGCCAAGGCGGCGGGCCGGGTCGGCGGCCAGCAGCCGTGCGACCAAAGTGGACAGTCCGACGGGGATGTCCGGGTTGTTGATCGCCGGTACCGGCTCGCCCAGGATGCGCAGCACCCGCTCGCCCGGTTGCTCGCCGAGGCGGCCCGGGTGGGGTGAGCGCCCGCTGAGCGCGTAGTGCAACACGGCGCCGAGCCCGTAGAGGTCCGTGGCCTCGTTCAGCGTGCCGGTGCGCAGCGTCTCCGGGGGCAGGAACTCGATGGCGTACAACGGATCCCGGGCGAAGGCCTGGCGCAGCGTCACGCCGAAGTCCGCCACCACGGGCTCTCCGGTGGTGCGGAACAGGACGTTGTGCGGTGAGATCCCGCCGTGCACGACCCCGGCGCCGTGGGCGGCGGCCAGCGCCTCGGCCACGACACGGCCCAGGACCACGACATCGGCCGGCGGCAGCGAGCCGACGCGGTCGACCAGGGCGGCCAGCGACTGGGTGCAGCGCTCCATCCGGACGGCGAACTCGCCGGTCGTGAGCTCGTCGACACCGTGGACCGGCAGGATCGAGGTGACCCTGCGGACGGTGGACAGCTTGGCCTGTTCCTTGTTGAAGGCGGCCAGCGTGCGCTTGTCGAGACGCTTCGGGAACACCTTCAGCGCGACCACGACCCCGGCGTGCTGTCCTGAGTAGACAGTCGCGACGGGGCCGTCGTCGATGCGTGTCAGTCCCGTGCTGTCGATCGTCGCCATCGTCACCGCCGTGCCAGGTCGAGACGCGCGCAGCCGTTCCGGAGCACCCCTGTGCCGCCCTCCACCGAGCCACCTCCAGAGATGTCCGCTAGCTGCCGAACCGGTACCGGTCACCTGTTCTCCCAGTCATGGTAGGTCTGCCCGCCGACGAAGGGGGCCGGACCGGCATGTTGCTGCCGCCGCCGCACGAACCCGTCAGGAAGACGACATGAACACCACCGGCCTGGTCCGGGTGACCGTCGCGGCGCCCGCCAGACGAATCGACCTCGCCCTGCCGGAACGCTCGCCCCTGGCCGAGTTGCTGCCCGGCCTCCTCCGCCACGCGGGCGAGGACCTGGCCGACACGGGCGCCCGCGCGGGTGGCTGGGTGCTGCGCCGCCCGGACGGCACGGTGCTGGAACCGGCCCGGCCGCTCGCCGCCCAGCGCGTGCGTGACGGCGAGGTCCTGCACCTCACGCACGCACACACCGACTGGCCGGAACTCGAGTACGACGACCTGGTCGACGCGATCGCCAGCGGCTCTGCCCGGGCGGGCAGCACCTGGGGACCCCGGCACACCCGGCACGCCAGCCTCGCGATCGGCGCGCTGGCGGTCGTGTCGTGCCTGGTCGCCGTGTTGCGGGCGGGACCGCCGTGGTCCGGCCCGGCGCTGTGGTCGCTCGGGGCCGCGGCGCTGCTCCTGGCCGCCGGGGTCGCGCTCGCCAGGGCAGGCGGCGACGCGGGTACGGGCGCGGTCTGCGGGATCGTCGCGCTGCCGTTCGCCTTCGCCGGTGGCGGCCTGCTCTTCGCGGGCGATCGGGCACTCACCTCGCTCGGCGCCCCGCAGTTGCTGGCCGCGGGCGCCGCGTTGCTGCTGGCGGCGATGGTCGGCCTGTTCGGGGTGGTCGACCGGGCGACGGTGTTCGTCGCCGGGGCCACCGTCGGGCTGCTCGCACTGGTCGGCGGCTGGCTCACGACCTGGGACGCCCTGGAGGCCCACGAGACCGCGGCACTGGTCGCCGGGATCGGCCTGGCGTTCTCACCCACGCTGGCCCCGCTGGCCCTGCGGCTGTGCCGGGTGCCGATGCCGGTGCTGCCGCGCGGCGCCGCCGACCTCGTGCGTGACGACCCGCAGCCGCCCCGCGGCGCCGTCTACGCCGCGGTGCTGCGCGCCGACGCGTTGCTGACGGGGATGGTCGCCGGCCTGGCGGTCGTCGCGTCGGTCTGCCTGGTGCTGCTCGTCCGGAGCACCAGCGAGGCCGGTCTCCTGCTGGTCGGCCTGCTGACCGTCGGCTACCTGCTGCGTGCCCGCCTCTACCCCATCACCCGGCAGCGGGTGTCGATGCTGTGCGCGGGTCTGGCCGGGGCGTGCTGTCTCGCGGTGGGGCCGCTGATGGCCGACCGGGAGGACCTGCTCCTGGTCGCCGGCCCGTGCCTGCTGATCGCCGGTGCGTTCGTCGCGCTGCTCGGGATCGTGCACAGCACCCGCACGGCGAACCCGTACCTGGGCCGGTACGCGGAGATCCTGGAGGTGCTCGTGGTGCTGGCGGTGGTGCCGGTGACCTGTTCGGTGCTCGGCCTGTACGGCTGGATGCGCGGGCTGGGCGGCTGACATGGCATCGAAACGCGATCAGCTGCACGCCTACCAGTTCCTGGTGCAACGCACCGTCTCCGCGCTCGTCACCAGGGAGACCGACCCGGAACAACCGCCGTTCCGCCGCCCCGGCACCGCCGCGTTCGCCGGGATCGGGATCGCACTCGTCGCGCTCGCCGCTGTCGGCGTGTACGGGTTGATCAACCCCGGCGGCAACGACTCCTGGCGGGACGGCAAGTCGGTGATCGTCGAGGAGGAGACCGGCACCCGGTACGTGTACCTCGACCAGCGGTTGCACCCGGTGGAGAACTACACGTCGGCGCTGCTCGCGCTCGGCGGCAAGGCCGAGACGACGAGCATCTCGCGCGACTCGCTGGCAGGTGTGCCACGCGGGCCGAGGATCGGCATCCCGGACGCACCGGACTCGCTGCCCGGCCCGGACCAGCTCCTCGGCGGCGGCTGGACGCTGTGCTCGCGGCAGTCGCCCGACGACACCGGGACGTTGCGGCCGCAGTCGGTCATGCTGGTCGGCACGCAGCCGCGGGCCGACGTCGGCGAGCGGGCCGTGCTCGCGTACGTCCCGGAGACCGGCGAGCGGCACCTGCTCCTGAACGGCTACCGGCACGAGATCAGCAAGGCGGACATCGTCGCGGTGTCGCTCGCGTTGCGGGCCACCCCGCCGATCCGGGTCAGCCCGGCCGTGCTCGAGTCGGTTCCGGCGGGCAAGCCGATCGCGCCGATCGCGGTGGCGGAGATCGGCAAACCGTCGAAGGCGATCCCCAGCCGTCCCGACCTGCGTTCCGGTCAGCTGGTGGTCGTGCAGACCTCCGCGGGCAGCCAGTACTACCTGGTGGAGCCGACGCGGCTGCGGCCGATCACCGCGCTGCAGTACGACCTTCAGCGCGGTTTCGCCTCGACTGCCAAGGCGTACCCGGACGCCGACGTGTCCGGCATCGTGGTCGGGATGGCGCACGTCGCGTCCGCCCAGCAGACCGCCATGCCCGAGCCCGCCGACGGTGACCCGCCGACGGTCCGCCCGGAGTTCGCGGAAGCCGGGGTGTCCGCCACGCTGTGCCTGACGTTCGACGCGGGCTCGTCCGCGCCGAGGTTCGCACTGGACCCGGCGCTGCCGGAGATCGACCCGATGATGGCCACGCCGCGCCGCACCGAGGACGGTGTCGCGCTGGCCGACCGCGTGGTGGTCCCTCCGGGCGGCGCCGCCGTAGTCGAGTCGATGGCGAGCGCGTCCGCACCGTCCGGCACGTTGGTGCTGGTCACCGACATGGGTGTCGGCTACCCGCTCGCCGGCCGCGACGTGCCGCCGGTGCTCGGTTACGGGGACGTCGAACCGGTGCGCCTGCCGGCCGGTGTGGTCAGCCGGATCCCGATGGGGCCGGGACTCTCGCACGACGCGGCCATGCGCCGACCACCTGTCGCCTAGCGCGACATCGACACCCACCCCGGAGGATGCGATGGCTCCACGACCCCGGGTCGGCCCCACGGTCGACCACGACAGGATGCGGGCCGGACTGCTGGCCGTGCGCGAACGGCTGGCCGACGTGCGGGAGACCGCCGAATCCGACGACGGCCTGATCACGGTGACGGTCGGTGCCCGCACCGAGCTGCTCGACCTGAGGCTCGACCCGCGCGTGCTCCGCTCGCCGAACTCCACCGCGCTGGCGGCCGACATCCTCGCGACCACGCGCCGGGCGGCCGAGCGGGTACGCACGCGACTCTACGAGCTGACCCGCTCCCTGCTCGCCGACCCGGGGAGCGTGCACCGATGACCGGGTTCGCCGCCATGGATCCCGCCCCCGTCGAGGCAGCCGCGCAGCGGTTGCGCCAGTACGGGGAGCAGCTCGCGACCGACTGGGGCACGGCGAAGTCCGGGATCGCCGGGGCCGAGGGCGGCATCGGGACCGGGCGGCTGGCGGACGCGTTCCGGCAGACGTACCTGCCCGCGAGCCAGACGGTCCGGACGAACGCCGATGCGTTTCCGCCGAAGTTCGCCGACCTGGCGGCCGACACCTCGCTCGCCTCCGGCATCTACACAGGCATGGACGACGGGACGACCGCGCTTTTCGGGGGCGCGGGCGCTCCGTCGAGCCCGCTCGGAGGACGGTGACATGCCCATCCAGGAACCACAGTCGCCACTCTGGGCGGCGGTCAAGCCCCAGGTCGCCGGTGCGCTCGGTGGCAGCGGCTGGATCGACACCGACGAGGAAGCCGTGCGCGCCCTCGCCACGCAGTGGACCAACGCCGGTGCGGTGTTCGGCTCGGCGATGTCGGGCAACCAGCGGCCGCCGGGGTTCGTGGGCCCGGTGGCGAACGAGGGCGACGCGTGGCCCGACGACGCCGGTATCACGTGGACGACCCGCCGGCTGGGTCTTGGCGCCGACCTGGCCAAGCAGGGCACCGAGATGCGGACCCTCGCCGCGCACGCCACCGCGTTCGCCGACGACGTGATCCACACCAAGGAGCAGATCGTCCAGACGATCCAGGCCAACGCCGCGGGCTTCGACGAACTCGCCGCCCTGCCCGACGGCGCGGGCGCGGCCGCCATGGAGACGTTCGCCGCCGAGGTGGCACGTGCGATCGTCGCGTTCGTCGGCGAGATGACCGCGATCGTCGCCGGGCGCCGGCCCGGTGTCGCCTCGCAGGCCGAGCGGCCGAAGGTGGACATCGACCCGGACGACCTGGACGGTTTCGGCATGGCGGAAGCGGCCGACTGGGCCGGTGCCGTGTCCGCCGTCGCCTCCACCGCGGCGTTGGCCGCCGCGCCGTTCCCGCCGGTCGCGCTCGCGCTCGGCGCCGTCGCGTTGGCCACCGGCGCCTTCGCCTTCTTCCAGCACACGCGGGAAGCCGTCGCGGACCCCACGCCAGGCAACATCGTCACCGCCGGCGGTGACGCGCTCTCGCTCATTCCGGGCGTCGGTGCGCTCGGCAAGGGCGCGAACGCGTTCGCCGACGCGGTCAGCAGCACCGCCCCGGGCTGGACGCACGTGGCGACGGGCCTGGGCGCGAACGCCCCGGAGGTCGCCACCGGGCTGCAGGCCGGGACGCAGGTCCTGCCCCAGGTGCCGACCGTGATCGACCTGACCACGCCGGGCTCGCAGTCCGAACTCCAGGGGGCCTCGGATCTCGGCACCGCCGGGTACACGGCAGGCCGGGGCGTCGACATCGTCGGGGCGCTGCGATGACGGCGCTGAGCACGACCCAGGCGCCGGTGAACTTCCAGGTGCCCGCGGGCTTCACACCCGTCGACCTGACCGTGAGCCCGGCCGGACGCGCCGCTGCGGTGCGGGCCGGGCTGCCGGCCGTCCCCGGTGTCGACGACGTGGTGGCGCGCCACGAGGAGTTCGCCCAGGGGTTGCTGGCGAGCCGCGCCTGCTACGGGGCGGTGTTCATGCTGCCGCCGCGGCGGCCCGCCTACTTCGCGATCACCGAGCCCGACGGTGCGCCTGCCGACCTCGCGGCGCTGGCCGCGCGGCTGCCGGGTGACGTACGCCCGGTCGAGCTGCCGTGTGGCCCGGCGCTGACCTGCACCGAGCACGTACGCCTCCCCGGCGAACCGGCCCTGGTCCAGGAGCACGCGTTCGTCGACCACCCGGCCGGCCGGGTGGTCGTGTTCACGCTGGGTGTCCAGGACGGCGAGCGCCGGGCGGCGGACGCCCACCTGTTCGCCGAGATCCTTTCCACCGTGTCGTTCACGGCCTGAACACGAGGAAGGCCCCGGACGCCCGGGGCCTTCCTCGTGTGCTCAGCCCGAAGTGCGTTCCATCGGCGGTGGCGGGAAGAGGAAGACCTCCTCCGGAGGTTCGTCCCGGGGTGGTGCGGCCGGTAGTGCGGCGGCGCGGGCCGGGGCCCAGCGGCGGCGGCCGCCACGCGGTAGTACGACGGCGAGCAACGCGGCCAGCCCGATCGCCACGACGACGCCGCCCGCGACCAGTTTCGCGCCGGTACCCATGTCCTGCCACCACGCGATGTTCCGCTCCTGGGCCAGGTCCCTCGGCGGGGTGACGACGGCGGGCAGACCGGCGGGGTCCACATCGGACAGACCTTCGACGACCGCGCGGTACGGGTCCAGGATGCCCGCGCCGTACTCCGGGCTGGCCGCCCCGCCCGATGCCGGTGCCGCGGTCGCGACCAGCCGCCGCGCCACCTGCGCCGCGGTCAGTTCCGGCCACGCCGATCGGACGAGCGCGGCGACGCCGGACACGAAAGGCGCGGCGAAGCTGGTGCCCTTCCAGTAGTTGTGGCCGCCGGCCCTGGTCGCGGCGAGCACGGCGTCGCCGGGTGCGACCAGGTCCACGAACGGGCCGATCTGCGAGTCGCCCGAGCGCTGCCCCGCGACGTCGATCGAGCCGACGCCCAGCACGCCGTCGTAGGCGGCGGGGAACGAGGCGATCGTGGTCGTCCCGTCGGTCTGCCGGTTGCCCGCGGCGGCGACCAGCAGCACGTCCTTCGACCGGGCGTACGCGACGGCGCCGCGCACCGCCGGGTAGTCGCGGTACCCGGACAGCGACAGGTTGATCACCTTGGCGCCCTGGTCGGTGGCGTACCGGATGCCGCGCGCGATGGCGTTCGGGTCGATCGGGGTCGGTTCGCCGGAGTCGTTGAGATCGCGGTCGGTGATCCGGACCGGCAGCACCCGTGCGTTCGGCGCGACCCCGCGGAAACCGGTGCCCTTGGCAGGCGACGCGACGATGATCGAGGCGACGGCGGTGCCGTGGGAGACACAGTCGAAGTTGCCCGGCAGCTGCCCGACGAGGAAGAAGTCCCGGCCGGGCAGCACCTTGCCGCGCAGCTGCGGGTGGTCGGCGTCCACTCCGGAGTCGACGACGCCGACGACGACACCGGCTCCGGTGCTGTGTTTCCACGTGCCGCGCAGGTCGAGCATCTTCTGCGCCCACGGCTCCTCGGTCACCACCGGGTGCGCGGGTTCCGGGTCGCGGCAGGCACCCTCGGGCGGCGCGGCGTGCGCCGGTGCGGCCATGAACACCGGTGCGGCGACCGCGGCGGCGATCAGCACGGCGGCGGTCCTGCTGGTCATGTCGTTTCCTTCCGGCGCACGGACGGCCCCGGGGCGGTCACGCTCCCCGGGGCCGTCCTGCTCTTTCGTCGATCGGGTCAGCGGCGGAGACGGGTCCGGGGTGGCGGCTCGGCCGCGACCACGGCCGGGGCCTTCTCCTCGACCCGCCACAGGTCCTCGTCGATCAGTTCGACGGTGCTCGGCACGTCCGCCTCGGCCGACTGGTCACGGGTCCGTACGACGAAGCCGTGCGCGTCCTTGCGGCCCGCCTTGCCGCTGAGCGCGGGTGGGAGCCCTGGCGGCGGTCCGTCGGTGCGGCCACGCCCGCCCGGCCGCCGCACCGCGCCGGAGCCGGGACCGGGACCACCGCCGCGGCCGCCGGCTCCCATACCGCCCATGCCCATCGGCATCATCGGTACGCCGCCGCCCGTGGTCGGCGACGACCCACCGCCGGGTGCCGCCGGCACACCGGTCGGCGGCACCGCGGGCTTCGGGGCCGAGGCGGAGTTGACCGGCTGGGCCGCCGCCGGGATGGCGGCGACGCCGGGCACGGGACCGACGCTGACGCCCGGGATCCGCGCACCACCGACACCACCGGCACCACCGCCGCCACGGCCGAGTCCACCGACCGAGGACGGCATCACCGGCGGCGGCATCACGGGCATGGCGCCGACAGGCGGGATGTTCGGCGGAGCGATGGGTGGCACCGCGGGCGGCGGCACCGGCGGAGCCACCGGCGGCGCGGTGCCGAGCCCACCGGCCAGTGACGGGTCCCCACCGGAAGCCCCACCGGGCGCGCCGCCGGGTGCCCCGCCCGGGGCGCCGCCGGGCGCACCACCAGGAGCGCCACCAGGCGCACCACCAGGCGCACCGCCCGGCGCACCACCAGGAGCACCGCCTGGGACGGCGGTGGGGCTCGCGGTGGGTGCCGCCGTGCTCGACGGTCCACCCATCGCCTCACCGGTGCTCGCGTCGGCGAGTGCCTTGGCCGCCTTGTCGTACAGGTCTGCCAACGCGTTCATCGCGTTGCCCGCGGCGATCTGGTACGGAATCGCCAGCGCCGCCGAGGGGGTGCCCCCGCCCGCGACGGCCGAGTCCCGCACCGCCTGCTGCCACCGGTCGTGGTTCTCCTGCACGACCTTCTGGGTCGGCCCGAGCAGACCTGCCACGTCACGCATCAGCCGCTGCGGGTTCGCGGAGCCGATGTTCGAGGCCCAGATGTCGGCTTTTCGCGCGGTCTCCCGTGCATCGGCGATGAACGAGTCACCTGACGAGTCCGGCCAGTCCGGTTCGATCCGGTTGGTCGCGGCTCCCAACGTCTGGGCCGAAACGGTGAGTTCGTGTTGCGCGACGCTCCACACCATCGCCTTGTCCTGCAGCGGTCCCTTGTTGGCCACTTCCGCGTTGATCCGTTCGAGCTGCTGCGGGAGCTCCATCGTCGTGTAGTCCATGGGTCACCTCGGTCGCTTGAAGTCGGCGATGCTGAGATTGGCCGCGCTGACCTCGTCGGTCTCCAGGTAGCTCCGGCCGGCACCCTTCGCGACGTCGATGTGCCTCGCGACGCGCGTGTTGGTCTCGGCGATGAAGGTCTGCAGCCGTGTGAACGCCTGCTCGTGCGCGCTTCGGAACGCCTCGCTCTCCTCCATCGCGCCCTGCAGCCCACCCCCCGAGCCGTTCACGGTCGGCGCGTCCGCGGTGAACGCCATCATCGTGGCCGGTGTCCCGGCGAGCAGATCGCCCATGTCTCCTCCTGATCGACTTTCTGGTCGGGTTGTGGTCGGTCACTCGTCCGCGGGCGGCAGCCAGGCGAGCTGCACGAGCCGAGGTTCGCCGCGCCGGGAGACCAGCCGGCCCCGGCCGGACGGCAGGGCCTCCGGCTTGAGCCCGCCGAGCAGCGGACCCTCCTCCCGGTTGCCGGACATCAGCAGGCCCATCGACCCGACGTCACGCAGCCGGGTCAGGAACGGCTCGTACATCGCCCGGCCCGCGCCGCCGGTGCGGCGGGTGACGACGATGTGCAGGCCGATGTCCCGCGCCTGCGGCAGGAACTCCATCAGCGGCAGCAGCGGGTTGTCCGCACCGGTCACGACCAGGTCGTAGTCGTCGACCAGCAGGAACAGGTCCGGGCCCTGCCACCAGCTGCGGCTGCGCAACTGCTCGGGCGTCACGTCCGGGCCGGGCAGCCGGTCGCGCATCACGGTCACGACGTCCGCGACCAGTGCGCCTGTCGTCTGCCGGTCGGTGCCGTAGCCGAGCAGGTGCTCCGTGCCCACCTCCCCGAGCAGGCCGCGCCGGTGGTCGACGATGATCATCCGGGCTTTCTCGAGCGGGTAGGAGTCCACGATCCGGCGGGCGAGTGTGCGCAGGAACGTCGTCTTGCCCGAGTCGCCGTCGCCGAACAGCAGCAGGTGCGCGTCCGTGCCGAAGTCGAGCCGGACCGGCGCGAGGTCCTGCTCGGCGATGCCGACGGTGAGCGCCAGCGCGGCCGGGTCGTCGGTCGACGGCAACGTGAGGTACGGCAGCTTGCCCGGCAGCATCCGCACCTCGGGCGCGGGCTCGCCGGTCCACGCCTCGCGCGCCGACGCGACCATGGCGGCCACGGCGTCGGACAGGCCCTCGCCGGTGGCGCGACCGTCGCTGCGCGGCACGGCGGTCAGCACGTGGTGCTTGCTCGGCGCGAGACCGCGACCGGGGCTGTTCTCGGGCACCCGGAGCGCGTTGGTCCGGTCGACCATGGTGTCGATGGGGTCGCCGAGCCGCAGTTCGAGCTTGCTGCCGAACAGGTCGCGGACCTGCGGGCGCAGGTCGAACCAGCGGGCGCACGTCGCGATCAGGTGCACCCCGTAGGCGAGACCGCGGGTGGCGATGCTGGTGACCACGTCCTCCAGGTCCTCGAACTCCTTGCGCAGGGTCAGCCACCCGTCGATGACGAGGAAGACGTCGCCGTGGGGGTCGTCGGTGACCCGGCCGTCCGCCCGCATGGCCCGGTAGGTCGCCATGCCGTCGAT
Source organism: Actinophytocola sp. NPDC049390 (assembly GCF_044466355.1). Taxonomy (NCBI): domain Bacteria; kingdom Bacillati; phylum Actinomycetota; class Actinomycetes; order Pseudonocardiales; family Pseudonocardiaceae; genus Actinophytocola; species Actinophytocola sp. NPDC049390. The sequence continues at coordinate 49,921 of NZ_JBITMQ010000009.1, forward strand.
GTCCTGCTCGGCGAAGCGCCGCTCCCGCTCGGCGAGCACCGAGGCCACCTCGGCGATCGTGCGGCGGACGGCGCCGACGTTCAGCCTGGCCGCGACGCCGCCGACGTGCGGCAGCCCGCGGATCGAGCCGAGGGTGCCGCCGCCGAAGTCCAGGCAGTAGAACTGCACCTCGGCGGGCGTGTGGGTGAGCGCGAGGCTCGCGATGACGGTGCGCACGGCCGTGCTCTTGCCCGACTGCGGGCCGCCCGCGACGACCGCGTGCCCGGCACCGGCGGACAGGTCGAACACGAGCGGGTCGCGCCGCTGGTCGAGTGGGCGGTCCACGACGCCCACCACCGCGCGCAGCGCGCCGCGCATCGAGCGGTCGGTCGGCTGGAGCCCGCGCTCGGGGTCGGTGGTGAGCCCGCCGAGCAGCTCGTCGAGCGGCGGTGGGTCCGCCAGCGGCGGCAGCCACACCTGGTGCGCGGGCACGCCGCGGCCCGCGAACCGGTCGACCAGGATGTCCAGCAGGCTCTCGCCGACGGCGTCGTCGTCCTTGCTTCCGGTGTCCTTCTTCTCGGTGTCCTGCTTGTCCTCGACCTTCAGCGCGACGAAGGTCGTCGAGTACTCGGCCAGTCCGATCGGCTCCGGCGCGCCGGACGCGCTGCTCGGCAGCTCCGGGCTGTGCACGCCGGAGACGTAGGCCGCGCGGAACCGGGTCAACGGCTCGTCGCCGTGGCGCAGGAAGCCGTGGCCCGCCTCGCGTGCGGGCAGCGAGAACGCGTCCGAGACGCCGAGCACGGTCCGGCTGTCCATCTCGGAGAAGGTGCGCAGGCCCACGCGGTAGGACAGGTGGGCGTCGAGCCCGCGCAGCCTGCCCTCCTCGAGCCGCTGCGACGCGAGCAGCAGGTGCACGCCGAGCGACCGGCCGACCCGGCCGATCTGGACGAAGATGTCGATGAAGTCCGGCCGGGCCGACAGCAGCTCGCTGAACTCGTCGACCACCACGAACAACGTCGGCACCTCGGGCAGCGGCGCCCCGGCGGCGCGCGCCTTCTCGTAGTCCCGTAGCGAGGCGAAGTTCCCCGCGGCGCGCAGCAGCTCCTGTCGGCGCAGCAGCTCGCCGTTGATGGCGTCGGCCATGCGGTCGACCAGCGGGAGCTCGTCGGCCAGGTTGGTGATCACCGCGCTGGTGTGCGGCAGCCGGTCCAGCCGGGTGAACGTGGCGCCGCCCTTGAAGTCGATCAGCGCGAAGTTCAGCGAGTTCGGCGGGTGGGTGATCGCGAGCGCGAGCACCAGGGTGCGCAGCAGCTCGGACTTGCCGGACCCCGTCGCGCCGATCAGCAGCCCGTGCGGGCCCATGCCTTCGAGCGCGGACTCCTTGAGGTCCAGCTCGATCGGGGTGCCGTCGGGCCGGATGCCGAACTTGACGCGCAGCCGGTCCCGGTTCGGCCGCTGCACCCAGGTGTCCGCGGGGTCGAACGCGAACGGGTCACCGAGTTCGAGCAGGTCCTCGAGCCCCAGCTCCGCGCTCATCGGCGCCTCGCCCTGCGCGCCGGAGGTCAGCCGCAGCGGCGCGAGCTGGCGGGCCAGCGCCTCGGCGGCCACCACCGGCATCGAGTCGGCGCGGCCCAGCTCGATCTCGCCGTCCGCGGTGCGGCTGGTCAGCGTCGCGTCGGCGGCGACGTCGAGCACCACGGCGGACCGGTCCGGGACGCGCGGCGGCACCGTCGACAGGTCGATCACCGTGGCGCCCTCGACACCGGCGCCCGCCAGCAGGTGGTCCGAACCGGCGACCGCGCCACCGTCGAGCACGACGACGAGGTGCGGGCCCGCGAACCGGCTGCCGCCGTCCTCGGGGTCGAACCGCGGCCGGTCGGCCAGCAGGTTGTCCAGGACCGCCTCTAGCGACGGGATCGTGTGCGCGACGAGCCGCTGGGGGCCGAGCGCGTCGCTCCGCTCCGGGTGCAGCGCGTGGGGTAGCCACTTCAGCCACTCCCAGCCCGCGCGGCGTTCCGGCGCGACGCACACCGCGATGCGCAGGTCGTCCGGCGAGTGCAGGGTGGCCAGCTGGGCGATGATCGCGCGCACCAGGCCGAGAACGTGCTCGGCGGCGTGGCCGTCGGCCGGGTTCGCGGAGCGGAGGTGGATGCGGCTGAAACCGTTGACCGCCATGGCCAGCGGCAGGTCCGGCACCGCCGAGTAGGTGGTGATGAACCGCCGCAGCGCGAGCGCGGACAGCGGCTCGAGCTGCTCCATCGGCTTGGTGTCGGGGGCGACCAGCGTGGTGGCGAGGCTCTGGCGGCCCACTCCGATGCGGGCGACACCGAAGTCGGCGTCGAGGCGGCGGCGTTCCCACAGCCGGTAGCTCGCCGCCACCGACCACAGCGTCGCCGGATCGGGGTGCAGGTACCAGAGCGCGGTCCGCTGCCTGCGTGCGGTGCGGCCGACGCGGACCCGGTGCTGGGCAAGACCACGCAGGTACAGCCTGCGGGCGTTGCCCATCTCGCGCTTGCTCGGTCCGCCACCGTTGAGGAGCGAGACGCCGACCATCATCAGCATCGCCACGCCGAAGACCCCGAAGACCACGTAGCGCAGCGCGCCGAGCCCCGACGCGCCGAACCGCCCGCTGAACAGCAGGATCATCGCGCCCATCATCAGGACCATCGGCAGCACCATCAGTACCTGGGTCCACTGCCGGGCAGGTGGCGCCGGGATCTCCGGCGGCGCCTCGAGCACCAGCTCGCCGGACGGCATGTCCGGCGCGGGCCGGCGCAACGGCCGGCGCACCACCACGGTCGCCACGTTCCTCGGCCCCTTCCATCGGCTGCCTTACCCGATGAATGGTCGCCGTCGCGGACCGCCCGTGGGCGGGGGTTGGCAGGAACGTGCCGGAGCGCCGTCCGGAACTCGTTGTCCCAATTAGCTTTCAGGTGACCGCCTTCGCGCGGTGGGCTCATCGGGCCCATCCGACATAGACACATGACCGGAAAGGAGCGATCGATGCCCAACGGCGATCTCCAGTGGGGCACACCGGAGGACCTGCACAACGCGGCCGTCGCGGCGAACAACTCGGCGTCGAACATCCAGGCGGCGATCGGGCGGATCGAGGGTCAGGTGGCCACGATGATGGCCACCTGGCAGGGCCGGGCCCCCGTCGCGTTCGACGGCAAGCACCGGGAATGGCGCCAGCAGGTCGACGCGCTGGTCGCCGAGCTGGAGCGGGTGGGGGCGGCCGCCAACACCTCCGGCACGGCCTACACCTCCTCCGACGACGACACCACCAGCCAGGTCAACAGCACTGTCCTCACTGGACTGAACTTCCGCGGGTAGTTCCGCACGAGCACCAAAGGAGACGCGATGAGTGGCCCCATTCGTTACGAGTTCAGCGCGCTCGGGGACGGCCAGGCGCAGCTGGCCGCGTCGGCGAACGAGATCGGCGCCGAGAAGGACACCTGGATGCAGACCGTCGGTCTCACCATGGAGACCTGGCTGGACGGCGCGGGTGGCCTGTTCGGCGAGCTGAACACCATCTGGGACAAGGCGACCCAGGCGACCAACGACTTCCAGATGGAGCTGTCCACCAAGGTCGGCATCGCACAGATGAACGGCCAGCAGGCACTGGACGCGGCCAAGCGCGCCGTGGGCGGCTGACCCGACGGCACCGGCACAGCACAGCGGCCCCGCGACGAGAGTCCGGGGCCGCTGTCGTATGTGTGTCGACTGTGGACCGACGGGGGTCAGGTCCGGTGGGTGTCCAGCCGGATGGACGAGAGGAACTCGCGGAAGTCCGCCATCACCGTGTCCACCTGGTCCAGCGCGGCGGTGAGCGAGGCGCGCACCACGGCGCGTCGCGCGGTGTCCACGGCGTCCGGGACGGTCAGGTACACCTGCGACTGGACCAGCTCACGGACCGCGCCCTCGCGCAGGGTGATGCGGAGGTCCTGGGCAAGCCCGGGGGCGTCGCCGACACCGAGGTCGGCCCGGTGCGCGACGGTCACGGTCGGCGCGGTGCCGCGCAGGCTCGCCACCGACTGGTCGGCGATCTCGGCGAGCGACGCCCCGTCGGTGCGGACCTCGCCGTCGACGGTGATGTTCGCGGTGAAGCCCGAGCCGTGCGTGGCCGCGTTGAGCGCGATGAACGCGACGTCCGGCAGACCGGCCTCGTCCGGCGACGCCGCGTGCCAGCCGTCAGGCAGCCGGAACTCGATCGGAACCGGAAGATCCGTGGCCATCGTGCTCAACTCCCTGGGTCAGAACAGCTTGCCAACGCGTTCGCCTATGTCCTGGACGCCCCGCCCGACGTCTCGACCGAAGTCCTCGACGCCCGCCCCGATGTCGCGGCCGACGTCCTCCACGCCCTGTCTGACGGTCTCATAGCCCCGGCCGACCTCCGCGACGCCGTCCTCGACGGCCTGCCAGACGTGGCCCGCGGTCTCGACGACCTTGTTGGTGTCCACCCGCAACTCGACGCCGAGCTTCCCACCGAGGATCGGCGAGGCGCCCGCGGAGGCGCCGAGGGTGAAGACACCGTTCTCGTTCTTGGCGGTCACCCCGGCCTCGGCGCCCGGCCCGGCCCAGCCCTCGGCGGTGAGCCCGAGGCCGATACCGCCGACGTCACCGAAGACCTTCCCCCCGATACGCCCGCCCGCGAACGCCTCGGCCTTGGCCTCGACCCCGTTCGGGCCCACGTTGAGCCCGGCACCCGCCTTGCCGCCCGCGAAGGCCTCCGCCTCCCCGCCGTAGCCGACCAGGCCGTTCGGGCCGACCGCGTTCTTGTACTCCCCCTTGATCTTCAGCCCGGCAGCCGCCTCGAGCTGTGCCTTGAGGCCCTCGTTCGTCAGCGCGGCGGACGCCGACGCCTCGGCGCCGAGGTTGGCCTCCGCCTTGAACGTGCCGTCCGCGTTCTGGGCACCGACCTTGAACAGGTCCGCCCACGCCTTGATCTCGCCGAGCTTGCCGCCCTCGGGGGGTTTCATCTCGAAGCCGGCGCCCGGCCCGGTCCCGGACAGCTGAAGACCGAGCTGGTCCGCCGCGCCGAGCACCATGTCGCGGAGGCGGCCGGCGACGTCCTGGACGAGCCAGTCCCGCATGGCCCGGCCCGCCTCGCCGAACCGGGGGTTGCTCAACAGGTCGTAGAAGGGCTGGTAGGTGGAGATGACCGACTGGATGGTCTCCTTCACCGAGCGGACCTGCTCGCCGTAGCGCCGCGCGGCGTCGCGGTGCATCAGCATGCCCTGGTCGAGCACGCCCACCTGCTCGCCGTAGGCGCGGGTGTGGGCGTCGAGGAGCTGCCCGGCGTCGTCCTGCCACGCCGCGTAGGCGTTGCCGCCCGCGGCGACCGACTGCTCACCCGCCCTGCGCGCGGTCGTCGCCGCCTGCTCCCATGCGAGGCCGAGGTCGAGCGCCGCCTGCTCGTCGTCGGGCGGCCACGGGTCGTAGACGCCCTTCACTTCGGTCCACAGTGGACCCGCTGGTTCAGGCAGGCCCATGACCGCCCGCCCCACCGAAGCCCGCGGCGGAGTCGGCGTCCATGCCGGTGTAGTGGCCGATGCACCCCTCGCCCGCATCGGCGTACTGGCCGGGAATCCGGCAGCCGCGGTCGGCCGAGCCGGCGATCTCCGTTGCCCCGGGGCGATAGCCGGCCATGAACGCCTGCCCGAGCGGGCCCTTGCCGAGCTGACCGTCGAGTCCGCTGATCCGCGAGCTTGCCGAGGACCAGCCGCTGACGAAGTCGGTGCCCGCGGTCCGCAGCGCCCGCATCGCGTCGGCGACCGCGGCCGGATCCATCGTCGCGCGGTCTCCCTCGCCCGCCATGCCCGTCACCGCCGTCCCGTGAACGCGCCGAGCCGGTGCAGCACCGGGTCGAACGCGACGTCCGTGTCCTCGTAGGTCGCGCCCGGCGGCAGCACCTCGACCGCGGCGTCGTACGCCCGGCGCCCGGCCGTGTCGGCGGCTTTCCTGACCGTCGCGAGGATGTCGTCCGCCAGCGCGGTGGCGTCCTGGGTGCGGTAGATCCGCGGATCGAGGTCCAGCGCACGCAACTCCCCGCGCGCTCCGACGGTCGCCGCGATCAGCCCGTCGTCGGACTCCTCGGTGACCTCGATGTCGACCAGCTTGTCCTGGACCCGCCTGACCGCGCGGGCCATTCGCTCCCGCTCGGCCACCTCACCCGGTAGCCCGGCACTCCCGTACACCGCGACCTCCACCCGTCGGTCAGTTCCTGGAGGGAGTGTCGGGCACCGGCGCGGCACCCGGTGGCCTGCTGGCCGCTTCCGGCCAGTACCAACGGGTTCCGCCCGCTTTCAGCGGGGTGACACCAGGGTTCGCGGGTCCAGTGCGGCCTTCACCCTGGCACCGAAGGGCCGTTTGGCCAGTCCGGTGCGTACGGCACGCACCGCCGTCCACGCCTCGGTCGCGGTGGTCGGTGCCGGGCCGGTCGGTGACCACAGTGCGACGTCCACGGACCGTGCCAGTGCGTGCAGGCCGGGGACCACCAGCGGGTCGTTCGTCGCGGCGGCCAGGTCTCGGGGGGTCATGCCCGGGGTGTACGGCACGCCGTGGGCTCTCAGGCGGTCCCTCGCCTCCGCCCACGCGCCGACCACCGCCGCGGCGCCGGGACGGCGGCGCCGCCGTCGTGTTCGCAGCGCTCGGAACAGGGGCACGCCACCGACCCACGCGACGACGAGCACCCCGGCACCGCCCAGCACCCAGGCCCACGGGAACGGCTCGCCGTCGGACGTGGTGGTGCCCTCGGTCTCCTCGTCGTCCTCCGGCAGCTCCGGGTCGCGCACGTCCTCCAGCGGTGGCAGCTGCTCCCTCGCCTCGGCGGTGGCCTCCGCCAGTCCCTTCGGTTTCGTGCCCGTGCCGCTGGTCGCGCCCGCCGGGTCCAGTGGCACCCAGCCGATGCCCGCGACGGCCACCTCCGGCCACGCCAGGACGTCGGAGTTGTGGACCACCACGTCGTCACCGGTCTCCTCCGGTGCGCGGAAGCCGACCGCGATGCGTGCCGGGATGCCCACGATGCGGGCCAGCACCACGTAGGCGGCGGCGAACTGCTCGGTCGTGCCGCGTCGGTTGTCGAGCAGGAACGTCCGCAGCTGGGGCCATCCGCTGCCGCTCGGCAGGTCGCTGCCGGTGGCGAGCCGGTAGTTGTCGCGGAAGAACTGTTCCAGCACCAGCGCGGTCTGGAACGCGGGGCGGTCGTCGCGGACGGCTTCGCGCGCGAGGTCGGCGATGCCGGCAGGCACCTGGCCGAGGTCGCCGAAACCGGTGCGGGCGGACGGGTCGATGGCGGCGTCCCGCAGTTCCGCCGCGTCGGGGCGTGGTTCCCACCACGTCAGGGTGTAGGCCGCGGGGCCGGTGCGCCCGTACGCCATGAGCGTGCCGGACGCCTCGTCCACCAGCGGCGCCAGCCCGGTCACCGACGCGGGCAGCGCCTGGCTCGGCAGCCACGGGGTTTCCGTGCCGGGGTACCGGATGCTGGCGGTGTACTCGTCCCGCGGCACGTCGAGCACGGGCCGCAGCTCGGCGCCGAGACGCCTCGGCTGGGCGCTCGGGGTCCAGTTGACGCCGTTGAACCGGTCCAGCACCGCGAGGCGCCAGCGGTCGACCGGGTGGTCTGCGGAGTAGGAGAACACCGGCTCGTCCGGGTCCTGCATGCGTTCGGTCAGCTCGTCGAGCGGGCTCGCGACGCGGGCCGGTGGCAGTGGCACGAACTGCTTGTCCCGCAAGGAGACCGCGGGCCGGTCGACGGGGTGGACGACCGTAGCGAGGACGGCGCCCGCCACGGCGAGCACGACGGTCGGCACGACCAGCGCGAGGGCCACGAACGAGCGGCGGGCCGCCGTGGGCACGGCGTCGCCCGCTCTGTCGCTTGTGGACAGCAGCAGCCCGGCGACCACCGCGAACGCGAACGCGGCGAGCACCGCCGTGAGCCCTGTCAGCGAGACGTACGCCTGCGACAGCACCACCATCGCGACCCCGGGCAGCAGCGCGAGAAGCGGCCACCGCAGCAGTTCGAGCCCGAGCGTGGCGGCGACGAGCGCGGCCAGCGGGACGAACAGCATCAGCTCCGGATCGGGGCGGGCGGGCCAGGTGGACTGCAGGGTCAGCTGCCACGACTCGGTGACACCCGCGAGCAGGGCCCGGCCGGTCTCGGCGGTCGGCAGTCCGGCGAGCGTGGTGGGGAACAGCATCGCCTCGGACAGCGCGAGCAACCCGACGACGAGCACCAGCACCGCACGCCACGGCACCAGCGCGGGACGGCGTGCGCACAGCTCCGACACCGCGAACCCGGCGGCGACGACCAGCGCGAGCGGCAGCAGCAGCGCGCCGATGCCGAAAACGGGCGCGAACAGCAGACCCGGGCCCGCCGCGGTGAACAGCACGGCGAGGACGGAGGCACGTGTGGTCATCAGTGGGCTGCCACGTTCCAGCGCCGGGTGCCGCCCTTCGCGTTCGGGGCCTGGATCACCCGCGTGTTCGGGATGCGCATCGGAACTCCCGTGTTGGCGCCGCCCGCGATGGTGACGACCACCGCGGACGCGTAGTGGGGTCGCAGTGCCGCGACGGCGGTCAGGTCGTCCTGCCGTGCGCTCGCCAGCACCACGACGAGCGAGCCGCCGCGGTCCGGGCCCTTGGTCAGCTCGCGCGGCACCAACGGCCCGCCACTAACCGGTGTCAGTTCGCACAGTTCGTCGAGCACCTGGCGCACGGCCTGCTGCCCGCCGCCCGGTTTCAGGTCGGCGCCGGACGTCGTCAGCAGCCGGCACCAGTAGCCCTCGGCCGCGGCGGCGGACATCAGCGACGCGGTCAGGTCCACCGCCTCCTCCAGCACCTCCGGCGGCACGAGGTCGGCGCGGGTGTCGAGCAGCGTGGTGAACCTGGGCTGGTTCGGGTCCACGTAGTCGCGGACCATGAGCCGACCGGTGCGGGCGGTCGCCTTCCAGTGCAGGTGGCGGACCTCGTCGCCGGGCTCGTACTCGCGCACGTCCCGCAGGTCCAGGGAGCCGTGCAGCGAGTCGTCGGTGGTGCTGCCCTCGTGGTGGTGGCGCGGGTGCCCGGCAACCAGGGCACGCACCGGGTACGTCTTCGGGTGCACCCACAACGTCGCGGTGTCCCCGGTGGTCAGCCTGCTGCGGCCGAGCCCGAGCGGGTCGACGCGTTCCAGCGTCAGCGGGCCGACCTCGAACCGGCCGCGCCGCTTCGTGGGCAGTTCGTAGTGGTACACGGCTTCCGCGCCCGGTGCGAGCGGGCGCACCGAGACGGCGTGGAAGCCGCCGTCGACCCGGTCGCCCGCGATGAAACCGCCGTGGCGGCGGCCTGTCGCGTTGTGCACGCGCAGCCGCGCGAACGCGGGCCTGCCGCGCTGCACCCGGTCCGGGTACACCTCACGGGTCACCGTGACACGTGGCCTGCGCGCGGTCATCACCAGCGCGGCGAGCACGGCACCGAACGCCGCCCCCGCGAGCGCCCGCAGCACCGGGAAACCGGCCCACTCGCCCGCCGCGTACAGCACGACCGCACCGGCGAGCACGACCCAGCCGCGCAAGGTGAGCCGAGGCACTAGGTCACCGTGGCGGACACGGCGGGTGCCGGGACCGCGGCGAGCACCTCGTCGACGATGTCGCTGGTACGCCGCTGGTTCAGCTCGGCCTCGGCGTTGAGGATCAGCCGGTGCTCCAGCACCGGCTTCGCGACTTCCTTGATGTCGTCGGGGGTGACGAAGGCGCGGCCGTACGTCGCGGCCACCGCCTGCCCGGCCCGCACGAGCGCGATCGAGCCGCGTGGGCTCGCGCCGTAGCGCAGCGCGGCGTGCTCGCGGGTCGCGGCGGTCACCCGGGCCGCGTACTCGACCACGGCCGGGTCGATGTGCGCGGTCCGCACCTGGGCGACGGCCTGCTTGAGCGTCGCGATGTCCACGACCGGCGACAGCTCGTCCGGCCCGACACCGGCGCAGTCGCTCATGATCACCAGCATCTCGGACTCGAGGTTCGGGTAGCCGACCGACAGTCTCATCAGGAACCGGTCGAGCTGGGCCTCCGGCAGCCGGTAGGTGCCCTCCATCTCGATCGGGTTCTGGGTCGCCACCACGAGGAACGGCCTCGGCACCTCGTGGCGGACCGAGTCGACGGTGACGGTGCGCTCGCTCATCACCTCGAGCAGCGCCGACTGCGTCTTCGGTGTGCCGCGGTTGATCTCGTCGGCCAGCACCACGTTCGCGAAGATGCCGCCGGGGCGGAACTCGAACGTCTCACTGCCCTGCCGGAAGACCTGCACCCCGGTGACGTCGCTCGGCAACAGGTCCGGGGTGAACTGGATGCGGCTGTACGAGCCACCGATGCTTCTGGCGAGACAGCGGGCGAGCGTCGTCTTGCCGAGCCCGGGCACGTCCTCGATGAGCAGGTGCCCCTCGGCGAGGAGCGCCGCCACGGCGAGCCGCACCAACCCCGGCTTGCCCCTGATGACGCCCTGCACGTTGGCCGCGATCAGCTCGTAGACCTGACCCGCGGTCGGTTGAGTCACCCTGCCCTCCACGTGATTCGGTTGGATGTGTAGACGGTGCCGTCCGGCGTGGTCACGGTCACCCAGACCTCGTAGCCGACCCCGGCGTAGGCGAACCGGTCGATGTCGGCGAAGCCGTTCTCGTCCGTGGGTGTCGCGTGGCTGTTCTCGTAGCCCTCCTGGGTGGAGTGCGCCGTGAACGTGAGCATCGTGTCCGGCGGGAAACCCGACGCCTCCACGTGCATCCAGGAACAGCCCGGCTCGCCGCCGCAGTACTCGTCGGTCGCGGCCCCCTGCCTCAACGTCACGACCGGGTTGTCGGCGGGCGGTGCGCCTTCGGTTCTCGTGCTCGCGGTGCCCCCGGCGACCTGCGCCCCGGCCGGGTTGGTCGTGACCGGCCTGACCGAGACCGTCATGGCCGTGTCGACCTGGACGCCGGTGACCGTTGCCGACAGCCCGGTCACGGTCACCTGCCGGAACCCGCCCACGTTGACCTCGTAGTGCGCGAACCGGCCGGTGCCCATGTCCGCGGGCGCGGCCCAGTTCACCGTCACGGTCTGGTTGTCGAAGTCGTTGGTGGCGACCAGGTTCCTCGGCGCCGACGCGGCCCGGAACGGCGCGGTCGGGGTCACGGGGTTCGACGAGCTGCCCGGCCCGACGCCGACTCCGTTGACGGCGGCCACGGTGAACACGTACCTGGTGCCGTTGGCCAGCCGCGGGATGTCCAGCGACCGGGCACCCGGGCCCGTGGTCCGGGAGCCACCCGCCCACGTCACCCGGTAGCCCGTGATCGGGGACCGGTTGTCCGCGGCGGCTCCCCACCGGACGGTCGCCGCCGCGTTGCCCGGGGTCGCGCTGACCCCGGCGGGCGCGCCCGGCTGGGTCGGCGGCACCCGGGGCGGCGGCTGCCGCTCACGGCGCGGGTCGGGTTCCTCGGTCGCCGGCGGCTGCTGCCGCTCCGGCTGATCGGGTTTCGGCCGCTCCGGCTTCGGCCCGGCCACCGGCGGACTGTCGGCGTCGCCACCGCGCGGCGCGGCCTGCTCGTCACTGTCGCCCTCGATCGGCACGTCGGTGAGCTCCCCGTCCCGGTCGACGACCACGACGTGCTTGCCCTCGTCGCCGTCGACGTAGAGCCGGTCGTCCTCGCCGCGCGAGATCCGCGGGTCGCCGCGCTCGGCGGGCAGTTCCGTGCGCTGCATCTGCTCACCCGCGCTGTCGTAGGTGATCAGCGTGTCCGTCGTGCGGTCGACGACCGCGACGACCTCGCCGGTGGAGACGGGCCCCGCGTAGTCGCCGTCCGGCAGGTCGACCTGGACGGGCTCCCGCCCGGACTCCGGCGTGGGCTCCGTGTCGACGAGGTGGATGCGGTTCGCGTCGAGGATGGCGATCCGGCCCGCCACGTCGGTGTCGGCGAGCACCGCGTCGTCGGACGCGTCCAGGCCGAGTTTCCGGCCCGCGCCGAGCCTGTCCTTCTCGACGGTGTGGAGGGTGTCGGACGTGGTGTCGACGAACACGACCTCGTCGCGCACCACGGTCAACGCGCCCTTGTGCCCGCGGGGCAGCGGCACCTGGCAGGCGGGCGCCTTGGCGCCCGACCGCAGCTGGCACAGCCAGCCCGCCTCGGCGCGCGGCAGCCACAACGTGCCGTCCCTGGTCGCGACCGGCGTGCCGATCCGCCCCTCCAGTTCCAGCGTGACGGACGGGTCACCGAGCCGTACGACCTTGCCCGACTGGCGGTACACCAGGTACGGGCCGCCCGCGGTCTCCACGCCGTAGCCCTTCTCCTTCGACGCGGGCGTGCTCGACTTCTCGACCTCGAGGCTCGACTTGCCGAACTCCGTGATCCGTTCGCTGCCGACCACGTACGCACTGGTGTCGCCCTGCAGCACCTGGTCGCCGGGACTGCCCGGCACGCCGGCACGCGCGTCGACGTTGCCGGTCGACCCGTCGACGTGGAGGACGGAGGAGAGCGCGCTGTTGTAGACCCAGTGGCCGGGCAGCAGGAACTGCACCGCCGACACGGGGTTCGCCGCGCCGGTCACCGCCGCGACGACGCCGGTCACGCAGGCCACCACGACCGCGACGACGGGCAGTCGGGTACGCCACGCTGTCTTCGAAGTCACGGCCACGCAGTAGAAAATAACCCGTTGCCCACGTCCGGCGACGACTGGTGACCGGAACCGGACACCAGGATGGACAGGCCACGACGAGCCGGGGGCTCAGGGCAGCACCGGCAGCGCGAGTTCGAAGATCGCGCCCGCGTCCTCCGCGTTGTAGACCGACAACGTCCCGCCGTGCGCGGTGGCGACCCAGCGCACGATCGACAGCCCGAGCCCCACACCCGGCCCCCCGCTGCTGGTCCGGAACCGGTCGAACGCCTCCTCGACGAAGTCGCTGCTCACGCCGGGTCCGTGGTCGGCGACGGTCACCCGGCCGCCCGCCACGGAGATGTGCACGATCGCGGGCTGGTTGGGCTGACGGCCGTAGCGCAGCGCGTTGCCGAGCAGGTTGCCGACCGCGCGCTGCAGGAGCGTCGGGTCCGCCATGACCTTGCACGGCGCCGCGGTGACCGTGACGCTCGCACCTTCCGCCGGCGTCTCCTCCACCACACCGGTGACCAGTTGGTCCAGCCACACCGGCTGCATGGCCAGCCGCTCGACGCCCGCGGCGAGCCGGGCACGGACGAGGAGGCCGTCGATGATCGAGCCCATCCGAGCCGCCAGCCGGACCGTGCGCGGCAGCAACTCCGCGCGCTGCGCGGGATTCCGCAGCGCCGTCTCGGCGAGCGCCCGCAGCGCGGCCACCGGGGTGCGCAGGTCGTGCGCGGTCTCGGCGAGCAGCACCTCCTGTTGTTCCAGCGCCCCGACCGCGGGCCGGATCGCCCGGCCGGCGAGCAGGTGCCCGGCCAGCGCGAGGCTGCCGATGAGCACGACCGTGCCGAGGACCACGAACAGCACCAGCCGGTCGTGCTCGCCGAGCGTCGGCTCCGCGTCGACCACCGCGACGACCGCGCCGAGGTAACCCGACTCGCCCTGGAACGGCTGGGCCCGCACCCGCACCTTCTGGCCGTCCAGGCTGCTCTTGTAGCCGTACACCTCCCGGCCGGTGCGCGTGGCGTCCGCGGCGAGACCGTGCAGCACCGCGGGGTTCATCCGTACGCAGTCGCGCCCGCTGAAGTGCTCGAACGTGCCACCGGTGTCCCCGGGCAGCACCGCGAACTGCGGGCACTGCCCGTTGATCTCGTCACGCGTGATGAGGCCGGTGACGACCGCGTCCCCGTCCCGGTTGATCAGGCGGACGACGGTCGAGGTGACCTTGGACAGCTCCAGGTCCATGCGCTGCTCGCCGCGGTCATGGTCCATGTCCACGACCAGCCAGGCGAACACGATCAGGCCGATCGCGTTCATGACGGTGAACATGGCGGTCAGCACCAACCGGAGGCGCCGCAACCGGTCGGCGGAGGATCGGTTCACGACACGGGACCGTATGCCCCGAGCCGGTACCCGCGACCGCGGACCGTGTGGATCAGCTCCGGCTGCCCCAGTTTGCGGCGCAGCCGCTTCACCACCACGTCCACCACGTTGGACATCGGGTCGGCCTCGGCGTCCCAGCAGTGCTCGATGAGATCGGTGCGGGACACCACCTGGTCCGGCCGCATCGCCAGGTACTCCAGGACGGCGAACTCCTTGTCGGACAACGTGAGCAGCACACCGCCACGGCGCACGGCCCGGCGCGCGCAGTCGACCTCCAGGTCGGCGTGCCGCAGCACCGACGGCCGACCGTCCGGACGGCGGCACAGGATCATCACCCGCGCGGCCATCTCCGCCACGGAGAACGGTTTCACGAGGTAGTCGTCGCCGCCCGCGGCGAAACCCGCGACCCGGTCGGCGACCGCGTCGCGTGCGGTGAGGAACAGGACGGGGGTGCTCCAGCCCGCCTGTCTGCGGCGCTGCACGTAGTCGAGGGCGTCACCGTCCGGCAGCATCCGGTCGAACACGACGCAGGCGAGCCCGCCCTGCCGCAGCACCGCGTCCGCGGTCGCGAGATCACGTGCCTCGACCACGTCGAGACCGGCCGCGCCCAGCTCCACGGCGACGGAAAACCGCAGGTCCTCGTCGTCCTCGACCACCATCACGCGCATTGTCATCGAAACCTAATGTGCGCTGCTCGATCGTGGTCCACAACGCAGACCGTATCCGCACCGACCGGTCCGGCGGCAGCACTGGCCGGAACCGGACGCTGGTGAACCGCACCGCCGGTGTGGGACCGGTCCCAGCGAGTCGTTCCTACCGTTTTCGCGCCAGGAGGAGGTGACCGGTGGACCCTCGACCGACCACGACAGCCGCCGCGACAGCCGGCGGCCAGTCCCACGCACGGCAGGCCGCGGCGGCCGCGCCGGCCGGCGCCGGGGAAGCCCGGCAGGCGCCACAGCGGTTCGCGGACCGACGGGCGGCGGCGCAGGCCGTCCGGCCGATGGCACAGCCGCTGCCCGCGGCCGACCCGCACACGCGGCCGCTGCTGCTCGCACCACCCGCGCGGCCGAGGCCGCCGGCACCGGCGCCGCGGCCCGCCGCGCCGCCGAAGCAGACCTGGACGCGGCACGTCCGCGCGTACGTCCGGCGCCTGTCACCGGTGCAGGTGATCTGCTGGCAGGTCGCCGTGCTCGCGGTCGTGCTGACCGTGCGGCAGCCGTGGCCGGTGCTGACCGGCGCGTCGGCGGGTGCGGCGGTGCTGCTCGCGCTGACCGGCGTGCGGGTACGCGACCGGTGGCTGTACGAGCTGACCGGGCTGGCCGTCGCGTTCGCGCTGCGGTCCCGCAGGCGGGACCTGCCGGAGAACGGCGGCACCCCGGGGATGACGTTGGCACTGCTGGGAATGCTGCTGCCGGGCTCGACCGTGCGGACGGTGGAGACCAGCCAGGGCCCGGCCATGGCGCTCAGCCACCAAGGCGGCCTGACGACGCAGCTCAGGCCCCGCACGGTGAGCCCGGAAATCCTCCACGCGCTGCCCATGCCCGCCGCGCTGCTGCCCACGGTGTCCGACAGTGCCGTCGACCGAGCGGGCAGGCACCACACGTTCGGCGTGCAGCTCGTGCTCCACGTCGGTGCGCGGCCGGAGCAGCCGCGCAGGCTGCTGATCGCGGTGCACGCCGCCCGCACGGTCGACACCCCCGTCGACGCCGAGCTGACGCTCGCGACCCGCAACGCGATGCGCCGCGTGCGCAGCGCGCTCGGCCGTGCCGGTGTGCAGGCGGAGCCGCTCGCCGAGGAGCCCGCGCTGTCGGCCATCGGCGGGCTCGCGCACGTCACCGGCGGCAGGAACGAGGTGCGCGAGGACTGGAAGTTCTGGCGCACCGGGCCCGTCAGCCAGTCCGTGTTCCTGCTCGGTGGCTGGGACACGCTCACCGACGCACAGGCGCACCGGCTCGTCGGCATGCTGCTCGCGGGCATCCCCGGCGTCGCCGCGACCGTGACGCTCGGCGCCGTCTCCGACGGGCGGGCCCGGCGCCGCGGTGAACCACGCGCGGGCGCCACCGTCCGCCTCGCCGCCACCACGGAGGCCGCCGTCGAGGCCGCCGCCAAGTCCATCACCGACCGTCTCGCGCCTTCGGGGGTTCGCCTCGTTCGGCTCGACGGCGCACACGTCCACGGTGTCGCCGCATCGCTTCCGATCGGAGTGTTTCTATGACTGTCCTCGCCGAAAACCCTGTCACCGTCCTGCGTCCGGCCGCGACCTCGCAGCACGCGGTCCGGTGCCCGTCCAGCGCGGGCGTCGAGGCCCTGGTCGCGTCCGCGAAGCAGGAGGTGCTCGTGATGAGCACCCAGTCGATCTCGGACCGCGACCCGATCGGCGGCGTGCGCCGCGTCGACCACGAGAACCTGCGCCGCGGGGTGCGGTACCGGGTGCTCGTGCCCGACACCGCGCGCACCGCGCCGGTGCTCGCCAACCGGCTCGGCGCGCTCGCGCTGGCGGGCGCGGTCATCAGAACCGTCCCCGAGGTGCCGACCGACGCGCTGGTGATCGACGGCGCGCTCGCCGGCGGCAAGGTCGTGCTGCGCGAGGACCGCACCGCGGCGGGCCGGTCGCTGGGCACCGCCGTGTTCGGGCTGTCGAGCGTGGTCACGACGACCGCGGAGCTGTTCGAGCGGGTGTGGCTGTCCGCGGTGCCGATGACCGCGTCGGACCTGCCGGACGCGGCCGAGCTGAACGGCCGGGAGAAGGAGCTGCTGTCGCTGCTGTTCTCCGGCAGCACCGACGAGTCCGCCGCGGCGCGGATCGGCGTCTCGGTGCGGACCGTGCGCCGGATGGTCGCCGACATCATGAACCGGCTCGGCGCCCGGAGCCGTTTCCAGGCCGGCGCCAAGGCCGCCGACCGCGGCTGGCTCGTGGAACTGGCGGGCTGATGACTCTCATGGCAGCACGCACCCTGCTCGTGGCGCCCGGCCGGCACGGCGCCTACCCCACCATCGGCGACGCGCTCGGCAACGCGCCGGACGGCGGCGTCATCGCGATCGCCGCGGGCACCTACACGGAGACGTTCGAGCTGGCGGACCGCAGGCTCGAGCTGCGCGCGCACGAGGGCGGCGAGGTGGTGCTCGACGCCACCGGCGGGGACTGGCCCGCGCTGACCGTGCGCGGCGGCGCCCTCACCCTCAACGGCATCACCGTCAGGGCCGGTGCGGCCGCGGTGCAGGCTGAGGACGTCGAGCTGACCGTCGAGCGGTGCGTCCTGTCCACCGAGGTCGGTCCCGCGATCGCGGTGCGCGGCTGCAGGCGGTTCACGATCAGCCGGTGCACGGTCGAGAACTCCGACCAGGGCGTGGTGGTCGAGAGCTCGTCCGGCCGGATCGACGAGACGACCGTGCGGAACATCGCGGGCGACGGGATCGTCATCGGTCTCGGCGCCGACCCCGAGCTGCGGAACTGCGTGATCAGCGACTGCGGCCAGCGCGGCGTCTACGTCTACCAGTACGCCCGGCCGGTGCTGGAGTCGTGCGAGGTGTCGCGCACCGCGCACGAGGGCGTCGCGGTCGCCCAACAGAGCAGGCCGGAGCTGCGCAAGTGCAAGGTCCACGACGTCGGCGGGGTCGGCATCGCGTTCGCGGCGGGCTGCGCGGGTGCCGTCGACTCGTGCCACGTGGACAACGCCGCCCCGCCCGGGATCCTGCTGGCCGCGGGGGCGACGCCGACCGTGACCGAACCGGCGAAGCGGGCCGTGGCGAGCGGCGACGCCGGACTCGACGACCTGCTCGCCGACCTCGACGCGATGGTCGGGCTGCCCGGCGTCAAGGCCGAGGTGCACGCGGTCGTCGACGAGATCCAGGTCAACGAGTGGCGCCGGAGCGCGGGCCTGTCGGTCGGCACCGTCAGCCACCACCTGATCTTCGCGGGCGCCCCCGGCACCGGTAAGACGACCGTCGCCCGCACCTACGGGAAGCTGCTGAAGTCGCTCGGCGTGCTGCCGAAGGGGCAGTTCCGGGAGGTGTCGCGGCGCGACCTCGTGGGCCAGTACATCGGGCACACCGCGGAGAAGACGTCCGTGGTGTTCGAGGAGTCGCTCGGCGGCGTCCTGTTCATCGACGAGGCGTACACGCTGTCCCGGCAGGCCGGGTCCGGCGGCGACTTCGGCCAGGAGGCCATCGACACGCTCGTGAAGCTGATGGAGGACCACCGCGACGAGGTGGCCGTGATCGTCGCCGGGTACACGACCGAGATGGGCGAGTTCCTGTACGCCAACCCCGGTCTCGCGTCCCGCTTCTCCAAGACCATCGAGTTCGAGAACTACTCGCCGGACGACCTGGTGCGGATCATCGACCGGATGGTGGCGGCGGGCGACTACCGCGTTGACGAGGACGCGAACCCGGTGCTGCGCGAGTACTTCGCCCGCGTCGCCGACGACCCGAACTTCGGCAACGCCCGCGACGCGCGGCGGCTGTTCGAGAGCGTGCGGAAGGTGCAGTCGCAGCGGTTGCGGCTGCTCGGCCGGATGCCGGAGACGGCGGAACTGCGGACGCTCACCGTCGAGGACGTCCTCGCGGTAACGGGATAGGCCTGTTTCGATACTGTCTGATATGTGCGGGTGCTGGTGGTCGAGGACGATGAGAACCTGCGGATCGCGATCACCGGGTCGCTGCGCGCGGCCGGTTTCGCCGTCGACCCGGTCGGCGACCTCCCCGCCGCCGACGAGGCGCTCATGGTGAACTCCTACGACTGCGCCGTGTTCGACCGCATGCTGCCCTCCGGCGACTCCCTCCATTACATACGTGTGCGCCGCCCGCCGGTGCCCGTGCTGTTCCTGACCGCGCGCGACACGGTCGCCGACCGCATCGCCGGGCTCGAGCACGGCGACGACTACCTGGTGAAGCCGTTCGCCGTCGAGGAGATGGAGGCGCGGGTGCGGCGGCTGTGCAGGCGCGTGTCGAGCGGGCTGCCGCCGGTGCTGCGCTGCGGCGACCTGGAGGTCGACGGCGGACGGCACGAGGTGCGGCGCGCGGGCGTGCTGCTCACGGTGACCGCCAAGGAGTTCGACGTGCTGCGGCTGCTCGTCGCGCGCCAGCGCACCCCGGTCGGCCGCGCCGAGCTGATCAAGGAGGTGTGGGACCCGCTCGTGGACCCCACGTCCAACGTGCTCGACGTGGTGATCAACCAGCTGCGCCGCAAGCTGCGGCACCCACCCATGATCCACACCGTGCGTGGTTTCGGATATCGCATCGATCCCACGTGAGCACGGTTAGCCTGGAAGCACACCGCACTCCCCGGGGGACCACATGCGCCGCGCCCTGTTCGCCGTTCTCGGGTTCGCGAGCCTGCTGATCGCGGGCTGCACGTCCACCGTGGCCGGTGTGCCGCTGGCCGAGGACTCGCCGGACGACGACCGTCAGCTCGTGCAGGAGTACTTCGACGAGCTGAACGCGGCGGCCGAGGACGGCCCCGCGACACAGCGGGACTTCCTGCGCCGCAGCCAGCACCCGGACTACACGGACGACCTGTGCGATCTGGGCGACCTCACCCTGAACATCGACCCCGCCATGTCGACGCTGCGGGTCGACCCGGACTGGGTGCCGCCGGACGCGGGCCGCGACGCGGCACACCCGCGCGGGCTGGTGTACGTGCTCGGCGTGTCGATCAGCATCCGGCAGGACGGCGCGTTGCTCGGCGAGCAGATCGGCTCGCAGCGCGTCGTGGTGCTCGACGGCAAGGCATACGGCTTCGCGCCGTGTCCCACAGGCTAGTGACGCAGGGCGACGAGATCGACGCGGTTTGTGCGCTCCGCCATCCGACCGGAGTAGCCATCACTGGTTCGGAGCAGTCCCAGTTCCACCGGTAGGGGGAAATCCGAACACGCACCCGTCAACGTCTCAAGACAGCTCCGCCTCCCGTCGAAACAAGACCCAGTAGGGAGGTGAGCGCGATGGCGGTACTGGACACCCAACCCGACCCGGTCCAACGGGACGCCCGGTGGCGGGAGCGCAGGATCAACGAGCCGACGGTGCCGATTCAGCACCCGGCCCGGCGGGGCGAGGCCAGGACGGATGCCCGTGCCGAGGCCCGGGCGGAACGTGTCGAGTCCCGTGTCGAGTCCGAAGAGATGAGCCTGGTCGAGCTGCACCAGTCCATCGCCTCTCTCCTGGCGTCGCGCGGCGAGTGGCGGCAGGCGTACGAACACCTGCGGCACGCGCTGGACCTCGCCACGGCCGAGCGGCCACCCCAGGTGCCGGAGCAGTTCCGGCAGGAGGTGGCCAGGCTGCGCCGGGAGCACGCGGAGGCCCGCGAGCAGAGCATCCGCGACGCGCTCACCGCGAGCTACAACCGTCGCTACCTCGACCAGCGGCTGCTGGAGGTGGACCACCCGCGCGGCGAGTTCGCGGTGGCGCTGGTGGACCTCGACCTGTTCAAGCGCGTCAACGACACGTTCGGCCACCTGATCGGCGACCGCGTGCTGCAGCAGGTCGTCGAGTTGTTGCAGGTCGGCCTGCCCGAGGGCGGATTCTGCGCGCGGTACGGCGGCGAGGAGTTCGTGCTCATGCTGCCGGGCCTCGAAGGCGCGGCCGCGTGGGCGGTCGCGGAGGCTGCGCGCGCCCGCGTCGAACAGTTCCCGTGGTCGACCATCGTCCGCGGCCTCCACGTGACGGTGTCCATCGGCGTCGCACACGAGTCCGGGACCAGCGACGTCACCAGTCCCGAGCAGCAACTCCGCCTCGCGGACGGGCTGCTGTACACAGCCAAGCAGTCGGGCCGCAACAGCGTGGCCTACCGTGTCGGCGGCCAGGTCCGCCTTTCCGGCGCGGCCGGGCAGAGAAGCCGGCGTGTGTAGTTCCGGTCACCCTTGACCACCCCCTTGCGTCGGTTCGATAACATTTGAGGACACAAAGTCGATACCCCGATCGGGCGATCGTCTTGAGCCCAGTTGCGCACTGCCAGTGAGCAAATTTCGGTTGGCTGTCGTCAGAAGTGCCATCCGTCCGTACTATCTGGGCGCGGCATAGGACACTGTGGGTCGGCAAGCTAGTTGCGACACACAACGTCTTGATAAAGAAAGAGCCACGAGACCGTGGCCCGTACACGAGGTGAGAGGAGTCCGGGTGCCCGACGACGAACGCCTCGGCGGCACCCGCGATCCGCACGAGTACGGCAGAAGGCATCGCCGCGAGGAGCCCCCCGGTGGCGGCGGCGAGGAGAAGCCGAGGCGCCGCAGGCGCTCCATGGAGGCAGGCGGCGGCCTGAGCGTCGCGGACCTGGTGCAGAAGCACAGCGCGTCGAGGGCGGATCTCACGCCGGTCGACCCGCACCAGTTGCAGCAGAACGGCCTGATGAGCGGCCGTCGCGCCCGGCAGGACAGACAGAGCGCCGAGGGCCCCGCCGGCCGCGGCCACCCCGGCGAGGCCCCCCGGCGCCAGGCGCCGCCACCACCGTCCGTCGCCGATGCCCTGAACGGCACCACCCCCGACTTCCCCCGCGACGACGCTCCCCGCCCCGCCCGACGCGCGGCCCGCTTCCCCCAGGACGACAACTCCCGCCGTCCCCACCCTGGCGAGGCCGCCCGCAACGGCCGCCGCGCGGCGGAAGCCCCTGGTGAGACCTCCGGTCCCAGGCGCGCGACCGGCGCGTTCCTCCCCGGCCCGGCCGCGCCGGTCGGGGAGACGTCCGGCCACCACGCTCTCCCGGACACGCCCGCAACACGCACCCGGCGCGCCGGTGAGACCTCGGGTCGCCGGGCCCTTCCGCCGGACACCGACCGGCCGAGGCGTGCCGAAGCGTCGGGGCACCACGCCGTTCCCGGCGAGGCACCCAGCCCGAGCCCACGTCCCCGGCGTGCGCGCCGCGCGGGAGAGACCTCGGCCCACCACGCCCTCCCGGGCGAGCCCCCCGCGTTCCCGCAGGACGAGGTCCCGAACGGCCGCCGCAACCGCCGCCGTGCCGGTGAGGCGTCCGCCCACCACGCCGTCCCTGGCGGACCACCGGCGTTCCCGCACGAGGCCCGCAACGGCTTCGCACCGGGTGAAGGCACCGGACACCACGCCGTTCCGGGCGAACCGCCGGTGCGCAACGGCCGCCGCGCAGGCGAAGCCTCCGGACACCACGCCGCCCCGGCCTTCCCCCAC